>JAIVGO010000109.1 GCA_020201525.1 Actinomycetota bacterium | reverse complement strand
GCCGCAGGTCGTACAGCGAGGCATTGCTCAACAAGAATTCGTCGATCGAGGCGCGTACCGCGCGCACGCCTCTCGCAAACGCCGAGCGATATTCCGGACGCGGGTCGGCCTGATTGAGTGTCCAGATTCCGCCCAGTGCGTAGATCATTCCGTTGAGGATGTGTGCCGGTTCGGCGTCGCCGGCGACCTCCTCGTACCACGAGCCGGTTGCGAATCGTGTTGCCGTGCCGCCTTGCTCGAGCGGCGCGACGAGCCCCTCGAACGCAGCCGCAGCCGCATCACGAAAATGCCTCTCGCCGGTAATCGCATACGCCCCGCCGATACACGCGAGCGCGAGCCCCTGCCCCATCCCGGAGGTCCAGCCGGCCGACGCGCCGAACGCGCGATTGGCTTTGGGATAACGCCACACGAGCTTTCTTCCGATCCACTTGCCGTTATCGATGAGCGTCTCGGCATCTGCGACGGCTCGCGTGCGAGCGGCCGCGTCGTGGTCCAGCCACCAGTCGGCTGCGTCGCGGTAGCACGCCTGCGAGGACCGGACCGGCGTCGCATACACCATCGAATCCGCCGCCCGCGCATCGTCGTAGCTCCGGAATCGTTGTTGCTGCAGCGGTCGGCGGAGGTAGAGCGGATACGCGAAGCGCGGAAGATGCGTGGCCGAAAGGTCGACCCGGCGCTCTTCGGGCGCAGGCGCAGTTGCCGTCGCAGCACGGGACACCGACGGGATGCTCACATATGTCGCACCGGCGACGGGGCTCGTCGCCAGCGCGAGTGCGACCATCGTTGCGATCCAGCTCGGGATGCGTCTCATGCAGTCGTTAAACCGATCGTCCGGTGAAGTTTAGAAGAAATGGCTGCGCCGCACCCTTGCTAGACTCGCCCCGTCATGTTCGAAAAGCTTGCGGAAATAGAGAAGCGTTTCTCCGAGGTGGAGTCACGCTTGGCCGATCCTGCCGTCGCATCAGACCCGAACAAGCTTCGCGAGCTCGGCAAGGAGCACGCGGAGCTCTCGCTCGTCGTCGGCTTGTACCGAGACTACCGGCATGCCTCTGATGATCTCACAGCGGCGCGAGAGATGGCGTCAGGCGCGACGGGAGACGACGCCTCATTCTTGCGCGAAGAGATCGTTGCGCTCGAGGAGCGGTTGAAGAAGCTCGAGTTTCAGCTGAAAGAGGCGTTGATCCCGAAAGATCCCCTCGACGAGAAGAACGTCATCGTCGAGATCCGGTCTGCCGCCGGCGGCGACGAAGCCGCACTTTTTGCCGGCGTGCTCTTCGAGATGTACCAGCGATACGCGGAGGCGCACCGCTTCAAGACGGAGGTTCTGTCGGGCAGCGCCAGCGACGTCGGCGGCTACAAAGAAGTGGTGTTCGGGGTGAAAGGGAAGGGCGCCTATTCCCGCTTGAAGCACGAGTCCGGGGTTCACCGTGTGCAGCGCGTCCCCGCGACGGAGTCGCAAGGCCGCATCCATACGTCCACGGCGACGGTCGCCGTGCTGCCGGAAGCCGAAGACGTCGACATCGACATCAATCCGAACGATTTGAAGATCGACGTGTATCGCTCGAGCGGTCCCGGGGGGCAATCGGTCAACACCACCGACTCCGCGGTTCGCATTACGCATGTGCCGACCGGGGAAGTCGTCGCGTGTCAGGAAGAGCGCTCGCAGCTCCAGAATCGCGAGCGTGCGATGCGCATCCTGCGCGCGCGACTGTTGCAGCGCGCCCAGGAGGAGCAGCGCTCGAAAATCGATCTCGAACGAAGAACACAAGTCGGAACAGGCGAGCGCAGCGAGAAAATTCGCACGTACAACTTTCCGCAGAATCGTGTCACCGATCACCGGATCGGTCTGACCTTGCACAAGCTGCCGCAAGTCCTCGCCGGCGACCTCGACGACATGATCGACGCGCTGCGCCGCGAGGAGCAGGCCGGCCATTTGCGCTCCGGGGCCGATGACGACTGATCCGCAGATGCTCGGCGAGACGTTGAAGGTAGCCGAAGCGAAGCTGGAGGCGGCGGGCTGTGACACGCCGCGTGGGGACGCGCAGTGGATCGCGGCGTATGTCCTCGGAGGAAATCGCACTTCTGTCCTTGCGCATCCCGAGCGTGTCCTTACGCCGGACGAGCGCAAGCAGGTCGAGTCACTCATCACGCGGCGCGCCGGCCGGGAGCCGCTCGCGTACGTGCTCGGCACCGTGGTCTTTCGCGGCCTCGAGCTGGAGATCGGTCCCGGATGTCTCGTGCCGCGGCCGGAGACCGAGGTGACGGCGGAGCGTGCGATCTTCCGAGCGCGAGCACTCGGACGACGAGCGACCGTGGTCGACGTCGGGACCGGATGTGGACCGATTGCGCTCTCGGTCGCCGCGGAAGTGCCGGACGCGCGTGTCTTTGCAACGGAAATCTCCGGCGCCGCCCGCGGCTGGTGCTTGCGAAACCTTGCGCGTACCGGGCTGCGCGTGACGCTGCTTCCCGGCGATTTGTTCGATCCACTTCATCCCGCGCTCGGTGGCGCCGTTGACATCATCGTGTCGAACCCGCCGTATATCGCCGACGACGACATTGCGTTGCTCCCGGACGAGGTGCGGAAATTCGAGCCACGCGATGCCCTGAAAGGCGGCCCCGACGGGCTCGATGTCGTGATGCGGCTGTTGGAAGAGGTGCCGCGCTGGCTCGCGGTCGGTGGATGGCTGGTCGTGGAGGTCGGCGCGGATCAAGCGGAGAAAGTAGGCAAGCTTCTCGAGATGGTCGGGTATACAGAAGCGACCGTGACGCACGATCTCGCCGGGCGGCCACGCGTCGTCGAAGGCCGCTGGATGGGCGTGTGAGCGAAGTCCTTTCGCTCGCGCAGGATCGCGACGTCGCAATCGAGCGTGCGGCTCGTGCGCTGCGTGACGGCGGCATGGTCGTGTTTCCGACCGACACGGTCTACGGCGTCGGAGCCGATGCATTCCAACCGTTCGCAACGAACATGCTGTTCCATCTGAAAGGCCGGCCGAGGTCGCTGCCGCTGCCCGTCATGGTGTCGGCGCCCCGGCAGGCGTGGGCTCTCACGTCACATGTGCCCCGCGAAGCCGGCGAGCTGGCCGCTGCATTCTGGCCCGGCGCCTTGACGCTCGTGCTGCAGCAGGCGCCGGATCTGACATGGGACCTCGGCGAAACGAAAGGCTCCGTCGCGCTTCGCGTTCCGGCGAACGACGTGGCCCGCGAGCTTTTTTCGATCGTGGGACCGATGGCCGTCACGAGCGCGAACCGCACGGGCGAACCGACCCCGCGTCGCGCTGCGGACGTGGCCGACCGCCTCGGCGAGCTGGTGTCCGTCTACCTCGACGGAGGAGAGGCACCCGGGGATGTTCCGTCCACGATCGTCGACCTGACCGGCCGCCGGCCGCGCATCCGCCGCGAAGGGACGATCTCTCGCGAGGACATCGAACGCATCGTAGGCGCCCGCGTGGCGCCCGCGTAATCGTCACTCGAATTCAGGGCAAAGCGGCAACAACGAACCCGACACGCTGTGACGCTTGCGTACAAGACCGCATAGAACGCATAGCCGGGTAATCCAGCAGCCAGACAGGAAAACCGCTGCTCAAAGCCGAAAGATCTATGCAACAACCAACCAAACTATGACGATGAGAAAGCACGCGACCGCGTTCGCCGTGGCTTTGTGCCTGGCTTTCTTGGCGTCGCCCTCTTTGGGACACGCGGCGCCGATCGCAGACTGCCACGGTGCCGCGAATGCGGACGACATTGCAACGGTCGTTTTCGGCGGCTGCAGCACGTCGTTCACGGCGTCGGCCGGCAACCAGATCACGATCAAGATGATCGGTCACTCCACGGATTCGCCGATGCCGTTCACCGGCACGATGGACATCTCGCTCACGCCACAGGCGTGCAAGAACGGCAATCGGGTCGACTACTGCGAACGGCGTGCCAACTTCGTCATGGGGATGTTCGCCGGCAGCGGGTCGGACACGCTGGTGATTCCATCGCTGGCGACGACGGGTTTCTATACGGTGTATCTCGACGTCTCCGGGGTCGGGGGCTTTCAACTGACCGTTACCAAGTCGTAGGTCGTTCCACAGGTCTCAGTATTTCTTCGACTAAACTGGCTCCGCGAGCCCGCTCTGGAGTCTGTGCGTGCCTGAGATCCTTCTGGTTTGTTACGGGAACATCTGCAGAAGCCCTATGGCCGAAGTGCTTTTGGATGCCGCGCTGCGCAAGCGCCTTGGGCCCGGCCACGACTATCTCATCACGTCTGCGGGCACCGGCGCGCACGACGGCACTCCCGCCTCGCGTCACGGCGTGTCGGCGATGAAGCGACGCGACCTCGACCTGTCGAAGCATCGCGCCCGACGGCTCACGCCGCGCCTCATCCGAAGCGTCGATCGTATCGTCTGCATGACGCGCGAACAGGCTGCGGAAATCTCAGCGACGTTGCCCGAGGCGGCGTCGAAGACAATGACATTGGGCGCGGACGACGTTCCCGATCCGATCGGTGCGACGGCCGAGGAATACGAGCGCGTAGCAAGACTCATCGAGGAATGGATCGAAGCGCTCGCCGACGAGATCGTGGCGGCTCAGGTGACCAAGTGAAGATCGCCATCGGGAGCGACCACGCCGGGTTCCGGTACAAGGAGCTCTTCCGGGAGTGGATGGAGAAGAACGAGCACGAGGTGCTCGACCTCGGCGTGGAGACCGACACCGTACCGGCCGATTACACGGTGATCTCCGAGGCCGTTGCGCGCGCTGTCGCCGAAGGCAGAGCGGAGCGCGGCGTCATCGTGGCCGGCAGCGGGAACGGCGAAGCAATCACTGCCAACAAGATTCCCGGGATCCGGGCGGGCGTTTGCAACGACATCTACACGGCGGAGATGAACCGGCGGCACAACGACGGAAATGTCCTGTGCGTCGGGCAGCGCGTCGTGGGAGAGGCCGTGGCGGTTAAAATTCTGGAGACGTGGCTGGCCGCGCCCTTTGACGGCGGCCGGCACGCGGAACGACTCGCCAACATTGCGGCCCTGGAAGAGCGTGTACGGAAGGAGAGCCGGTGACGTATTGGGGACCATCCTGGGAGGAGCTCGAGCGCACCGACCCTGAGATCGCAAAGACGATCATGGACGAGATCGGGCGCTTGCGGTCGACGGTGAACTTGATCGCGTCGGAGAATTTGACGTCGCCGGCCGTGCTCGCCGCGCTCGGGTCGCCCCTCACGGCAAAGTACGCCGAGGGATATCCCGGCCGCCGCTACTACGGCGGGTGCGAGTTCGTCGACGTCGCCGAGAACCTGGCAATCGAGCGCGCGAAGAAGCTCTTCAGCGCCGAGCATGCGAACGTCCAGCCGCACGCCGGCGCGCAAGCGAACCTCGCCGCTTACGCGGCGTTCATGCGGCCCGGAGACACGTTCCTCGGTATGTCACTGGCGCACGGCGGCCACTTGACGCACGGCTCGCCGGTCAACGTCAGCGGCAAATGGTTCAACGTCGTCTCGTACCAGGTGCACAAGGACGACGAGCTGATCGACATGGATCAAGTGCGTGACCTCGCGAAAGAGCACCGGCCCAAGGTCATCGTTGCCGGCGCGACCGCGTATCCGCGGATCATCGACTTCAAGCCGTTCCGCGAGATCGCCGATGAGGTCGGCGCGATCTTCATGGTCGACGCGGCGCACTTCATCGGTCTGATCGCCGGCGGCGTGTACCCGAATCCGTTTCCGCATGCCGACGTGGTGACCGCGACGACGCACAAAGCGCTCCGCGGCCCGCGCGGCGGGATGATCCTCAGCAAGGCCGAGCACGCGAAAGCAATCGACAAAGCGGTCTTTCCGATGATGCAGGGCGGCCCCCTGATGCACGTGATCGCAGCGAAAGCGGTTTCGTTCCAGGAAGCGCTCCAGCCGGAGTTCAAGGACTACGCGCTGCGGATCGTACGCAGCGCGAAGGCGCTCGGCGAAGCGCTCGCCGGCGAAGGATTCCGATTGGTGTCGGGCGGCACCGACAGCCACTTGCTCCTCGTCGATCTCGGCGCCGAAGGCGTCACCGGCGACGAAGCAGAAAAGCGGCTCGAAGCTTCGGGCATCGTCTGCAACAAGAACGCGATTCCGTTCGACCCGCGGCCGCCGAGCATCGGCAGCGGCATTCGCCTCGGGACGCCGCTCGTCTCGACCCTGGGGATGGACGTCGAAGAGATGAAAGAGATCGGAGCGATCATCGGAAGCGTGCTGCACGCCGCCGAAGGCGACGCGAGCGCGCAAGCGGAAGCGCGTAGCCGGGTGCAGGCGTTGACCGAGCGCTTCCCGGCGTTCCCCGAACCGCAGTCGTGACCCGGTACCTCATAGTCTTTGCGGTTGCCGCCGCCGTTTCAACGCTCACCACGCCGCTGATTCGCCGCCTGGCGATTCGCGTCGGCGCGGTCGACATTCCCGATGACCGCAAGGTCCACATCGAGCCGACACCGACGATGGGCGGTCTCGCGATTTACCTCGCGCTCCTTGCCGGCCTCGGTACCGCGTATTTCATGCCGTCGTTCCGTGAGGTCTTCAAGACGTCATCGGAAGCCGGCGGTGTCCTCGCCGGCGCGAGCATCATTCTCGTGCTCGGCGTCGTCGACGACATCCTTGGCTTGAAGGCTCCGACGAAGCTCGCCGGCCAGCTGCTGGCGGTGGCCGCGCTCGTGTTTTCGGGAGTCCAGGTCTTTTACTTCTGGGTGCCCAAGCTCGGAATCATCTCGCTGTCGAGCGATCTGTCTTCGCTGCTGACCGTTCTGTGGACTATCGCAATGATCAACGCGGTGAACTTGATCGATGGCCTGGACGGGCTCGCGGCCGGCGTGTCGGCGATCGCATCGGCAGCGTTCTTCGCGTACGCGTTTCGCGCCGCCGGCGGTGTTCCGTCGACGGCGGCCCTACTCACGGCCATCGTTGCAGGAGGCTGTCTCGGGTTCCTGCGACACAACTTCAACCCGGCGAAGATTTTCATGGGAGATTCCGGCTCGATGCTCCTGGGGCTGCTGCTCGCCTCGGCGACGGTGAGCGGCGTCGGGCGCACGACCGAGCCGCAGTTCAGCGACTTCGCGGGGTACGTCGTGCCGGTGTTGTTGCCGGTCGTCGTGCTGGCGATTCCGCTCGCCGACGCCATGTTCGCGATCTTTCGCCGCGTCCGGGGACGACGGCCAGTGTTCCACGCCGACAAGCGGCACATCCACCACTGGCTGCTCGAGATGGCGCGCGGGCACCGGCAGGCCGTCTTGGTGATGTACCTGTGGAGCGCGATGCTCGGGGGAGCCGCGCTCGCGCTGACGTACGGGCGCGGTCCGGTGGCACGGTGGACGGGGTTCACGCTCGGCGTTGCGTTCGTCGCGTCGGTGCTTGTCCTGCCGCGCTTCCTGCGTCCGCGAACGTGGGAGGCCACCGAGCCCGGCGCGCTCGCAGAAGCACCGGTCGCGCCGGGTGAGCGCACCGGCGCCCCCTGAGAAGCTCGCCCATTCAATTTGAGAAATCTTTCACAATCTCCTAACCTTGGGTGTGCCGGATAGGCCCTGACCTGGGGAAACGGTTCCTTCGCTGCCTTTGACAGTGGGGGTTGGAGAAAAGGTACAATGCCGCGGACCTCGGACCCGAAAACCAATCCTCAGACTGGCTGGACCGGCGTGGGTCAGGCCTGGGTGCTGCTCTCGGAACTCATTTCGGCGTTGGCCGTGTGGGGTGGAATCGGGTACGGGCTGGACCGCTGGTTCCATACGTGGCCGGTGTTTTTCGCGATCGGGATGGTCGTGGGGTACGCCGGCGGCGCCTACTTGATCTATCGACGGGGTTTCGCGCCGCAAAGCCGACCGCGGAAGGAAGAGCCACGAACATGAGCGGGGAAGGACGGATGGTGCGCGGGGGCACGCTCGCAACGATCGTCGTGCTGCCCTTAGCCGCATTGCTCGCACTCGTGTTTCGCGGAACGCCGGGTGCGCTGGCGGCGGCGATTGCGATCGCGCTCGTGCTTGCAAACTTCGCCGTTGCCGGCCTTGCACTCGTGTGGGTCGCGCGGCGCGCGCCGGTCATGTTTCCCGCCGTCGCGATGCCGAGCTACGCGGTCCGCATGATCGGTGTGTTTCTCGCGATGAAATTCCTCCGCGGAACCGACGCCATCGACCATCCCACGTTCGCGGTGACGTTCGGCGCCGGCATCGTCGCGTTGCTCGCCTACGAGTGCTGGCTATACACGAAGACGCCCTGGCTCGCGCTCACGTTCTCGCCCAAGAAGGAGACGCCGTGATTCTCGGATTCCAGATCGACGTCAACGAGCTCTTCGAGTTCAAGCCGCTCTTCAAGATCGGCGGGCTCGGCATCACGTTTCCGCACGTGTTGCTGTTCGCGGTGACGTTGCTGATCATCTGGTTCTTCACGGCGGCGTTCGCGCGGCCGAAGCTCGTTCCCGAAGGGGCGCAAAATGTCGCCGAAATGGCCGTGGATTTCGTCCGCGAGCAAATCGTCCTGCCGGTGCTCGGCCCGTCCGGAACGCAGTGGACCGGTTTCCTGACGGCGATGTTCTACTTCGTGCTCTTCCTGAACATCATGTCGATCATCCCCGGCTTGCAGTTCCCGGTGACGGCGCTCGGCGGTATCCCCTTCATGCTGGCGGTGCTGTCGTGGGTCGTCTTCAACGCGGTCGGGATCAAGGAACAGGGGTTCGGCCCGTACTTCAAAGGCATCATGTTCCCGCCGGGTGTCCCGAAGGTGATCTACGTCATCCTGACGCCGATCGAGCTGTTCTCCACGATCATCGTGCGTCCGATCACGCTGGGGCTGCGACTCCTCGCGAACATGATGGCCGGCCACATCCTGCTCGCAGTCATCTTCACCGGCACGTGGATCTTCATCCACGGCAACATCTTCGGAAAGATCGGCTTCGTTTTGCCCTTCGCGCTCGGAACGGTTCTCACCGCTTTCGAGATCTTCGTTGCCGGCATGCAGGCGTTCATCATCACCATCCTTACGGCTGTTTACATCGCGGGTGCAGCGCATCCGGAGCACTAGAAGAGGAGGAAAGGCATGGCATTGGCACTCATGAGCGTCCTGGCCGAGCTGAGCGGATCGCTCGCGCCGGTCGGTAAAGGTCTCGTCTACGGTCTCGGAGCGATCGGCCCCGGCATCGGCATCGGGATCATCTTTGGTAAGGCGATCGAAGCGATGGCGCGCCAGCCTGAGGCTGCCGGCATCGTGCGTCCCGTCATGTTCCTCGGGTTCGCGCTCGTCGAAGCGATCATGCTCTTCGGATTCGTCTTGTTCTTCATCGTTCCGTCCAAGTAGGAGGCAGTCATGCTGGGGTTCATTGTTGCGGCAGAGGACAGCACGAGGATCATCCTCCCGCATACGGCCGAGTTCGTTCTCGGTTCGATAGCCTTCGCGATCCTTCTTGCGGCGTTGCTGAAAGGCGCGTTTCCGAAGATGCAGCAGACGCTCGCTGCGCGCACCCAGCGGATCCGAGACTCGATCGAATCCGCGGACAATTCGAAGCAGGAAGCCGAGCGGCTGCTGAACGAATATCGCCAGCAGCTCGCCGAGGCGCGCGGGGACGCACAGAAGATCATCGACGAGGCCAAGCGCACAGCGGAGGCGATGCGGCAAGACCTGATCCGTCGCGCGGAGCAGGAGGCGCAGGAGCTCGTTCAGCGCGCGAAGGCCGATGTTGCCGGTGAGCGCGACCGAGCCATGCAGTCGCTGCGTTCCGCAGTCGGTGACCTGTCCTTGCAGCTTGCCGCACGCGTCATCGAGCGTGAGCTGTCGTCTCCGGAAGCGCAACGGGCTCTCGTGGAGCGTTCGATCGACGAGCTCTCTGCTCTCGGGAACGGACAGGGCCAGAACTAATGGCCGACGCTGCGATTCGCGGGTACGCGACGGCGCTGTTCACCGTCGCGCAAGCCGAAGGCGCTCTCGATCAGATCTCCGACGAGCTCTTTCGCTTCGCACGCACGATGGAGCGCGAGATCCGGCTGCGCGACGCGCTCGTCGATCCGCAGCTGCCGGCGGAGCAAAAGTCGAAAGTCGTCGAGGAGCTGCTCGGCGGCAAGGCGTCGCCCCACACGATCGGCCTGATCGGTTTCGTCATCGCGCAAGGCCGTGCGCGCGAGCTTCCCGCGATCATCGACGCGCTGGTCGAAGTGGCGGCGGAGGAAGCGCAGAAAGCGGTGGCCGAAGTTCGCTCCGCGGTCCCCCTCGGTGAGACGGAGCGCGACCGTTTGCGCGCCGCGATTGCGCGCGCGACCGGAAAGCATGTGGACGTAAAGGTTCTTGTCGATCCGTCGGTGGTCGGCGGGTTGATGGTGCGCGTCGGTGACGTCGTTTTCGACGGAACCGTTCGCCGCAGGTTGCAACTGGCGAAAGAGCACTTGGAGAGAGGTTAAGGATCATGGCTGAGCTGGTGATCAAGCCGGAGGAAATCTCCTCCGCCCTTCGCAAGTACGTCGACGAGTTCCGACCGTCGATGGAGCGCGAGCAAGTCGGCCGCGTGCTGACGGCCGGAGACGGCATCGCTTTCATCTCCGGGCTTCCGAACTGCATGGCGAACGAGCTGCTCGAGTTTCCCGGCGGCGTGATGGGCCTCGCGCTGAACTTGGAAGAGCGCCAGATCGGCGCCGTCGTCCTCGGCGAGTCTTCGAGGATCGAAGAGGGCAACCCCGTGAAGCTCACCGGCCGCATTCTTTCGGTTCCGGTCGGCGACGCAATGCTCGGCCGCGTCGTCGACGCGCTGGGACGTCCGATCGACGGCAAGGGGCCGCTCGACGAATCGAAGCTTTCCGGCTTCCGTCCGCTCGAAGTGCAGGCCGCCACCGTCGTCGAACGCCAGCCGGTCGGCGAGCCGATGCAATTCGGCGTCAAGGCCGTCGACGCGATGACGCCGGTGGGCCGCGGTCAGCGGGAGCTGATCATCGGCGACCGCCAGACCGGTAAAACCGCTCTTGCCGTCGACGCGATCATCAACCAGCGGCAGCTGTGGAAGACCGACAAGCAAGTGAAGTGCATTTACGTCGGCATCGGTCAGAAAGCGTCGACGATTTCCGAAGTCGTGCGCGCGCTCGAAGAGAGCGGCGCGATGGAGTACACGTGCGTCGTGTCCGCGCCGGCGTCGGATCCCGCGCCGTTCAAGTTCCTCGCGCCGTATTCAGGATCGGCCATCGGCCAGCACTGGATGTACAACGGCGAGCACGGCTTGATTGTGTACGACGACTTGTCGAAGCAGGCCGAGGCATACCGCGAGATCTCGCTCCTCCTTCGGCGCCCGGCCGGTCGCGAGGCCTATCCCGGCGACGTGTTCTACCTTCACTCCCGTCTCCTCGAGCGCGGGGCCAAGCTGTCGGCCGAGCTCGGCGGCGGATCGCTGACCGCGCTGCCGATCATCGAGACGAAGGGTGGTGACGTTTCCGGCTACATCCCGACGAACGTCATCTCGATCACCGACGGTCAGATCTACCTTGTCACCGACCTCTTCTATGCAGGCGTGCGGCCGGCGATCAACGTCGGCATCTCGGTGTCGCGTGTCGGTGGGAATGCCCAAATCAAAGCGATGAAGAAAGTGGCCGGCCGTCTGCGCCTGGACCTCGCGCAGTTTCGCGAGCTGGAAGCGTTCGCCGCGTTCGGCTCCGAGCTCGACAAGTCCTCGCAATCGCAGCTCGACCGCGGTGCGCGCACGGTGCAGCTGCTGATTCAGCCGCAGTTTCAGCCGATGCCGGTCGAGCACCAAGTCATCTCGATCTTTGCCGTGTCGAACGGGTACCTCGACGACGTCCCCGTTGCCGACGTCAAGAAGTTCGAGGCCGAGCTGATCGACTATCTCAACTCGCGTCAGCCGGACATCGGACGAGAGATCGTCCAGACGGGCAACCTCGACGACGTGCTCGAGAAGAAGCTGCGCGAGGCGATCGAAGAGTTCAAGAAGGGTTTCAGCCCCGCGGCCGCCGGCGGCGCGACGGCGGCTGAGGGCGACGTCGGCTGGGAACGGGTGTCGGGCTAGAGCATGGGCGCAAAGCTTCGCGAAACACGGCGGCGCATTCGCGGCGTCCAGTCGACGATGAAAATCACGCGCGCGATGGAGCTCATCGCGACGAGCCGCATCGTCAAGGCGCAGCAGCGGGTCGTAGCCGCTCGCCCGTACGCCGAGAGAATTCAGCAGGCGCTGAAGGAGCTGGCCGGCATCTCGGAGGCGAAGAGCCAGTTTCCGCTGTTGCAGGCCCGCGAGCAGACGCGCACCGTCGGCGTCCTCGTCATCACGAGCGACCGCGGGCTCGCCGGTGGATACAACTCGTCCGTCATTCGCGTCGCCGAGCGCATCATCAGAGAGGCGCAGAGGAACGGTCAGGGCTACCGGCTCCACATCGTCGGCAAGAAGGGCGTGTCGTATTTCCGGTTTCGGGGCTACGACATCGCATCGAGCGTCCAAGGCGTGAGCGATACCCCGCGATACGAGGACGCGGAAGCCGTCGGCCGGCGTTTGATTGACGAGTTCTCCGCAGGCGAGAGCGACCAAGTGCTCGTCGCGTACACGAACTTCCGGTCGGCGGGCTCGCAGCGCGCGCTGTCGACGCAAGTGCTACCAATCGTGAAGGAAGACGTCGAGTTGGAGCCCGGCACGATTCCGCCGCTATACGAGTTTGAGCCGGAGCCGGCCGCGATTCTCGAGCTGCTGTTGCCGCGCTATGTCATCACGATCGTGTACGCGGCGATGCTCGAGTCGAGCGCGAGCGAGCACGCCGCGCGCCGCCGCGCGATGAAGACGGCGACCGAAAACGCGCAGGAGCTGCTCGGCGATTTGACGCGCGTCGCCAACCTGGCGCGCCAGAGCGAAATCACTACCGAGATCATGGACATCGTCGGAGGCGCGGAAGCGCTCCGCAAGCAGGCTCAAAAAGCCAGTGTTTAGGAGAGGAACGAGATGAGCGACACCGCGACGACAACTGCACCCACATCGACGGACAAACGTCCCGACGGCCGCGTCGTCCAGATCATCGGACCAGTGGTCGACGTCGAGTTCCCACCGGAGCACTTGCCGGAGGTCAACTACGCACTCGAGATCGACCGCGAGATCGAGGGAAAGCGCGACGTGATCATCGCCGAGGTGGCACAGCACATCGGTGAATCCACCGTCCGCGCGATTTGCATGAAGCCGACCGACGGCTTGCGGCGCGGCGCCGTGGTGCGTAACACCGGCGCCGCGATCACCGTGCCGGTAGGCAACGTGACGCTCGGTCACGTGTGGAACGTAACCGGCTCCTCGCTCGACGCGCCGGACATCGAAGTGACGGAGCGGTGGCCGATCCGGCGCGACCCGCCGGCATTCGAGGATCTCGAGTCCAAGACGGAGATGTTCGAGACGGGGATCAAGGTCATCGACCTTCTCGAGCCGTACGTGAAGGGTGGAAAGATCGGCATGTTCGGCGGCGCCGGTGTCGGCAAGACAGTCGTGATCATGGAGATGATCAACCGCGTCGCCAAGCAGCACGGTGGTGTGTCGGTGTTCGCCGGCGTCGGAGAGCGGACGCGTGAGGGCACGGACCTTCTGCTGGAAATGAAGGAGTCCGGCGTCATCGACAAAGCGGCGCTCGTCTACGGCCAGATGGACGAGCCGCCGGGCGTGCGTCTGCGCGTCGCGCTCGCCGCGCTGACGATGGCGGAGTACTTCCGCGACGTCCAACGGCAAGACGTATTGCTTTTCGTGGACAACATCTTCCGTTTCGTGCAGGCGGGCTCCGAGGTGTCGACGTTGCTCGGCCGCATGCCGTCGGCCGTCGGGTACCAGCCGACGCTCGCCGGCGAGATGGGCGAGCTGCAAGAGCGCATCACGTCCACGAAGGGACGCTCGATCACGTCGCTCCAAGCCATTTACGTCCCGGCCGACGACATCACGGACCCGGCGCCGCATACGACGTTCGCGCACCTGGACGCGACGACGGTGCTGTCGCGGCAGATCGCGGAGCTCGGCATCTATCCGGCCGTCGACCCGCTCGACTCGACGTCGCGCATCCTCGACGCGCGGTACATCGGCGAGGAGCACTACAACGCGGCTCGGCAGGTGCAGCAGATTCTCCAGCGCTACAAAGACCTTCAGGACATAATTGCGATTCTCGGCATCGACGAGCTGTCCGAAGAGGACAAAGTCACGGTCGCGCGCGCGAGAAAGATCCAGAAGTTCCTGTCGCAGCCGTTCTTCGTTGCC
The DNA here is from genome assembly GCA_020201525.1 of Actinomycetota bacterium. Lineage (GTDB taxonomy): Bacteria > Actinomycetota > AC-67 > AC-67 > AC-67 > JAIVGO01. The sequence continues at coordinate 14,220 of JAIVGO010000109.1, read as the reverse complement.
GAACAGTTCACGGGGATCGCCGGCAAATACGTGGGCATCAAGGACACCATCGAGGCGTTCAACGCGGTGGCGCGCGGCGATCTCGACCACATTCCCGAGCAGGCGTTCTACATGGTCGGCGGCATCGACGAAGTGCAGCAGAAAGCTCGCGAAATGGGCGTCGAGAAAGTCTGATGCCGTTCACCGTCCAAGTCGTCACGCCCGACCGCGAAGTGAGCGTCTGCGACGACGCGAAGCTGCTGATCGCGAAAGGAATCGAAGGCGACATCGGGATCATGGCCGGCCATGCGCCGGTCCTCATCGCGCTCAGCGTCGGGCCGTTGACGCTCGTTCGCGAAGGTGACGTCCGGCAGACGATGGTCGTCGACGGCGGCTTCCTGCAAATGAACGGTGAGACGGCGATCGTCTTGGCGGAGTACGTCATCCTGCCGCAAGAGATCGACATCGAAGCGACGCGTGCGGAAATAACCGAGCTCGAGCGGCGCATCGCTGCCGACGGCGAGGCAGTCGAAGAGAAGTCGCGGCTGGCCCGCGCCAAAGCAATCGAGGCAGTTCACGGCATCGAGCGCATGTAGCCTGCGTTAGAAGCGCGGCAACCGGGCATACAATCTCCACATGGATCGTTACCTCGTCACCGGCGGACGCCCGCTTCACGGTCGCGTCGCGATCAACGGCGCAAAGAACTCCGCGCTCAAGCTCATGGCCGCTGCGCTGCTGGCGGAAGGAACGACGACGCTTCGGTCGGTGCCGCGGATCGCGGACGTCTCGACGATGGGGCGCGTGCTCGAGCGGCTCGGTTGTGCGGTGGCGTTCACGGACGGGGCCATGGAGATCGACGTCCCCTCCAACATCGCGTCCGAGGCGCCGTACGACCTCGTTCGCCAGATGCGTGCGTCGATCATCGTTCTGGGCCCGCTGCTCGCACGGACCGGCCGTGCGCGGGTCGCGATGCCGGGCGGCTGCAACATCGGCTCGCGCAAGATCGACTTGCACCTCAAGGGTCTCGAGCGGATGGGCGTCGAGGTCTCGTATGACCACGGATACTTGAATGCCCGGTCGCCCGGGCTCGAGGGTGCGACGATCACGCTCGATTTCCCGTCGGTCGGCGCGACCGAGAATTTGCTCATGGCGGCGGTGCTCGCCAAAGGTACGACCGTCATCGATAACGCGGCGCGCGAGCCCGAGATCGCCGATCTGGCGGAGATGCTGCAGGCCATGGGCGCGCACATCTCCGGCGCGGGGACACCCACCATCGAGATCGAGGGAGTTGCCGGGTTGAAGCCGGCGCACCACGACGTCGTGCCCGACCGAATCGAAGCTGCGACGTACTTGATCGCGGGAGCCGCGACGTGCGGCGACGTGACGGCTTCCGGTGCGCGCGCCGATCATCTCGATCTCGTGCTTGCCAAGCTCGCCGACGCCGGATGTGACGTCGACGCAGGATCCGGTTTCGTGCGCGTCGCGCTGTCCGGCAGACCGCGCGCCGTCGACTTCGTGACGCTGCCGTATCCGGGCTTTCCCACCGACTTGCAGCCCCAGATGATGGTGCTGCTGTCGCTCGCCGATGGGACGTCGATCGCCACGGAGAACGTCTTCGAAAGCCGGTTCATGTTCGTCGACGAATTGCTTCGCATGGGCGCCGACATTCGAACCGAGGGTCACCATGCGGTCATCCGGGGCCGGCCGGGCTTGCAGGCTGCCCCGGTCAGGTCGCCGGACATTCGTGCCGGCGCCGCGCTCGTAATCGCCGGTCTCGTGGCGGACGGGGTGACCGAGATCGGCGGGGTCGAGTACATCGACCGCGGATACGAGGATTTCGAAGGGAAACTGTCCGTGCTCGGCGCGGAGATCGAGCGGCGGGACCGTCGCGCGCCGGCGGGGCTCGAGGCGTAAGCGTGAGTACCCAGCCGCCGGTTGCTATGCGGCTGTGCCCAAATTGCGGTCATCCGTGCGTCGTCACGGATCGTTTCTGCGTCAGCTGCGGGCTTGCTCTTCCCGAGCCGTCCCCGAACGAAGTCATCGCCGCACCAGACGAGACACAGAAGGTGCCCTGGCGCGCGTGGGAAGCGCTCATTGTGTTCCTCATCCAGCTGGTGATTTCCGCCGGCTTCGCCGCGGCCGCCGTCTTCACGTTGAAGCGCGACGCCGCGATCGTCGTGTCGGCAATGATCAGCGAGATCGTGCTTCTCATGACGGTCATCGTCTGGGTGCGCGTTCGCTACGGATCAGGTCTCCGCGATCTCGGCTTTCGGTCTCGTGACCGGATCTCCGACGTCGGATGGGGAATAGGCGCCGGACTTCTCGGGCTGATGTTGCAATTCGTCTTGCTGCCGCTCGTCCTCTATTTCGGACACGAAGTAACCGGGCATCCGGTGAAAACGCCGAAGCAAGTTCCGCTCGATCATCCGAGCGGCGCGTTGCTGGTACTCCTGGGAATCACCGTGATCGTTCTCGCTCCACTGGCCGAAGAAGTGTTCTTCCGCGGCTTTCTTTTCCAAGCGTGGCGGAAGTGGATGAGCCCGTTCGCCGCTGCCGTCGCATCCGCTGCGGTGTTTGCTCTCGCCCACGTTTCGCCGATCCTTTACGTACCGATCGGGGCGCTCGGCTATGTGTTGGCACGCATCTTCATGCGCCGAGATTCTCTCCTGCCGAACGTCGTTGCCCACGGCCTTTTCAACACGATCGGGTTCATCTTCATCGTCCTCAGCTTTCGCTGAGGAGGAAAACCCGGTGACCGCATCGAAGTAGTCGGGTCGATGAGGCGCTTCGGGCTCGGGACGGCGTTCCTGCTGGTGACGGCGCTGTTTGCGTTGCCCGGCCGGGCAGCGATCGACACTCCCTGCGCGTCCGACAAAGGCGATTGCGACCTCATCACCGGCATGGTTGCGATGAGCGATGGCATTCACATCGATGCGTCCCTCTACGTGCCGAAGGGTCTCGCCGGCGGCGTCGAGGTTCCGTTGATCGTCCGCCAACACGGCGGCGGATCGAACAAGGACAGCGAGTACGACGTCCGGTACGGGATCGAGTACGTGAAGACGAAGAAGTTCGCGCTCCTCATGTATTCCCACCGAGGCCATGGAAGCTCCGAGGGCTTGTTCGACTTCTTCGGGCCGCGCACCACCCAGGATTTCTCTGAGGTGGTCGACTGGGCCGGGCTCGTGAGCTCCCACGTCGACGCAGATACCGTCGGCGTCTCGGGGTACTCCCAGGGTGGCGGTGAATCGCTGCTTCCGGCGGAAAACGATCCACGCGTCAAAGCCGCGGCCGTGGGAAACACCTTTGATTCTTTGAACCGCGCGCTCAACCCGGAGGACTGTTACAAGTTCTCCTTTGCGTCCGGGATCTTCGCGCTCGCCTACAAAGCTTCGGCGTCGAAGACCGACGACTCGCTCGCGATACGTTGGGGAACGCAGCTGAACACCGACACCGAAGACGTCACGCTCGGCCCGGTCCCGTCGACCACCGATGATCTCGCGTCGCGGTCGCCGCTGACGTACGTGCTGCCCGACGCGACGCGGCCGATGTACAAGCAGGGTTTGCAGATACCTGTTTTCTGGTCCAACTCCTGGGAAGACCAACTTTTCCCGGCCGATCATCAGAACGCGATCTTGAAGGATCTCGCGTCGCGCGGATTCCCGGTCCACTACTGGTTCGCATCCGGCGGTCACGCGGCCGGGCCGAACGATCCCGGGGATGAAGCAGGGAAGGAATCCGCGATGCTGCGCTGGATGGAAGAGTTCTTGCTCGGCGAAGATCACGGGTTCGTCTCCGGTGTCGTGCCGCTCGTCGATTACGCGGAGCGGAGCGCGACCGGCGGCGACGGAGCATGGACCCATCACACGGCGAGCTCGTGGCCGATCGTATCGGCGACGAGAACCTTCTTCGCCGCGCCCGGCGGGGCGCTCACAACGGCCGCGCCCGCCGAGAGTGCCGACGTCGGCACGATTGCCAACGACCTCGTCACGGTCAACGTGGGGAACGACGCAATCACGCACGAAGTTCTTCACCAGGTCGACGACGGCATAGCAGGAAATGGCGGACCGCACACGAGCCTGCACACCGTTCCAGACCTCGTGCCCGAGGGAGCGAACCCGGCCGACACCGCGACCTTCACGTCACCTGGGGTGACGCCGGGGCTGAACATGGTCGGAACGCCGGAGACGACGATCAAGTTCCGGACGACGGCCGCGCACGTCGTTCAATTCGACGTGAAGCTGTGGGCGCCGGGCACGAACGGACCCGACATGATCGGGCGCGGGTGCGTGTCGATTCCGATCGACGATGCGAATCCTTCCGCAATCAGGACGGCGACGGTGCGCCTGTGGCCCAACGCGCGAATGTTCCGTGACAACATCGACGCCGTCGTGCTGACGATCGCATCGGTGGACTTCCCGACGTTCAAGCCCGACACCGAGCCGCAGGTGACGACGCTCCTCGGCGGTACGCGCATCGATCTTCCCGACGTCTCCTGAGCTAATCCGTTTTCCCCTCCGGACGAACGGGCGTCTAGACTCGCACCGGAATGCGTCCGACTGGGGAGGGGACCATGGCTCTGTTTCCGAGCAAGGAATGGCTCGAGGAGTACGTCGACAAGATCAATTCGTCCAAGGAGTATGCGGAGGCCGCCGCTTCGTGGGAAGGCGACATCGCCTACGTGTTCGAGGCCGAGCCCGACAAAGGCGTGCCGGAAGATGTGTGGACGTGGGCCGATCTGTGGCACGGAAAATGCCGCGACTCGCGGTATGGGCTCCCGGCCGAGGAGGGCGAGAAAGCGGCATTCATCATTCGGGCGCCGTACTCCCGCTGGAAGCAGGTCATCAACAAAGAGCTCGATCCGATCAAAGGCATGATGCAGGGGAAGCTGAAGCTCAAGGGCGACATGCCGACCCTCGTTCGGTACGTGCGGGCCGCCAATGAGCTCGTGAATCTCGCCGGCGCGGTCGACACGCAGTTCGTCGACGAACAGTAGCTCGTGGATCCCGTCCGTCCGGTAGGAGAGCTCGACGGGCTCGCTGAAATGATGGCCGCGCTCATTCGCGGCAATGTGGAAGCGCATCCCGAGCTCGGCGAGGTACTCAAAGGCGCACGCGGCGCCGTCGCCATTACCGCGCGCGACGTTCCGGCGACGGTCGGAATGTCGTTTCGTGACGGAACAGTGGAGATTTCTGCGACGTCACCGAAGAAGCCCAGCGTGGTCATCATCGCCGACTCCGACGGCTTAATGTCGTTTTCCACCGTGCCGTTGCGATTCGGGTTGCCGGACGTCATGACACAGGAAGGCCGGATGCTCACGCGCCGGATCTTGAAGCGGGACATCATCGTTCGAGGGATGATCACGCACTTAGGACTCGTGCGCCGGCTTCAGAAGCTGCTCACGGTCTCGTGAAGATCGGGTTCGTGGGCGGGACCGGGCCGGCGGGGATCGGCCTCGCCGAACAGTTCGCGGCCGCGGGGCACAACGTCCTCGTCGGTTCCCGGACGCCCGAGCGCGCGGCACGAGCGCGAGAAACGGTTCTTGCGACGATTCCGGCGACATCCGTGACGGCGATGACAAACGACGACGCCGTCCAGCAGGCAGATGTGGTGTTTCTAACGGTTCCTTTCGACGCGCAACGCCCCACGGTCGAGGGAATCGCCGACAAGCTCGATGGGAAGATCGTCGTTTCGATCGCCAACCCCCTGCGGGTCGCGAACAAGCGCGCAGTTTTCGAACCTCCTTCCGCGGGATCGCTCGCCGAAGAAATCGCAATGATCGCACCCGGGGCGCGCATCGTGGGCGCGCTCCACGAGATCCGTGTGTCACGCTTCGCCGACTTGTCGCACGAGATTCACAGCGACACGATCGTGACCGGCGACGACGACGAGGCAAAGCGAATTGTGATGGACCTATGCCACCAGATTCGCGGGGTGCGCGCCATCGACGGCGGCTCGCTGTCGAACACTCGCTACGTCGAAGGGTTCGTCACGGTGCTGGTTGCTATCAACTTTCGTTACAAAGCCGGCGTGAGTTACCGGATCACCGGGCTCAAGGACTAATGAATAAGCTCCTCGAGGGCTGCGTCGATCCGCGCTTGAACGAAGCGTGCGATCTCGACGTTGTTTGCGGCGACCGTCACCGCGATCGCCTTGATCACGTTTTCGTCGACGACTCTGCCGACCCGCACGTTGAGCAAATCTTCGATTTGATCCTCGTCTAGACCGAACTTCATGCGTTCCTCCTCGACAAAGGTGGTGGCCGCAATCCTAGCGGCCGCTGTGACGGCTTGCGGCGGCGCAGGGCAGGTGCGCATTGCCGGACACGTGATTCGGCCGCCCGACGGGTACACCCTCGAAGAGCCGGCCACGGACTTCGTCTGTTTTCGACCGAAACGAGATCTCGCGCCGCTCAGTGTGTCGCTGTGTGCCCGTCCCATCACGAATCGCGGCGTGCTGGCCGGCAACATCTTTCCCATCACCTCGTACGACATCGACGAAGGAGAGATCCAAGTGCGTGGTCTCGCCAACGACCGGTCGACCAATGCCGATACTGTGTACTTCATTTTCGAAGGCAAGGACCTCTTCCTCTTCGGCGAGTGCCTCGGCGCCGTACGAGGATCAGAGCTCGTCGACCGGTGTTCGCCGCACCGGCTCTCCTTCAATGATTGGGTGCATTCCATTCGCGATCGGGCTGCGTAATATGGGGTGGTGAACCTTACCGATTACGTGGAAAAGCTGAAGAGCGGCGACCGCAGGACGCTTGCGAGGCTGATTTCTCTCGTTGAGGACGGCTCGGCCGAGCTGCCGGAGATCATGCGCGCGATCGGGACGGCCACGAGCCACGCGTACACGATTGGGATCACGGGCTCGCCCGGCGTCGGAAAGTCGACGCTGTCGGCAGCGCTCGTCGGCGCGATTCGAGCGAAAGCGCAGCGTGTCTCGGTCCTCGCGATCGACCCGTCGTCTCCGCTAACCGGCGGTGCATTGCTCGGCGACCGTTTGAGAATGCAGGAACACGCGACCGATCCCGGCGTCTACATCCGGTCGATGGCGACGCGGGGACGACTCGGCGGGTTGGCGTGGGCGGCTCCGCATGCACTGCGAATTCTCGACGCGGCCGGTACCGATTTCATCCTCGTCGAGACGGTCGGCGTCGGGCAGGCGGAAGTCGAGGTCGCCCGCCAAGCGGATACGACGATCGTCGTTCTGGCGCCCGGTCTCGGCGACTCCGTACAGGCGAACAAGGCCGGTCTACTCGAGGTTGCCGACATCTTCGTGGTCAACAAAGCGGACCGCCAGGGCGCGCACGAGGTGCGCCGCGACTTCGAGCAAATGCTCGATCTCGGGGAACACAAAGCATGGCGACCGCCCGTTCTTTTGACGCAAGCCAACGACGGGACGGGCGCGGGCGAAGTTTTGGATGCCGTCGACCGGCACCGGGAGCATCTCGAGTCGTCCGGGGAAATTCGGATGCGCCGCCTCGACCGGGCACTAGACGAGATCAAGGAGATCGCACTCGGCCGCGTGCGGCAGGCGATGGAGCAATTCGACGATTCCGACCTCCTGCGAACGCTCGCGGAGCAGGTCGTCGAGCACAACCTCGAACCGTACGCGGCGGCGGATAAACTGTTGGCACAGATCGGCTGAGCCGGGGAGACCGCGTGACCGAAAGTTACGAGCACTGGCGCAAGGAGTACGAGGCCGCGCGGAAGCGCGAGGTGGATTTCGACACGATTTCCGGCGAAGAGATCGAGCCGCTCTACACACCGGAAAGCGTCGCCGGAACGGACTACGAAAACGACATCGGGACACCCGGCCATTTCCCGTTCACTCGCGGCGTGTACACGTCCATGTATCGCGGACGGCTTTGGACAATCCGCCAGTTCTCCGGCTTCGGGAACGTGCACGACACAAACGAACGGTACAAGTTCCTCCTGGAGCAAGGGCAGACGGGGCTTTCCGTCGCGTTCGACATGCCCACCCTGATGGGGCGGGATTCCGACGATCCTCGCAGTGAAGGCGAAGTGGGGCACTGCGGAGTCGCAGTGGATTCCGTGCAGGACATGGAGCATTTGTTTGCCGGCATCCAGCTCGACGGGATTTCCACGTCGATGACGATCTCGGGCCCCGCCGTCATTCTGTTCGCGTTTTATCTCGTGGCGGCAGAGCGTCAGGGCATACCGTGGAAAACGCTCGAAGGGACGCTTCAGACCGACATTCTGAAGGAATACATCGCGCAGAAAGAGTGGGTGTTCCCGCCCGAGCCGCACTTGCGTCTCATCGGCGACCTGATCGAGTTTTGTGCGAACGAGGTTCCGAAGTACCACCCGATCTCGGTCAGCGGGTATCACATCCGCGAAGCCGGCTCGACGGCGGCCCAAGAGCTTGCGTTCACGCTCGCCGACGGTTTCGCGTACGTCGAGCTCGGCAAAGAGCGCGGCTTGAACGTCGACGACTTCGCCACCGGCCTTTCGTTCTTTTTTGACGCGCACATCGACTTCTTCGAGGAAATTGCCAAGTTCCGTGCAGCCCGGCGGATCTGGGCGCGTTGGCTGCGCGACCGCTACGGCGCCACGCAGGTCAAGAGCTTGATGCTGAAGTTCCACACCCAAACGGCCGGCGTGTCGCTGACCGCCCAGCAGCCGTACAACAACGTCGTGCGCACGGCGATCGAGGCGCTTGCCGCGGTCCTCGGGGGCACGCAATCGCTGCACACGAATGCGCTCGACGAAGTCCTGGCCCTTCCTTCCCAAGAAGCCGCAGAGATCGCGCTGCGGACGCAGCAAGTCATCGCGCATGAAACGGGCGTTTCCAATGTGATCGACCCGCTGGGCGGCTCGTACTTCGTGGAATCGCTCACGAACACGATGGAGGAGCGGGCGGAAGAGTATTTCCGAAAGATCGAGCGCCTCGGCGAAGAAAAGGGAATGCTCCGCGGTGTGCTCGCCGGCATCGAGCAGGGTTGGTTCCAGCAGGAAATCGCCGATGCTGCGTACCGGTATCAGCGAATGGTCGAAAAGAAGCGGAAGGTTATCGTCGGCGTCAACGAGTTCGTCGCCACGCACGAACGTGAGCTCGAGATCCTGCGCATTTCGAAGGAAGTCGAAACCGAACAGCGCCGCGCACTCGCGACCCTCAGGGACGAACGTGACGAGGCCGCCGTCGGTGCATCGCTCGACGCACTCCGGTCGGCGGCGCGCGGTAGCGACAACCTCGTTCCGTTCATCGTCGACGCGGCGCGGACGGCGGCTACAGAAGGCGAGATCATCGGCGCCTTACGGGACGTGTTCGGCGAGTACCGCGAAGCCCCTCGTTTCTAGTGCCGGTCCTCATCATCGGCGCCACATCCGACGTCGGTCGCTCACTGGCTGGGCTGTTGCGCGCGGAAGACGCGCAAGTGCGCGCCTACGTTCGACAAGACGACGCCGATCTTCGATCGATGGGGTGCAAAGTCGCGGTTGGGCTCTACGACGACCTCGGCAGGATGGAATCGGCCATGGAGCAAGTCCATACCGTGGTGAACCTCGCGGCAGAGGAAGATCCTCCCTTCCGCCTTCGGGACTGGTCGAATCAAGAGACGACGGACGTCGCGCTCATCGCCGCGCGAAGCGCCGACGTCATGCGGTTTCTGGCTCTATCTGAGCTTCACGCGTCACCCACAGCGCGGGATGAATACTTACGAGCGCGCGGAACGTCGGATGATCTCGTTCGATCATCGGGCTTGCAATTCGCGATTTTGAGATGCGCGCCGATCCTGGGAGCACACACGCCACTGGGAGAAGCGCTGCGGCGGGCTCGCGACGCACGCGTGGCCACGTCGTTGTCCCCGGGGTCGCAGCGGATGAATCCGATCGGTGCCGGCGACGTTGCACGCGCGTTGCTGCTCGCCGATTCTCGTGGCGCCGCGGTGAACGGGGAGTGGGACATCGGCGGCAACGAAGGCGTGTCCTTCGATGAGCTCGTTACGAGGGTCACGCGCGCGAAACGCATTCAACGTCGAAAGTCGGTACCGGGCATTCCGCGCGCGATCGCGCGAACATGGTCTCGCGATCGTATTGCAGATTCACGCGATTTCGCAGAACAGTTTGGTTGGGCCCCCGGCTCTTTGGACGACGCAATCAAAGCAAGCGGCCTTACGTAAATTCGAATTAAGTGCTTGTCTTATAGGCGATACGCGCTAGTTTTGCCGCTTCATCCTTGTTTACTTCGCGAGCTTTTCTGCCATATTGGTTGCGGGGAACTTGACCGAGCCAGGCGGGGAATGGGCTGAAGAGTCGGCAAAGGAGCCCTGCTGTGGTTTTGCATCAACCCGAGCAGGAACGACTGATCGCGGGGGAAACCCTGCGGGGAATTGAGCGGGAAGTTCGAGACCTCGTACTGTCGCTGCGGGCCCTCACCGCTTTGTTGCGCTCCGAACCTGCGGCAGAACATGAAGATCCCGTTCTCGTGCGCATCCTCGACGCCGAGTTGAACCAGCTGGCGGTTCTCGTCGGTGAAGTCTGTACGGCACTCCGCGTCGAAGATCACGGAACGCATTCACGCTCGCTCGATCTGTCGAGGGCGCTCCATCAAGCCGCACGACGGGTGAATGTGAGGGCCTTGGTCAAGCTCGGCGCGCCTGTGCCGGTCAGCGGAGATCCGGAGATCGTCTCGCAGATCATTCAAAGCGCCCTTGCAATCGCCGTGCGTCTCGCGGACGGGCGAGTTACCGCAGAGGCGGAAGAGCGGATGGGCGGTGGCGTGGTGTTGGTGAAGGTACCGCGGGATGCCGATCAAGTGACGACGCGAAAGCGCGACGCTCGAATGGTTTTGGTGCGCAGATTCATGTCTGCACAAGGCGGACGCTTTACGATCGAGCGGCAAGGCAACGAGATTCACATGAAGCTGTGGTTCCCTAAGCCCGCGTCGAAGCTCCGCCGGGTTGGGTCCGCTTAAGGCTCGCCGGCCGCCTCGTTTGTCGATGCCGCCAGAATGCTCTGCTGGAGCCGAACGGCAAAACGCTTCAGCTGCGGACCACTCGTCTCCGGTACGAGCTTCAGCGACGCGAGCGCATCTGCGGTGCGCCCGCTCGCCGCGGCGAGCATCGCGCGTGCGAAATGTACCTCGCCGATGTCGAGCTTCTTGTCGGATTCCGCGATTTGCTCCGCGGCCGTCAGCAGCTCCTCGGCCTCTTCGATGCGCTCCTGCTGTCCCACGATACCCGCGAGTTCGATGACCAGAGCGAATTCGAGCTGGGCCGCGAGCGCCCGGCGGTAATGTTCTTCGGCGCCGGGAAGATCGCCCAAAAGATGAAGCGCTCGCGCCATTTCGACGTTCGCCGCGGCGTCGTCCGGGGCTTCTGACAAGACCGTTGAAAGCTCTTCCGCCGCGCCGGCTGCGTCGCCGTTGCGTCGAAGTTGCCCCGCCGACGCGATCTTTCGGCGCCGGGCCAGTCCCGCGAAAGCAGCCATAGAGCCGAATCGTACCGGGTTCTACGTTTCGAGGTGCGGCGAGTCGCGCGGTAGAATCTGGCCCTTCTATCGCAGGGGGTGTTGTGTGGCCGATTACGTGCGCCTCGACGTCGACAAAGAAACCGGCGTCGGCACAATCAGGCTTGATCGTCCGCCGATGAATGCAATCGACGGCGAGGTCGTCGAACAGCTCGAGGCGGCGGCGCGCGAAGCGACCTTCAACGACGATGTCCGGGCGGTGGTCATCTACGGGGGTGACAAGATCTTCGCCGCCGGTGCAGACATCAAAGAGATGGCGCAACGGTCTCCACAAGAAATGATGAACCGCATGGGCGGATTGCAAGCGGTCTTTTCCCAAGTCGAAGAAATACCGAAAGTTGTCGTCGCGGCGATCACGGGATACGCGCTCGGCGGAGGATGCGAGCTTGCACTGACGGCGGACTTTCGCGTGATTTCGGAGACGGCGAAGATCGGGCAGCCGGAGATCCTTCTCGGAATCATTCCCGGCGCCGGTGGAACGCAGCGCCTCCCGCGCCTGGTCGGCCCGGCGCGCGCGAAGGACATCATCTATTCGGGCCGCTTTCTGGGCGCCGAGGAAGCGCTTTCGATCGGTCTCGTCGACGTCGTGACCGATCCCGGAGACGTCTACGCGAAGGCGTGCGACATCGCCGCTCGCTATGCCAAGGGGCCGCTCGTTGCGCTTCGCGCCGCGAAGATCGCGATCAATCGCGGGCTCCAAGTTGATATGTCGAATGGCCTGGCAATCGAGCGAGAAGTCTTCGTCGGTCTCTTCTCCACGGAAGACCAAAAGATCGGCATGAGCTCGTTTATCGAAAAGGGTCCGGGCAAAGCGGAGTTCGTTGGGCGATGAGCGCGGAGCAGCTCGGACTTCTGGATCCGTCGGTCCTCGATGCCAAGACTGCGAACATCCTTTATCACGACTGGGAAGCGAAGTCGTACGACGAAAAGTGGAGCATCAGCTTCGACGAGCGCTGCATCGAGTACGCGCGCGAGAAGTTCCTCAAGGTTGCTCCGGAAAAGCGGTACGACAAAGTCCTGGAGATCGGCTGCGGGACCGGGTTCTTCATCGTCAATCTGTGGCAAGCGGGGCTCGTCGGAGAAGCGCACGCGACGGATATCTCCCAGGGGATGGTGGACGTCTGTGTCCGCAACGGTCATCACGTCGGGGTGGATGTACACGGACGAGCCTCCGACGCGGAATCGCTTCCGTATCCGGATGACACATTCGACTTGGTGGTCGGTCACGCGGTGCTGCACCACTTGCCCGACGTCCCCGGGGCGATTGCCGAAGCATTTCGGGTGCTGAAGCCCGGAGGCCTCTTCGTCGTGGCCGGCGAACCGACACGCCTCGGCTTTGCCATCGTGGGAGTTGCGAAACGCACCACCGCCGCCGCCGTGAAGACGCTCGGCCGCATTCTGCCGGGCACATGGCTCACAGCGGAAAGCGGCGCGCACTCCGATCCCGAAGCAGCCCTGGAAGCACACGTGGACCTGCATGAATTTCACCCGCACATGGTGCGCGGCTGGCTCCGCGATGCCGGGTTCTATCCGGTCAATGTGCAGACAGAGGAATTCGTCAGCGGCGTGTTCGGATGGAGTGTGCGTACGCTCGAGGCTCTCGCAGCGCCGGAACGCCTCGGAGTGCGGTGGGCGCTCTTTGCGTACCGCAACTATCTGCGGCTGTACCGCATCGACAACGCGATCACGAGACGCATCGTGCCGTCCCAGCTGTTTTACAACGTGCTGTTTTCGGCAACGAAACCGGAGTGATTCGTTGGATGTGAAGACCGGCGAAGACATCCGGGCGAAGACTCGGCCATTTCCACTGGAGAGCGATCGTCCGGCAGGGTTGCTCGGTCGCTTGCGCCGGACGGCGAGATTCCTTCGCGATCACCGGCTGTACTTGCCGCCGTTCTGGGTCATGGCGTTGCGGTTCGTGTGGTTCAAGATCCGTAACCCGCACATCATCACCGAAGGGTTCGTTTTCTTGGAGCGGGGCGCAGAGGTGTACGCGCGGCCGGGATACGGGCGACTGACGATCGGCCGCTGGGCCTGGATCGGACGTGGCAATGCGATCCGGTGTCACGAAGGAAATCTACGGATCGGGAACAAGGTCGTGTTCGGCCGGGCGAATACGATCAACTGTTATCTCGACATCGACGTCGGTGACGACTGCATTTTTGCCGACTGGATTTATGTCTGCGACTTCGATCATCGCTACGAGAACTTGACCGTCCCGATCAAGAAGCAAGGGATCATCAAGTCGCCGGTGAAGATCGGAGCCGATTGCTGGATCGGCGAGAAGTCGACGGTATTGCGCGGTGTCACGATCGGAAGCGGCAGTGTGGTGGCGAGCCACGCGCTGGTCAATCGTGACGTGCCGGCCGGCTCGATTGTGGGCGGCGTCCCGGCACGTATCCTGAAGAAGCGCGGGGAGAAGCCCCAGCGAACGTAGCTCGCTCAGCGGGAGCGCTGCGCGAGGAGCGGGGACGCGCCGAGAATCGCGCGCAACGGCGGGCGGTCGTCGCGCCGACGCTGGAGCCTTTTTTCCTCGCGGATCGCCCGCTGATAAACATCGACCGTGCGCTCGGCGATCGACCGCCAGGAGAATTGATCGTCGAGCATGCGCCGCGCGTCCACGGTCAGCCGCTTCGCGAGTCGCTTTTCGGTGAGGATGCGCAAAATCGTCTTCGCCAGAGACGCGTCGTCCCCGGGAACGAATCGCAAGCCCGTTGCTTCGTGCACGACGAGCTCGCGCAGTCCGCCGGTG
>JAIVGO010000014.1 GCA_020201525.1 Actinomycetota bacterium | reverse complement strand
GAATCGAATTGCGCCCCGCGACGCCGGCAGACCCTTTTCGCGCGCGGCCATCTTCGCGTCCATGCGTGCGCGAATCGCGCTGGAAATCGGTCCGAGGTCCACGGGGCGCAGTCTAGCCGGACTGCGCGATCGGCTGCGGCGAATCGGCTTCGATGAGCGTGACCTTGCGGGCGCGCTCCGCCTCGCGCTTCTTCCATTCGAGCAAGCGCCAGACGTAGACCCCGACCATCAGATCGGCGGCGAGGTTCGCCAGCAGCAGCCAGCGCAGCGGGGGAATGAGCCCCAAAACCAACGTCGCGCCGGCCACGGACAAGAGTCGGAGGAACGTCTGGCGGCGCCTGCGAATGATGCGCGTGCGGCGCCGTCCCTGAGCGGCAGGCTGACGCGGGATCATGATCCAGCGACCGGATGCCGCGGGCCTCGGTTTGCGCGTGTTCTCGAGGATGCCCATGTTCCGCTCAAACTTGCGTACGCCGTCGATCGGCGAAGCCGCGACGCGGGAGCGGACGATGGAGGGGAGCAGAAGCGCCGCCCAAACAAGGGCGAGGAGTCCAAGTACCAGCGGCCCCAGTATTCCCCCTCCTCCCGGTGGAGCCGGGAAGGTTCACAACGGTAAACACGACGAGCGTAACACCCCCATTTTTCGTTTCAAGGACCCGCGAGGATGTGCGGGCGTGATCTTCTTACACCAATTTCTTCCGGAGAGCGAAGTCGGCAAGAAAATCGAGGAAGTCTTTGCCGAGATCTTCTCGCGCGGCACCGAGCTCCACCGTCGCGCGTAAGTAGTCGAGCTTCTTGCCGATGTCGTAGCGCGGGCCGTCGTACAGGAACCCGTACACCACTTGCCGGTCGATTAAGGCGCCGATCGCGTCTGTGAGCTGAATCTCTCCTCCGGCGCCGGGCGCTTGGGCATGCAGCGCCTCGAAAATTTCCGGCGTCAGGACGTAGCGCCCGATCGCCGCCAAGTTCGATGGGGCATCTTTCGCAGCCGGCTTCTCCACGAGCTCCAGCACCTTGACGAGGGTCTCTTCGACCGGTTCGGCCCGCGCCGCGCCGTACGCCGAAATCTTCTCGAGCGGCACCTCCTGCAGGGCGATCACGCTTCGCCCGTACGTCTCGTAGATGCCGACCATCGGAAAAAGAAGCGGCTCGGTCATGATGTCATCGCCGAGCAAGACGGCAAACGGTTCGTCGCCAACATGCTTTTGGGCGGCGAGGACCGCGTGCCCGAGACCCTTTGGCTCCTTCTGACGGATGTAGTGGATGTTCGCCATCTCGCTGATGGCGCGGACGTTTGCAAGCTCGGCGTGCTTGCCGCTGCTTTCGAGAAAGTATTCGAGCTCGAAGCTCCGATCGAAGTGATCCTCAATCGATCGCTTCCCGCGGCCGGTGATAATCAAGATGTCCGTCATCCCGGCTGCGACCGCCTCTTCGACGACGTATTGAATAGCGGGCTTGTCGACGACCGGAAGCATTTCCTTCGGCTGCGCCTTGGTAGCCGGAAGAAACCGGGTACCGAGCCCGGCGGCGGGAATAACTGCTTTGGTAACCGGCATGGACGCGCTCTTTGTCGAGAGCGAGTCTACGGGCGCATGCCGGGGGGCGTCGAGTCTTGATCGTCGATGCGCGAACGAAGCGCGTCGCCGGCAACGGGTGGTGCGCCTTCGGCCGGACTGTCGTCTGCGGCACCGGTATGGTCGAGCTCTTCGCACGTAACGACTTGGTTTCGCCCGCGCGCCTTCGCTTCGTACATGGCTTGGTCCGCAGCGCGAATCAAACCGCGCGGCGTCGTCCCGTGATCGGGGAACGTCGCCAGGCCGATCGACACGGTCACGTGCACGGGTTCCTCGCCCTCGTGTCCGATCGGCTCGCCGCCGATAGACTCGCGAATCTTTTCGGCAACGATCTTTGCGCCGTCCAGCGCGGTTTCGGGGAGAATCAGAACGAATTCTTCGCCCCCATATCGTGCAAGAGTGTCGACCTGCACGCGGACCACGCCGACCATGCGTCGCGCGACTTCGATTAGCACGGAGTCCCCTCGCTGGTGACCGAACGTGTCGTTTACGCGCTTGAAGTGGTCGATGTCGATGACCATCATCGAAAACGACCGGCCGAATCGGATTGCACGCTCGACTTCTTGCGACAGGCGCATTTGGAAGTAGCGATAGTTCCACGCGCCGGTCAGGCCGTCCGTGATCGACAGCCGCTGCGCTTCCTGGTGCAGCAAGACGTTTTCGATTCCCACCGATGCCTGCTGCGCGAGCGAACGAATCGTTTCGAGCTCCGTCGCGCCGAATGGCTGCGTCGAGTCGCGTCCATACAAAGCCATCGCTCCGATGAGCTGACCTTGGCTCTCGAGCGGTACGCAAATGACTGTGCTCGCTTCCGGTTCGGATTCTGCGGGACGCAACGACGGATCGCTATTGGGGATGAGAATCGACCGGCGCTCGCGAGCGACCGTTCCGGCAATGCCTTCTCCCATCAACATGCGACGCCGCGCCGAGCTTCCGAGACCGCGGCCGACCTTCACGTAGATGTCGTTCCGCGTCGCTCCGACGAGATAAACCGCGCCGGCGCGGCCTTGCACCGCGACCATGGCCGTCTCCAAGACGACCGACAACAAACGCGTGAGATCGTGCGTCGATTGCAGCGTTTCGCCGAGGCGCCGAACCGAACGACGAATCTCGTCGCGCGACGCTTCGAGTTCCCCGACGTACGACCGCAAGCGATCGGTCATCGTGTTGAACGCCTCCCCGAGCTGTCCGATCTCGTCGTGCGAGCCAAGATCGATGTGCCGCGTGAATTCTCCCCGCGATACGGCGAGCGCGGCCGACGCCAGCTCGTCGATTGGTCGCGTGTGATGGCGCGCGATCAAGTACGCGAGCGGAATGCCGGCGAGAAGCGCGAGGAGAAACAATCCGATGAGCACCGGCACGAGCGCACTCGGGTCACGCGCATCCGGCCCCGTCACAAGGATCTCGAGGCCCGGCGCCGAGGACGTGAGTGGTCCGCGGACGCCGGCTAGGTCACGGCCGGCGACCGAACGATGCGATACGTCCTTTGTCGTGAAAGCAGCGACGAGAGCACCGGCGCGGCTCGTGGTGCTGACCGACGCGACACCGTTCACGATGAGCGTGATGTCGCTGTCGGGCAAGTCCAGTCGCACCAGAAACGAACGGTCGAGCCAGAAGCCGCCGACAACCGATCCTGCGAGGCGCACGCAGCCTCGGCCGCACGGCACTTGCACTTGGACATCGCTCAGAACCGCCCAGCCGTTCGGGCGCTTCTCGACGATGTCCACAAAAGGTGGCCGGGCGGAACCGGCGGGGAAAGAGGGCTCCGCCTCGGCCAGTCCGGCAACGTGCCCGTCGGGTTTCACGAGCGCGACCAGACTCAGACCTCCTCGCATGCGCGCCGCAGCGAAGGAGGCCTGTTGGGGATCGATGAAAGATTTGACGGCGTCGGGACGGGCGGCGATTTCGTGCCCTATCTGACGCACGGATGCAGCGGCGACGTCCTGCATGATGCCGATGAGTGCCGTGGCAGCCGTATAGCGGGAGCTCAGTGAGGCCCGTAGCCGGCTCTCGTCGTTATCGCGCACGGTGCCGTGAACAACGAAGATCGCGACGATCAGCGGAACGGCGAGTATGCCGGCAAAGGAAGCCGTCATCTTGGCGCGCAACGACACAGCGTCTCCCCATTTCGTCAGCATCCGGGCTCCCCAGCCCGGAATGCCCTGGTTCGGCACTTGTACCATCGGCACGAAAGAAGCGAGACTTTACTTTTTGTCACGGGTAGCTTCTCTTGATAAGAGATCGTCTGCCGACGAAAGGTCGCCGATCAAAGCCGAAAAGGACGTCGTTCGCCGGCTGGCCCTGCTCGCGCGCTCGCGCGTTCCTGCCGGCGACCGCGCCGGGGCGGCGGTCGCCGTCGCCGCCGGGGTTCTCGGGCTCCGCGAGGTCGCGGGTGCCAAGACGGTGCTCGCCTTCGCCTCGTTCGGTCCCGAAATTCCCACCGACCCATTGCTCGCGCGCCTCCTCGACGAGGGTCGGGCGGTTTTGCTGCCCTACGTCGAAGGAGACCGGTTGATCGCGGCCGCCATCTCGTCGCTCGACGACCTCATTCCGGGATATCGCGGCATCCGGGAGCCGGCACTGCGCGAACGGGCCTCCACGGCCGACGTGGTCATCGTGCCCGGCGTCGCATTCGACGAGCGTGGCGGCAGGCTGGGGTATGGCGGGGGCTTCTACGACCGCTTCCTGGAGACGATCGATCCGTCCGTTCCGATCGTCGGGATCTGCTTCGATGCCCAAATCGTGACGTCGGTTCCCCGAGAAGGTCACGATCGAGACGTTACCGTCGTCGTCACCGAACGGCGCGTCCTTCGACCGGGCGGTTAGCGATCAAATGCATGTGCGCGAGGCAGGAAAACGTGTTGAGCTGCGGATAAGCCAACGGTCGAACTGCAGAGAGGCTTCGTCCGGCCTTGCTAGAATCGCGGCGTCATGCCGACGTACGAATATCGCTGCCAAGACTGCGGGAACCAGGTCGAGGTCGTCCAGTCGTTCACGGACGAGCCTCTCACGGTGTGTGATGTGTGCGGCGGGCGCTTGCGACGTGTCTTCCATCCCGTCGGGATCGTGTTGAAGGGCTCGGGCTTCTACTCGACGGACAACCGGGCGGGGAAGCGCCCGTCTGCCGCCAAGCCGAAAGACGAAGGCACGACGAAAAGCGACTCGAAGCCGTCGGAATCAAGCTCAGAATCGTCCTCAAAGAGCTCCGAATCGTCCTCGAAGACCAAGGACGGCGGGGGCTCGAAGCCGAAAGCCTCTTAGAGCGACCGTGGCACACGCCGAAATCGGCATTTTCGGAGGGTCCGGCTTTACCTCGCTGCTCGATTCCTCGGACGAAATCGAGATCGATACGCCGTTCGGCCCACCATCGGCTCCGCTCGTCACCGGTGAGATCGCCGGCCGCGCCGTCGCATTCTTGCCGCGTCACGGCCGCAAGCACGAGTTTCCTCCGCACAAGATCAACTACCGCGCGAACCTGTGGGCGATGAAAGAGATAGGTGTCACGCGCGTTCTTGCTCCGAGTGCAGCCGGGTCTTTGCAGCCGAATGTGAAGCCGGGCTCGTTCGTCGTGAGCGATCAGCTCGTCGACCGGACGAGCGGACGCATTGCGACCTTTTACGACGGGCCGGCCACAACACACGTGTCCCTCGCCGATCCGTACTGTCCGCAGCTGCGCCACGAGGCAGCCGCGAAAGCACGCGCCCTCGGCATCGACGTTCACGAGCAGGGCACGGTCGTCGTCATCGAAGGGCCGCGCTTCGCCACGCGCGCCGAGTCGCGGTGGTATTCGCAAGCGGGCTGGCACGTCATCAACATGACGCAGTATCCCGAGGCGGTCCTGGCCCGAGAGGTTGCGCTCTGCTACTGCAACATCTCGCTCATCACCGATTACGACGTCGGGCTCGAAGGGATGCCGCCCGTTTCGGTGCCGGAGGTGTTGAAAGTCTTCCGGGAAAACAACGAGCGGCTTCGGTCCCTTCTCTTCGAAATCGTCCCGGCGATTCCCGCAGCTCGTGAGTGTCCGTGCGGTGCGGCACTGGACGGAGCCGTGGTCGGCGGCCATTGAGTCTGCGACCGTAACGGCCTAGCCGGCGACCTCGCTTTCCGCGTCTTCGCCGAGACCCAGCCGCACCGTTGCGTTGATCTCCGCACGGCGGCGATCCATCTCTTCCGCGATCTGCTCGTCGGCCGCGCTCAGCTCATCGGGGTTGAACGACTCGTACTCCATCACGCCGAGCTGCTGAAAGACCCGGCTCGTCTTCGGTCCCAGAAGGCCGATGTCTTTCACGATCGGAACGATGCGCGAGAACAGCATCTTGCGGAACTGCAACATCATCTCGCTCTGCTCGACATACGTCATGACCTCGTCGAGGTTGAACCCAAGGTTCGCCCACACCTCTTGCGCCATGAAGCGGCCGTACATCAGCAACGACGCCTCGGCGATGAACTCTTCACGTTCCTGCCGCTCCGGTTCGGTCAGCTGCGGGTAGTAATCGCGCAGCGCAAGCCGCCCAAAAGCGACGTGACGTGCCTCGTCCTGCATCACGTACGTGTTGACTGCCTTCGCCAGCGGCTCCGTTGAGAAATCACGAATCAGCGAAAAAGCCGCCAACGCGAGCCCTTCGATCATGATCTGCATCCCGAGATACGTGAAGTCCCACCGGGAATCCTGGATGACTTGATCGAGCAACGTCTTGAGGAAGCGGTTGATCGGATACGCCATCTCGATCTTTTCGCGGATGTAACGGGAATATGTTTCGACGTGACGCGCCTCGTCCATGACCTGCGTAGCGGCGTAGAACTTCGAGTCGATGTCGGGAACGGACTGCACGATCTTCGCGGTGCAGATGAGCGCACCTTGCTCGCCGTGCAGGAACTGCGAGTTGAGCCACGCCCCCATGTGATGGCGCAGCTCGTACTGTTCCTTTTCGGTCAGCCGCTCCCAAATGTCGGAGCCGTAGATCGGGATGTAGTAATCGGGGCCGTTGTCCGGCGAACCCGGATCCACATCGACCGACCAGTCGAGGCGCACCGCGGAATCCCATTGCTTCTGTTTTCCTTTGTCGTACAGTGTGACGAGGCGGCCGCGTTGCTCGTCGTATTCCCAATTAAAGACCGTGTCAAAAGAGTTTTCGATCCCCCACTTCGTTTCGGTCACCGGGATGGTGTAGTAGTCCGTGCTCATCGTGCCTCCTTCGACAATCCATGAGAGAACAAATCGGCGGTCGACGCCGCCACTTCTTCGATCGAGTCGACCGGCGGGGTGATTGCGTAGCTCGTCAGAACCCGGGCGCACGTCTCGGCGGCGCGGTGAATGAGGAATCGCGACGTGTTGGGGAGCCGCTGCGCGAGAACCTCTTCCATCGTTCGCGTGCCGAGGTCGATGACGGGATTTCCTTCAACCGTGAGGAACGGCAACAGCTCGTGGGGTTCGGATGCCATCACGCGTGTCAACAACGGGTGATTACGGAAGAACTGCAGACACGTCAGGAACGCCGCTTCAAGTGCCGGCCGCAAGTCCTCGTAGGGTTCGGCCGCAACCCGCACCTTTTCGATCAGCCGTTCGTCTTCGCGCATGACGAGCGCGGCGATCAAGTCGTGCTTGCTCGCGAAATAGCGATACAACGTCTGCCTGGATAGGCCGGCCTCGCGGGCCACATCGCTCATCGTCGTGCGGCCGACCCCGAAGCGCCCGGCACACGAAAACCCCGCGTCCAGAATGCGAGAGCGCGTCTGCTCGTCGACACCCGGCGCCTGGTCATGCAGCATGGTGTGACACTATGACGAAACTTGTCACACTGTCAAGGTCACTCGAAACGCCGGGTGAGCATCGCGTCGATGAGGTTGGCCGCGAGCTGCTGCAGTCGCGGGTCGGCGGTGATGCGTGACCCCGACCGGCGCGTGCAACGCGTCGGGCCGACCCCGCATGTGAAGTACAGCGTGCCGGCGTCGAACACCGCGGCTCCCGACGGCGCGACGTACAGCGTGGTGTTCGACTCGCCGTTCTTTCCTCCGCATCGCACCGGCGACTTCGCGACGAGAATCACGTTGTCCGGATGCGGCTGGTGGATGAACAGACGATCGAACTCGTACCCGACGAGTCCGTCGATCGAATCTCCCGGAGCGAATCCCGTATTCCGAAAGAGCCACGCCGGTTCGCCGGTCGGGACCCAATCGCCTTGCGCAGGGTTGCACGAATACTGCGCTCCGAGAAGCGTTTGCTCCGGACGATTGATCGGCCGGTCGCGCCATTGGCCCGTTGTCTCGCTGCGATTCGCTGAAAACAACGGATCCTCGCCGGCATATTTGTAATTCACCTCGATGCGGTCGGCACCAAGCGGGGAATCCTCGAATCGGATGTGCCGGTAGATATCGTTCGCGCCGAAGAACGCAAGGCTTGTGCCGGCGGCGAGCGCGGACTCCAGCTCGTCGCGCATCGCCGTCGAGTAATACTCGTCGTGCCCGACGGAGAGGAACACGCGCCGCTGCTTCAGATCCTCCAAGCCTTCGTGAAGATCAACGTCCGTTGCGTACGCCACGTCGTAGCCCTTTGATTCCATCCACGCGAGCAGCGGATATTCGAAACGGAAGAACTGACCGGCGCCGGGCCAATCGTACGGGCGATCGAACGAGACCGCACGGGAGCGATTCGGAAAGCCGCACGTGCTTTCCGTCTCGAACGCAGGCTCCGGCACGCCGGCGATTGTCGATTGGGGCGCGACCGACGGTTGTGCGGAGGGCTCCGGTTGCGAACTGATGCGCGGGAACAGCGGGGACGGCGGGCTCGACGTCTCCTCGGGCGATGGTTCCTCGGACGGATTGGGTTCGGGAACGGCGGTCTCGGTCGCGGCGGCGGGTGGCGCCGGAGATGCGCTCGGCAATTCTTTCGGCTTTACGCGCACGATGCGCTGCGTACACGGGCCGTCGTACAAGCTGCGTCCCCCGAAGCTGTTGTACGCCTGCCATGTCGTAACGCTCGATTGGAAGATGATGGGCGCGCGCGTCACGGTTTCGCGAATGACGAACGGAACGTATGCACCGCGCTTGTCGGGTGTCGTGAGCTTGATCAGGTACACGCCGGACGGCCACGAGCCCCGCGTGCCAAGCGTGAAGCTGGGCCGCCAAGCGCACGTGACCGTGTGCCGCTTCCCGACGGCGTCGCACGGCGACTGACCGTCCCCTGCGATATCCGTTCGCCGTGTGACGAGACGTGCGCCGGCGCCGGCGTACCAACCCATCCGGTACACGTCCGCTCTGAACGACGTCGATTTCGTTCGCACGTACACGTCGAGCGGATCACCCGCGCGGACGCTGGTCGCCGAAGCGAACGCGTCCAATCCGCGCTTCGACGCAGATCCGAGCCGCCAGCGCCGGTCGCCTCGGCGAGCGTTTTCGGCGGCGATCGGCGATGTGGGCTGGGCAAGCTCCCTGGCCCCGGCCGGCGCGAGATTCCCGCGATGCGCGTACTTCATTCCACCGACGATACCGACGGTGAGTAGCAAGACAATGAAAACCGATAGAACTCTCTTCAATGCGCAGCCCCTCGCTCGGAGAGTACCCGAGCACTTCGCCAATGGAAACGACCGGCGGCGGTTTTTTAGGTGCCGGCGACGGTCATTTCTCCAACGAGGACAGTCGGCGCGCCGATCGCGCCGCCGAAGGGGAAGAAGCGCAGATCGTTTCCGAGGGCGACGATCGACGACAGGATGTCGGTAATCGTCGAGGCGACCGCGGCTTCGCGTACGCCGCGACCGAACGCGCCGCCTTCGACAATGAGGCCGCTGACGCCGACGGAGAAGTCGCCCGAAATCGGGTTCGCGCCCGAATGAACGCCGATCAGATCCTGAACGTAGAGCGCCCGGCCGGCGCGGCCCATCAACTCGTCGGGCGACTCAGTGCCCGGTTGGAGAAACAGGTTCGTCGGCGCAACGCCCGGCGTGGACTTGAACCCCGCGCGGCGCGCGTTGCCCGTCGACGAGCCACCCATTCGCTTCGCGGTATATGCGTTGTGCAGAAAGCCTTTGAGAACGCCGTTTTCGATGATCGCTTTTCTCTTCGTCGGCACACCCTCGTCGTCGAACGGCGACGCCCCCGGACCGTCGAGCGTACGGCCATCGTCGATGAGCTGAACGACCTTAGACGCAACGGTGTCGCCGACGCGGCCGGCGAACAGCGATCGGCCCTTCAGGACCGCTTCTGCCGTCAAAGCCGACGCGAGCACTCCGAGAAACGATGCGGCGGCGTTGGGATCAAGCAGCACCGGCATGCGTTCGGTTTTCGGTTTCTCGGCACCGAGCAGACGCGTTGCGCGCTCGGCGGCCTCTCGTGCGACGCGATCCAAATCGAGATCCGACGGCTTGCGAGCGAGCGCGAACGAGAAACCCGTCTGCGTCTCGCCTTTCTCGCTCGCCAGCGCGCTGACGACCGACCAGCAATCACCGCGTTCGGTTTCAGCCTCGACTCCGGCGGTCGAAGCGATCGCGACCCGGCCGATGCCCTCGGCGTATTCCGCCATGTCGACACCGCGCACACGCGGATCCGCTGCGCGAACGAGCCGCTCCACGTCGAGAGCCATGCGTACCTTTTCCTCGACGCTGGTTGATTCGAGCTCGGCCAGGAGCAAGCCGGCAAGAGGTTCGGCCCGCTGCGGATCCGGCAGCACATTGCCTTCGTCGGGTGTGGACAGCGCGGCGTTCGTTCGTGCTTGCTCGACGATCCATGCGACGTCGTCGGGATCTGGGTCGGCGGCGTACGCATAGCCGAGCCGGTCGCCGTCGATAATGCGAACGCCGAGCCCGCGACTCTCCGCGCTCGACAGCGACTCGACTTCACCGGCGAGCGCCTTGACCTCCGTTTCGCGACCCCACGACGCATACGCTTCGAGAAGCTCGCCGCCTTTCGCCGCATCGAGGGCGGCGCGCGCTAGGTCGAGGAGATCGCTCACGCGCTCGTCCCTCCGACCGTGATCTTGGATATGCGAACCGTCGGCATCCCGCTGGTCACCGGAACACCTTGTCCGTCCTTGCCGCACACGCCCGTCCACGACTCCCAGTCCCGGCCGACGGCGTCGATGCGCGCCAAGATTTGCGGCCCGTTTCCGATCAAGTTGGCGCCGCGCACCGGCGTGGTCAGCTCTCCATTTTCGATCAAGTACGCTTCGGTCAGTCCGAACACGAAGTCGGCCGTCGCCGTGTTCACTTCTCCACCACCGAAGGACTTCGCGTAAAGGCCTTTCTTCACGCCTTTCAGAATCTCTTCGGGATCCGCGTCGCCGGGAACGAGGAATGAATTCGTCATGCGCGGAATCGGAAGGAATGCATAGGACTGACGACGGCCGTTGCCCGAGCGCGAAAGACCCATCGTGCGTGCGCGCAACAAGTCGGTCATATAGGCGGTCAACACGCCCTTGTCGAAGAGGACCGTTCGCTGGGACGGCGTGCCTTCATCGTCGAACGCGAACGAGCCCCACGCGCTGGCCAAGCTTCCGTCGTCGATGCCGGTAACGAGGTCACTCGCAATCTTCTCGCCCGTGCGATCCTTGTAGACACTGGCGTCCTTGTGGATGAGGTCGGCTTCCAGGCCGTGACCGCACGCTTCGTGGAAAAGGACGCCGCCGCCGCCCGGTGCCAGAACAACAGGCATCTCACCGGCCGGCGCGGGGGAAGACGACAGCATCGCGATCGCTTGATCGGCGGCGCGCTGACCCACCGACTCGGGCGGGAACTGCTCGAGGAGCTCAAAGCCTGTGCTGGCGCCCGGCCCGAAGTGACCGGTTTGTATAACACCGTCGCGCGCCGCTACGACTTGGCACGACACACGGGTCCGAGTTCGATCGTCGGTGACGCATAAACCTTCGGAGTTCGCGATGAGGACATCCTGATGACCTTCGACGTACGCGGCGATGACCTGACGGATGTCCCCGCTCCGCGCTCGGGCCGCCTCGTCGATACGAACCACCGTCGCAATTTTGTCGGCGGCCGCAACGTCTTCCGGGGCAAGCTTCACCGGGTTCAGCACACGCTCCGGCTCGCGTCGCAGGTCACCGACGGCCGCGCGCGGCTCGTCGTGAAGCGCCGCCGCGGCAGCCTTGGCGGCGTCGATGATCGACGCGCGGTCGAGGCGGTTCGTGTACGCATACGCCGTCGATTCGCCGTGGATGACCCGAATCCCGGCGCCGCGATCGCGGCCGCTCGTGACTTCCTCGACCCGGCGATCTTCCAGGCGTACGGACGTCGAGGTCCGCGTTTCCGCGTATACCTCGGCGAACTCGCCGCCCGTCGTCAGCGCGGCAGTCAGCGCGTCTTTCAGAACTCCCTCGTCGATCATGGGGCGCGCATCCTAACCCAAGAGGGCCGCCGTTAGACTGCCGTGCGTGCTTCGACGCGCCGTGTTCCTTTCGATCGTCTTCGTGCTCCTGTCGCCGACCGTCGCGCCGGCGGGGTTCGGCGATCGGTACGCACCGGCACCATTTCCGGCTCCGGCGCGCCGTCGCGTAACGATCATCGCGCTGGACGATTCGACGATCCGTGAATGGATGCAGCGCCCCGCTCTTGCGGCGCTCGTTCGCTCCGGCGCGAGCGCGTTGCTCAGTACCCGAACCGGGGAAGACGCGGATGTGGAAGAAGAGCTCGCACGTGCTGCGGTGTACGCAACGCTTGGGTCGGGGCAGCGAACAAACGGCAAGGGGCCTGCAGGAACACTTTCCGACGCAATCATGCGCGCGGGCGGGACATTCTCGGCACACGCTCCTCTTGCGTGCACGCCAATTGCAGAGTGCGTCGGGGTGGAGCAGCTCCTTTCGGAACAGCCCCGGGTGGGCACCGGAGGGCCCGACGTAGCGCTCTACGAATACTTCCGCCCCGAGAAATCCGATCAGCAAGTAGAGGCGTTATCCGCGTCGCAAAAGCCGCAGGACGTTCTGATCGTCGTTTCACCCACAACCTCGTTCGAGCGCGCCAGGCGCCGCGTCTTCTTGGGTGCGATCGTCATCAAAGGGGCGGGGTTCCAAAACGGCTTGCTGCGAAGCCCGAGCACCCGTCGCGACGGAATCGTGACGCTCGCCGACATCGCGCCGACCATCCTGACGATCGCCGGCATCAAAGCTCCGGCCTCGATGACCGGCCGGGCCGTCACCCTGGTCCCAACGCGCGAGAGTGCCACGACACTATTGCGTCTCGACCGTGAACTGGTACATGCATCTCACGTCCGCAGTCACTTGCTGCGCGGCTTTCTAATTGTCGCAATGATTCTGCTCGGTCTCTCCTCTCTGACGAGCAAGCTCGCATCACGAAGATTTGCGACGCGAGCACTGACCGCCGCGATCGTTGCGCTTTGTAGCATCCCTCTCGCACTGGTGCTCGAGCCGCTCGTCCACAGCACCTCGATGACTGGATCGGTCGTCTGGGTAGTCGTCGTTTCGATTGCCGCCGGCGTCATCGCAACCGTCACGCTCGGCGCATCACGCGGGCTCCCCGTCGTGTGCGCCATCACCGCCCTCGTCGTGCTCGTTGATCTCGCGCTCGGTGGACCGCTCGCAATGCGCTCGCCACTTTCCTATCTCATCGCGGAAGGTTCGCGTTTCTACGGCATCGGTAACGAGCTCATGGGAGTCCTCGTCGGCGCACTCCTTGTATCGACTGCAGCCGGATACGAAGAGTTCGGGGCTTTGCGAGCGGCGCAACTCACCGGCGCAATCGTCTTGACCGCTGCCGTCTACCTGATGGCCGCGCCACACTTCGGCGCAAAGTTCGGCTCGATTCTCGTGGCGATTCCCGCCTTGGGAATCCTTGCAGCTCGCGCGGGCGGAAGACGTCTCACTGCGGGACTCGCCGTGGTTCTTGAAGTAGTTGCGGCTGCGATCACTGGCCTCGTCGTACTCGTCGATCGCTTGCGACCGGCAGTAGAGCGATCGCACATCGGATCGAGTGTCGCTGCCGGCACGGCCCGCCGAAAGATATCCGCGGCGTTGCGGTTGCTCGCGTTCTCGATCTGGATGGTGACGCTGCTGGTGTTCGTCGCCGAAGGTATCGTCGTCTTTCAGAGGCGTCGCGACGATGTGCGCCGGCTGCTTGAAGATCATTTATTCGTACAGGCCTCGCTCCAATCGGGTGCATTCGCCATCGTGGGCGCGATTCTGTTCAACGACGCCGGCGTGATTGCGGCGACGTTCATCGCAGTGCAGCTATTCTCCGCCATCCTGCTCCGTTTGATGGAATTGGACGTGACCGGAGAGACGCAGCCGTCATAGACTGCGCTCCGATGACGAATCGCGCCGCATTCTTCGATCTCGACAAGACACTGGTTCCCGGATCCAGCTTGTTCCTGTTCGCCCGTGGGTTGTACGAGCGCGACATGACCCGGGTCCGGGACATCATCCGGTTCGCCGCCGGACAGGCATCGTTCGTCCTCATGGGTTCCGAACGCGAAAGCGGAATGAAGTCGTCACGCGAAGCGGCGCTGGAATTCGTCAAGGGGCGAAGCCAGGAAGAGCTGCGCGCGCTCGGCCGCGAGATCAGCGAAGAGCGGATCTTGCCCCGCGTGTACCCGGACATCGCAAACGTCATTTCCCAGCATTGCGAAAGCGGCGATCATACGTATCTCGTGACGGCCACACCGGTTGAGGTCGCAGAAGTCGTCGCGAACGGGCTCGGCATGACGGGCGCGCTCGGAACGATCTCCGAGCTCGACGACGAAGGCCGTTACACGGGCGCGCTTATCGGCGACATCCTCCACGGCCCGGCGAAAGCCAAGGCGGTCGCGGAGCTCGCGGGGCGAAAGGGCTACGACTTACGGGAATGCGCCGCGTACTCCGACTCGATCAACGATCTTCCGCTGCTGGAGTCGGTCGGGCATCCACACGCGGTGAACCCGGATCGATCCCTGCTGCGCACATCCCGAGCCCGAGGGTGGCCGGTCCACGAGCTGCGCACGCGCCGGCGCACGCTGCTGATCGGCATACCGTCAACGCTCGGCGGCGTAACCCTGTTCGCATCTGGGGTCGCTGTCGGCGGCTGGCTCGCACGCCGCGGGCAAAAGAAGTCGGGTCTTCGACTCGGGCGGGGCTAATTCACGGCCGCCGGCGGCGCCGCGGCTCGGTCACGCCGGGGAGGCGCGCTCAACGCCGGCGCGAGAAGTGCCGCTACCTCTCGTTCGACCTGCTCGGCCGGCGCCTCGTTGACAAGCCGGACGATTTTTACGGCTCGGTCGATCGGCGCGACGATCGACGAC
The DNA here is from genome assembly GCA_020201525.1 of Actinomycetota bacterium. Lineage (GTDB taxonomy): Bacteria > Actinomycetota > AC-67 > AC-67 > AC-67 > JAIVGO01. The sequence continues at coordinate 13,702 of JAIVGO010000014.1, read as the reverse complement.
TCGAGCTTGTCGAGCGTCAGCACCATCAGCATGAGGAAAATGGGTACTGCAAAGACCCAAGCGATCATGTCCACTATCTACCCTCTATCGCCGCTTACAATCGCACCGATCGTATCGGCGACCGGACCGCGGTGCTCAAGCAGGAGTTTTAGCCGATGTCGGGAAACGCGCCAGATGTTCTGTTGACAACGTTAACGCGCCAAAGTAGACATGACTTGGTAATTGTTTTGGAGGAAGGAACGGGCGGTGATCACGCTCAGGGGATTTGCCCGACGCTTGCCGGTAGTCAACGCGATCACTGCGGTTTCCCTCGCCGCCGTTTGGGGATACCCCAACCCCTAGCAGATCGTCGGCAAGCGGCCTCGAGCCCGGATCCCGCCCGTCTTCCTCTTTTGACGAAACCTGATGACCTGAAGATCTGGCATGCGTCGCCCTTTCGCTTGCCTTGCTATGCCTGACCTTGGGCACGAACGGCATAAGAGACACGGCCGTGACGCGTGTAGTTTGTGTGTAGGTATCCCTTCCAGTACGAGGTAGGTGGAAGCTTGAAGAGAGCACGGATTACTGCGACCACGCTCGTCGCGCTGTCTTGCTTGGTGCTGCTTGCGCTGCAAAGCGGCGCGCCCGCAAGCGCCGTCGGTGCTTTCGAAGGCCCGGTCATCGTCAGCTCGCTGAACGACAGCGAGCCGGGCGTCGATGTCGCCACCGACGGCACGATTTACGTCAACGCCATTCCGGGCCTGACCGTGCCGGGCCCGTCGCCGTCGCATTTGTGGCGCGCGGGCGGCACGTCACCCGTCACCTTCACGCTTACTCCGCCCGGAACACGGGCCGCCCTTCCGGGCGGCGGCGACTTCGACATCGACGTCGACCCAGTGACCGGAGCGATCTACGGCACCGATTTGTGGCTCGGAAGCGCAACGGTTTCGGTCTCGACCGACAAAGGCAACACCTGGACGGCGAATCCGTACAGCACGCCCGTCCAGGACCGCCAATGGATCGCGACGGCGACCGGCGGCCGCGTATACCACGCGACGCACCAAATCCCGTCCGGCCTCGTCGTCGCTAAGTCGCTGGACGGCGGAATCTCCTATCCGACGTCGCACGTCGCCGCGACGCCGGTCGATCAGGCCCGTTGCATTTGCCCGCCGGGCACGCTCATCGCCGAAAACGGTGGTCTGCTCGGAGACAAGGTCGGACTGATCTATTCCACGGCCGCCGGCGGCGTGAAGTTCGCCAAGTCGACGAATGGTGCCGTGACGTTCTCGCAATCGACCGTGGGACCGGCCACGAGCGCCGATACGATCTCAGCCTTCCCCGTTGTCGCGAACGCCGGCGGGAACAAGCTCGTCGCCGTTTGGCTGGAGGTTCTCGCATCGAGCAGCCGGGTGAAGCTCAGCTCCTCGACGGACTGGGGGTCGACCTGGGCCACGCCGCGGGTGATCGTCTCGGCAGGGACCTCCCTATACCCGTGGGTCGGCGCTCGCGGCTCGAAAGTCGCCGTTTCGCTCTTCCACACCAGCGCGACGAATACGCCGAGCAAAGTAGCGGCGAGTGCGCAGTGGTTCGAGAGCTACCTCGAAAGCACCGACGGCGGCGCGACGTTCTCGGGTCTCGTCAACGCAGACGCGACCGTGGTGAAGACGGGTCCGATCTGCACCGACGGAATCAACTGCAATGAGGACCGGGAGCTCGGCGACTTCCAATCGGTGACCGTCGATACCGCGGGAAGGGCGAATCTCGTTTGGGCTCGCTCCATCAACGGATCCAACGACACCGAAATCCGGTTCGTCCGCCAGCTGTAATCGTTTCGTTCGCACCGAATCCCCTCGACAAACCCCCGAGGGGGTTCGTCTTTCCGGTAGCCTCACTCGATCATGGAGCCGCTGGTCGCCATCGAGCCTCGGGCGTGGCCGGCGATCAGTGACGCAGTGGAGCAGGGCGGCGGGACCGTTGCCGGCTCGCACCGGGCAAACGCCGTCGTGTGGACCGACCCATCGGATGCGGCAGGTCTCAAGGCGCTGCTCTCGACGGCTTCGCCGGCGTGGGTGCAGCTCCCGTTCGCCGGCATTGAAAAGTTCTTCGAGTCCGGGATCATCGACGCCGGAAGAACGTGGACCTGCGCGAAAGGAATCTACGGCCGCACGACTGCCGAGCTCGCCCTCACCCTGATTTGCTGCGCCGCTCGCCTGATCCCGCGCCACGTCCGCGAGCGTGGATGGCATCCCCGATTCGATGCCGCCGAGCACCGATTGATCGGCGGCACGACGGCGCTGCTCATCGGGACCGGCGGAATCGGCACGGCGCTTTTGAAAATGCTGCGTCCCCTCGGCGTGCGGATCCTTGCGGTGAATCGTTCGGGCGCCCCTCTGGAGGGAGCCGAGCGGACGGAAACATCGGAGGCGATCCCATCACTCGTCGGCGAGGCCGACTGGATCGTGCTTTCGGCGGCACTCACCCCGAGCACCGCCGGTCTCATCGGCGCCGCGACGCTGGCAAAGATGCGGCGAGACGCGTGGCTCATCAACGTCGGGCGCGGCGGGCTCGTAGACACCGTGGCCCTGGTCGATGCGCTCCGCGCCGGCGGCGTCGGGGGTGCGGCGCTGGACGTCACCGATCCCGAACCGCTTCCGGACGACCATCCGTTGTGGGATTTCCCCAACGTCATCATCACGTCACACACCGCGAATACGTTCGAGATGGCCGTGCCGGAGCTCAGCGCCCTGGTCACCAGAAACGTGGGTCATTTCGCTCGCGGTGAACAGCTCGAAGGGCTCGTGGATCCGGCGCTCGGCTATTAGCTCAGCGAAGTCCCGCGAAAAGATCGTTTTCCGGAATCGGCGCGCCGGTCACATCGCGCTCACGTGTAAAGCTTTCCGATGCAAACGCGAAACGGAAGATATCTTCGGGCATCTGGAGGAAGAACGAGCTCTCCGTCTGACTCGCGTGGGCTTGCAGTGCCGCCCGCTTGGCGTCGACGAATTCGGCGACGTCGACGGTCGTGGTTACTTGTTCCGCCGGCACGCCGATCGGAGGATCCGTTGGGTCGAACTCCTCGCCGCCGGGCTCCTGGATGTTCAGATCCTTCAGCATCGTGAACATCTGCTGGAGGGCCTCGCGTGGCACCGTCGTGTAATACAGCTTCTTGGGAATCTTCGTCATGTCGGTCGCCGCGACGGTGATGCGATTGGCTTGGATGTGATCTGGGTGACCGTAAAAACCGTATTCGTCGTACGTCACGACGACGTCGGGTTGGTACTGCTCCATCAGCACGGCAAGTCGCTTGGCGCCTTCGTCGACCGGCGTATGCCAGAAAGCTTCCGGGGCGTCGTTTTGCGGCCATCCCATCATGCCGGAGTCCTGATACCCGAGCATCTCGAGATGGGTCACACCGAGTACCTCGCAGGCGGCGCGAAGCTCTTCGCGGCGCTTTTCAACCACGGCCGCGGCGTTGTGACCGGGGTCGGCCGGCTTGATGCCGCCGGTCGCATCCCCCATCTCCCCGTTGGTGCACGTGACGACGATGGTCCGGACGCCCTGGCGGGCGTACTTCGCGAGGATCCCTCCGGTCGACGCCGATTCGTCGTCGGGATGGGCGTGCACGGCCATGAGAGTGAGATCGCTCATGCGTGCAAACGTTACCCGATTCGGGGACCAGAACGCCGCGCATGAACGCTGTGACAAAGCCCACCAGCCGAGTTCGTCACATTTCGATCCGGTCTGCCGGCATTTCAATCCCACTTTCGGCAAACCTCTAGTCACTTTGTGCTAGCGAAGAACTAAAGATTCCGACCGGATTGCCGACATTAGGTCCTGCAAGGAAGAACGCGATTCTCGGGCGATGTGTCCGGGGAACGGTGAAAAAGGGGGCCCAGATGGACGCCGCTCTCGCGGTGAGTTGGGGATTCCGCCGACGCCGGCTCGCGAACCTCGTCGTCGCTTTCGTGGTGGCCGCGTCTATCGCTGCAATCCCGGTACGGGGCGATACTGGTTCGCCGTTCATTTCGGTACTCGTCCGCAAGATCGTTCCAGGCGACACGCAACCCGAACAGGAAGTGATCCGGCTCGGAGGTCGCGTGGGACGGCCTCTAAGCATCATCAACGGTTTCACGGCGACGGTTCCGGCAACGAGCCTCGCCGTGCTGAAGCAGTCGCATAACATCCACTCGGTCAGCCTCGATCGAGTCGTCCGTCCAATGCACGCGGTGGACGGCTTCGACGGCGCCACCGACGTGGGATCGATGTACAACACAACAAAAATCGTTCGCGCACAGGACCTATGGCGTAACAACATCACCGGCAGAGGAATCGACGTGGCGCTCATCGATTCGGGTGTCGTGCCGGTGAACGGACTGAGCGCCGGCGACAAAGTCGTGAACGGACCGGATCTGTCTTTCGAATCTCAAACCGACAACCTCCGGTACCTCGACACGTACGGCCACGGCACGCACCTGGCGGGAATCATCGCGGGTCGCGGGAACGACGCGTACACAACGGGTTCGTACACGAACCACGATTATTTCGTGGGAGTGGCGCCCGACGCCCGCGTCGTCAACGTCAAAGTTGCAGAAAGCTCCGGTGCCACCGACGTGTCGCAAGTCATCGCGGCCATCGACTGGGTCGTGCAGCACCGCAACGACAACGGTCTAAATATCCGCGTGCTCAACATCTCGTTCGGGACCGAAAGTGCGCAGAGCTACGTCGAAGACCCGCTCGCTTTCGCAGCCGAGGTCGCCTGGCGCAGCGGCATCGTCGTCGTCGCGGCTGCCGGCAACGAAGGTTCGAGCGCGACCTCGCTCAGCGACCCTGCATACGACCCCTACGTCATCGCGGTCGGCGCCGACAACCCGAACGGAACGCCGGATACATCCGACGATGTCATCCCGTCCTGGTCGAGCCGCGGCAACGGCCAGCGGAATCCCTCGCTGGTGGCACCGGGTCAATCGATCGTCTCGCTGCGAGACGTCGGGTCGAGTATCGACGCCAATCACCCAGAGGGACGCGTCAACACGCGGTTCTTCAAAGGCAGCGGAACGTCCCAGGCGGCCGCAGTCGTCTCCGGGGCCGCTGCGTTGCTGCTGCAGCAGCGTCCGAGCTTGACGCCGGATCAAGTCAAGAAGCTTCTGACGTCGACGGCGAACGCGGTTCCGGGCGTGGACGCTGGTGCCCAAGGTGCGGGACTCATCAACGTTCGCGCGGCATCGGCCGCTGCGACGCCGGCGTTCACGCAAACGCATACCCCGGCGACGGGGCTGGGATCGCTGGAATCCGCACGCGGTTCCACTCACCTCTCGAGAGACGGCGTCGAGCTGAACGGCGAGCAAGACATCTTCGGAGCGGCCTGGGACGCCAACGCATGGTCGTCGGCCGCGGCGGCGGGCAGCAGCTGGTCCGGTGGAACGTGGAACGGAAACGTGTGGGCCGGCAGCGACTGGAGCGGAAGCTCGTGGTCGAGCTCTTCGTGGTCCAGCTCTTCGTGGTCCAGCTCTTCGTGGTCCAGCTCCTCGTGGTCCAGCTCTTCGTGGTCCAGCTCTTCGTGGTCCAGCTCTTCGTGGTCCAGCTCTTCGTGGTCCAGCTCCTCGTGGTCGAGCTCTTCGTGGTCGAGCAGCTCGTGGGAGTGACGACGATGCAGGCCGAGATGGCCGTGACCGCGCGAAGGTCCCTCCGGGAGTACTTCGCGAGCCTCTCGCGCGTGTGGATGCTCACGGCATACATTGCCACCACGGCGGGCGTGATCTACTTCGAGTGGGTCCATCACTTGCCGGCCCCGTCTGCGCGCTTGCATATCCCGTGGTGGCTGCTGACCGCAGCGTTCTGCGGCACAGAGATCGCCGTCGTTCACATTCAGCTCCGCCGCGACGCGCACTCGTTCTCTCTCAGCGAGATTCCACTCGTCATTGGGCTCGTTTTCGCGCGCCCCGGCACCTTGGTCGCAGCGCAGTTGATCGGTGCAGCACTTGCGCTCGGCGTTCACCGGCGCCAGTCACCCTTGAAGCTGTCTTTCAACCTCGCCCACTTCACGCTCGAAGCCTGCCTCGCCTCGCTCGTCTTTCACGCGATCGCGGGTTCGACGAGCGGCGTCGGCGCGACGGCATGGGCGGGAGCATTCGCAGCAACGACGACCGCCAGCATTGTAGGCGTGTCGATGATCTTTACAGCGATCTTTCTCTCGAAGGGTCAGCCCGGACTTCACCAGTACCGGCGCGCGCTCACGTACGGGTGCATCGCCGCGGTGACGAACACAAGCCTCGGACTGATTGGCATCACCGTTCTCTCGCTTCACACGCAAGCTGCGTGGCTTCTGTTCGTGCCGGCGGGGACGTTGTTCCTTGCTTATCGCGCATATGCGGAAGAGCGACGGAAGCACGAAAGTCTCGGCTTTCTGTATGAGGCAACGCGGATCGTTCATCAGTCGCCGCGCATTGAATCTGGGATGCTCGCGCTTCTTTCTCACGCTCGGTCCGTGTTCCGTGCCGAGCTGGCCGACCTGACTGTCGTCTCGTCCGAAAATGCGAACGTGGGGCTTCGCACGACGCTCGGGCCCGGTGACGACGTAACGCTCATGCAAACCGTCGGGCTGAACGAGTGGCCCTGGGCGGAAATCGTCGGCAAGCGCGATGCCACGCTGCTTTCCTCACCGGGCGATGCGGCGTCGCGGTACGGCTGCGAGCTTCGCAACGTCATGGTCGCGCCGATCCTGGGTGAGACGCGGATCCTCGGGACGATGATGATCGCGAACCGCCTCGGCGACGTCACGAAGTTCGATGCGGGAGACCTCAAGCTGTTCGAAACTTTCGTCAACCATTTGAGCGTGTGGCTCGAGAACAGTCAGCTCGAGAAGTCGCTCGAAGAGCTTACTCGCGTCAAGGAACAGCTGAAGCATCAAGCGTTTCACGATTCGCTGACCGGCCTTGCGAACCGCGAGCTGTTCACGAATCGCGTCGAGCATGCAGCTGCGCGCGGGTCCCGCAGCACGACACCGATTGCAGTGTTGTTCCTCGATCTCGACGATTTCAAGACGATCAACGACTCGCTCGGTCATGCATGCGGCGACGAGCTGCTCGGCGCCTTCGCATCCCGGCTTCAAACGTGCTTGCGTCCCGGCGACACGGCCGCGCGCCTCGGCGGAGACGAGTTCGCGATACTCCTCGAAGGAATCTCAGGGACGCGCGACGCGGTGACGGTCGCCGAGCGCGTGAGAGCGGACCTCGAGGTGCCGTTCACGTTGCAAGGCAAAGAGGTGTCGGTCGGAACGAGCATCGGGATCGCTTTGTCCACCCCGGGTCGCGGTACCGCCAGCGATCTTCTGCGCAACGCCGACGTCGCGATGTACGCGGCCAAAAACCTAGGCAAGAACCGGTACGAGATCTTTCAGCCTTCGATGCACGCCGCCGCGCTCGAGCGGCTCGAGCTGAAAGAGGACTTGCAGCGGGCGATCGAGCGTCACGAGCTCATACTCCACTACCAGCCGATCGTTGAGCTCGCGACCGGTCACATCACCGGTGTCGAAGCGCTTGTGCGATGGAAGCATCCCCGTCGCGGCTTGGTTTCCCCTGCGGATTTCATTCCGCTCGCAGAAGAAACCGGGCTCATTCATCCCATCGGACGCTGGGTCCTCAGTGAAGCGTGCAGGCAGACGCGCCTGTGGCAAGCGCGCTTTCCGCGCGTGCAACCGCTGGCCGTGAACGTAAACGTTTCGGCGAAGCAGCTTCAGGCGGAGACCCTGACGGACGACGTTCGCGCGGCGCTCCAACAATCAGGGCTCGCGCCCCGGTCGCTGACGGTCGAGATCACCGAAAGCGTGTTGCTCGACCGCGACGTCGCGATGCGCCGGCTCGCGGAACTGCGCAAGATCGGTGTCCGCGTTGCGATCGACGATTTCGGCACCGGTTATTCATCGCTCAGCTATCTCAACCGATTTCCGATCGACATCCTGAAAGTCGATCAGTCGTTCGTTCGCCACGTCGGAAATTCTCCCGGCGAGGAAATTCTTGCGACCGCCGTCATCGACCTCACGCACACCCTCGGCTTGGAAGCTGTTGCCGAGGGAATCGAAGAGCGGGCGCAAGGTGACCGCCTCCAAGAGCTCGGTTGCAGGTATGGACAAGGCTTCTGGTACTCGCGGCCACTCGCCGCCGGCGACATCGACGAGTTGCTTCGCGCCGAGCACTCGTCTGGAGCAAAGCTTCCGGCGCAGCCGATCGTCTTGGTCTAAGGCACGGCGTCAACCAACCGCTTCGCCGTGAGTCAAGCTCTTACTTGACAGAGATGGCTAGATGTGGCTCCATATAGCCATGAAGAGGGTCAAGATCGCGGAGCTGAAGAACCACCTCTCCGAGCACCTCAGAGGCGTTGAGGCCGGCGAGGAGATTGTCGTGACCGATCGGGATCGACCGATCGCTCGCATCATTCCTTTTAAGACCGGCCAAAGAAGCGTCAAAATCTCCAAGCCCACGCGCTCCTTCGCTTCGCTTCGCAATAAGCGTTTCCCGCCGGCGAGGTGGAAGGTCAGCTCTACCGACCTGCTACTCGAAGAGCGTCAGAATCGATGAACACGTACGTCGATTCATCGGTGCTGCTGCGCGTGATCCTCGGTGAACCCGATCGCTTGACGACTTGGACGAGGATCAGCACGCCCGTCTCGAGTGAGCTGATCCGCCTCGAATGCCTGCGGACGATCGACCGGGCTCGGGTCCGTCTTCACCTCAACGACGAAGCAATTGCGACGCGGCGAAGCGCCGCCCTTGAGATGATCGACTCCTTGCGGTTGGTCTCTATCGACCGTCTCGTCCTCGAGCGTGCCGCCGAGCCATTCCCGACCTCTATCGGATCGCTCGATGCGATCCATCTCGCGAGCGCCCTTTTCGCTCGCGAGCAGATGCAAGACCTGGTGCTGGCCACTCACGACGCCGAGCTTGGCCTCGCGGCACGAGCAGTGGGTTTCACAGTGCACGGTCTCGCTTCGACTCACAAACTCAATCCCTGATTCGCCGAATTGTGTTTTTGCAAGCGGCGACTAGATCCTCTTCTGACGCTCTACGCAAGCGCCGAACGCAGCTTCGTTTCCCAGGACGAGTCGTGCACGACGCGCTCGGCGAGCGCCGAGCGCGCCCAGCGCACCGCCGGCAGCATGCGCACCGCAACCGACCACCTGCCGAGCTTCTCTTCAGGCAGAAAGAGCGCCTCACGCCGGAATCCGGTGAGGAGCAGAACGAAGTTCAGGTAGTCGGCGTCATCGGTTTCGAATACGAACGTCGCGCGAGCCTCTTCGTCGGCGCTCTCCACCGCGATGCGCTTTCCCGATAGCGCCAGCGCGAACGGCATCGTGCCGCCCTGAAACGCGGTCTTGATTCCGAGCCGCAGGTCTTCGCCCGATACCTGTTCGAGCACGGCCAACTGCTCTGCGCGCGCCTGACCGGCGAACGCACCGCGCAATGATTCCCACAAGGGGCCGGCGTCGGCACGCGTTACGGCCCACCCGTCGGATGCCGAAAGCGAGACGAGCGAGGCATCAAGCGCCCCGTACGCGTCGCGCGTGTCCTTCGCGAGCTCGCGCCGGACTTCCTCGAGGTCTTGGAGGAACTCATCGGTTCGGGGCCCGAACTTGCTCACGGTCACCGGTTCCATCGCTCTCGCACGAAGAGTGATGTCGTATCCGGACCGATCGACCGCAATGAGGCAGGACAGCGGAATGTAATCCGGCGTGCCGAGGTCCGGCTCGACGGTAATCCCGTCACTGTGGAGGCCGACCAGAACCGGGACATCGCCCCGCCACGCGTCGAATGAGTCGATCGGCTTCGCCGCGCCCGACTGCAACATCGCTGCTCTCCGCGCCGGGAGACGGGCCGCACGCAATTCACGCAGCAAATCATCGCGCGTGCGGCCGAGCTGCTCGAGCTTCAGCTCCCGATCCGGCCCGCGCATCGTCAGCGTCCAGCCGTCGACGATGAGATCGTCCATGTCTGGATAGGAAAATTCGACCGAGCCTGCGCGCAGAGCCTCGGGTCCGATCTCAACCTCGACCGCGGATCCGTCGAGCCGTGCCGAATACGTCATGCCTTCTGACCGCACTCCGCACAGAACTTCGCATCGGCCTTCAAGCTGCTGCCGCAGTTCGTGCAATGCTTCGCAGAGACGAGAGACCCGCCACAGCTCGGGCAGAACTTTCCGCCGTCGGTGTCGGCGCCACAGTGAGGGCATTTCACTTTGGCTCGTGTCGTGACGTCGACGTCTTTCGTCCAGTCGGTCTCCTTGACCTTCTCGCGGATCTGCTCGACCTGAACGGCTGCTTGCGCACGCGAAAGCTCGTCGACGACGCGCGGCGAGCACGTGAGGCACTGACCGACTTCGTCGTTCCAGCAAACGGCCGCGCACACCCAGTCACCGCAGTTACGGCACTGCTTGAACTGGTCGCGGACGGCCTCGACGGCCTCGCCGAGGGCCTTGTCTTTCGCGGCGGAGTTGGTGTTGCGATTCACGAGCTCGTCGGTGGCGTAGCCGAGGTTCGCCAGCGTGCCTCCGGTCAGTCGTCCGAGCCCCTTGAGAAGGCCTTTGCCGACCGCAACCTTGTCGGTCTGAAACGGCGACCGATAGCCGTTGCCGCAACGCTCGCAAACAAACTCAAACTGGTTTCCGCGCTCGTTGGACAAGTCGCGATAGTTGTCGGTGAACGGAATAATCGAAGCCATGCCCAGTCCCCTTTTTGCTCCCCTGTAGTTGCCGTTAGCATCACACACTGAAGCGCTGTTGGTCAACGAAAAGCGCCCTCGGCGGCGCTCGGGCTATCCTTTTGTCGCGGCCCCCATAGCTCAACGGATAGAGCGCGGGTTTCCTAAACCCGGCGTGGAGGTTCAATTCCTCCTGGGGGCACTCTCGGGTGTGCGACTGACGCTGTCTCTTGACGCCCGGGGCCGTCGTCTTCTGCCGTAGTCTCTCATATGGCGTCTGGCCGCCCAAGCTCCCGTGCGGGCGGCTGTAGTTGTAGAAGTCCTCCCAGTCTTTGAGCTTCTTGTTGAACACCTTCGTATCGTCGATGACCACCCCGTCAAGCAACCGGTAGAACTCATCGCCGTCGATCCGGTGCGAGCGCTCTACTTTTCCGTTCAGCCGGGGAGTGTTGGGCTTGATGTAGACGTGCTGGATGCCGTGATCAAGAACGTGCCAGTGGAAGGCCTGTTGAAATTCTGAGCCGTTGTCGGTCTGGATCACCTCCACTCGGAACGGAAACTTCTCCAGCACGTAGTCGGCGAACTGGATGGCCGTCTTCTGGTTGCAGCGGTCACAGATTTTCAGAGCACGAAGTCGGGTGCAGTCGTCGATGGCGGTGAATTGATAGTGCCGGCGCCGAGACCCCTTGAGCGGCTCGAGGAACTTCACATCGATTTGCACCCGGTGACCTGGTTGTTGCTTCTCGTAGCGCTTCCATCGTTGTGTGTGCCGCTTGTAGCGCTGGGAGCTCGGCAGGCGGTTCATGCTCAGACGGTTCAGGATCCGCCAGATCCCCGACGGGCTGATCGTGATGTCGTGGTAACGCTTGAGATACATCGCGATCTTCTGCGGCCCCATGTGGTAGTTCTGCCGCAGGTGGATCACCTTGCCGACGACGTCTGAGGTCGTTGCGTTCGGGCTTGAGTGCGGCTTGCGCGACCGTTCTCGTAGGCCGGCGAGGCCTTTCTCCTCGTATCGCCGCTTCCAGATATAGAAAACCTGGCGCGTGATGCCGTAATAGCGGCAGGTCGCGGCGACGTTGCCACTGACCTCTTCAGCATGGCGAAGAATCGCTAGCCGTCGTTCAGCTCCTCGGTTCAGCTCTTTCTCTGTCATGGGGTCCTCTCATATCCGGAGGACCCCAGGTGTTAACGATCTCCGTCAGTTTTAGAGGGGGCACTTTTCAAGCCCTAATGTTGCTCTTTCGAACCCGGCTGTTCGCTCGCGGGTCGCGTAAAAATCCGATCCATCGAGCACGCCCCCGTCGCTTTCCTCTCGACGCGGGCCCCGGTCGATCCGCACACGATCACGTCCGCACGAGCAACGGCGGGTTTGTCAAATGAGCGAGCACGCAAGCGATCTCAGCCCCCGGCATAGCGCCCGTTCGAGCTACGCGGATTGAGACGTGGTACAGCGGGCAGCGGCCGAATCCCATCGAAGACGAGCTGCCCGCATCGCCTTCGTTGCGGTCGTTTCGGCGAGTGCGGCACGAGTGAAAGCTTTCGGATCGTTATCGTTGAGCGCTGCAACTGCGTCGTTCACTGCCTGAACTAGCGCATCGAGCTGTTTGAAGATGTCGTCACCGATCGCTCTCGCCTCTTGACATGCCTTCGACTGACTCGCGCCTCTATCTCGGGCCAGATCCAGAGCGGCCCTCACTTCCGATAGCTTCCGTCTCTGTTGCTCAAAGCGATCATCCAGCCGGCGTTCCCGCTGCGCCATAATGAATCCTGCCGCGGCTAAGGCGCCGATGACGACGGCTGTCAAAACCACAACCACTAAATTGGCGCGTCCAGATTCATTCGTTGTCACTTTCATAATGGCTCCGATCCTCGGTATCCTTGCAGAACGTCGGAGTCACAAAGGGGTCGGCGAAGGGGCGCCCGGACCAATCTTGAGCAAAGTCTTATCGCTGGCGTTCACGACCCACACGAATCCCTCTTCGACTGCCACACCCTCGACGTCCGTCGAATGCGGCGTCCTTGTCATATCGATGCTCTGCACTACCGTGTTCGACTTCGGATCGATGCGATAGAGAAATCCGACACCATCGCTGACGGCCCAAGCACTCTCGTCGTCAAGTACGAGACCGCTTACGCCAGGATTCTCGATCAAGACGTCTGCTATGGCGCCGAGGGTCGTGGGATCGTAGCGCGTTACCGCACCATTGACTGAGGCCACCCAGACCGTTCCGAATCCGAAAGCTACTGACCGTGGACCGCCGGTAATAATGCTTTTTGAGACAACTTTGTTGGTTGAAGGATCAATCTCCGACAAAGATCCGGCGCCCCGGGACGCCACCCAGACTCTTCCGACCCCCACAGCCACGCCCTCCGGTCCTTCAGCCACAGGAATCGCGGCGACGACCTTGTTGGTTCCAGCATCGATTCGAAAGAGTTGATTCGTTGCAGCGCTCGCGACCCAGACATTATTTTGTTCGACGGCGATCGCGTAAGGTGCCCCTCCCGCAGGAATTGTCGCCACGATTCGATTGGTCGACGGGTTGATGCGGACAAGCGAACCTTTGTTGGGCGGCGGGCCGCCGAAGGGAAAAACGGTGACCCACACTGTGTCTTCAACCGCTTGAACGGCGAACGGCTGATCGGGAAGAGTGATCGTCGCGACCGCCCTTCCGGTCGAAGCGTCAATTCGCGTTAGGGTCCGTTTGCCGGTATTCGGCACCCATACACTTCCGAAACCTGCGGCGACGCGGTGCGGTGTTCCAGTGACCTCGATGCGCTCCGCGACCGCAAAGCTCGTGGGTGTTGGCGAAGCGCTCGGCGAAAAGCGCAAAGGGTTAGGTTGTCGTGAGGTTCCCGGACACGCTGTCAAGCCCGCCAACAAAACCAGTATCCAAATCCTCAATTTATCACCTTGCATAGGTCTCTTTTCAGCTTTACGGGTCGTCCCCGTCTTCGTCGTGCTCGTTCCTATGAAAGACTAATAGGCTTGCACGTAGATCCCGCTCCATCCAAGAACTCACCGCCCTAATAGT
>JAIVGO010000207.1 GCA_020201525.1 Actinomycetota bacterium | reverse complement strand
AGCTGAAACTCTGTCACTGCTCAGGTGAAGCCGCTCCGTCAAGCATCACCCGAAACACGACATTAGAAAGTGGGCTCGCCAGGGTTCGAACCTGGGACCAAGGGATTATGAGTCCCCTGCTCTGACCACTGAGCTACGAGCCCGCGTCGCATCAGTGTAGCGGCGCCCGGTTGCTAGGGTTTGGCCGTGGACAAAGACATCGAGCATCTCTTCGGGTTGCCGCTCGCCGAATTCACGCAGGCGCGAAACGCGCTTGTCGCTAAAGCGCGTGCGAACGGTGACACTAAACGCGCAAACGAAATCAAGTCGCTGAAGAAACCGAGCGCTGCGGCGTGGGTCGTGAACCAACTCGCGCGAAGAGAGCCGACAGCGATCTCCGATCTCATCGGCGTCGGCGGTCGCCTCCGCAAGGCGCAGCGAAAGGCAATGAGCAAGGCGGGTGCCGCCGATCTGCGCGCTGCGACGCAGGATCAGCGCACCGCGATTGCAGCGTTGTCCAAACGAGCGGCCGTGATCATGAAGGAAAGCGGGATCGCCGCAACCCGCGCGAACCTCGCGGCAGTCGAAGACACGCTCGCAGCGGCTGCCACCGACGAAGAAGCAGCAGAGGAGCTGAAGAGCGGAACCTTGTCGCGCGAGATGCATCGCGTCGGCTTCGGAGATGTCGCCGGCCTCACGGTCGTCGGCAATGCGGAAATCGAGGAGCCCGAAGAAAGGGTCGATGCAGAGGCGGCCAAGAAGCGCGCCGCGGCCCTTGCGGCCGACGCACGCACGCTCGAAACAGAGGCTAAGAAGGCAGAGCGCACGGCGAAGATCGCCAAAGAAAAGCTCGATCGTTTGCGCGCCGGCGTCGCAGCGGCGGAAAAAATTGCGAGCGAGGCGCGCTTTGCGGCCGGCACGAAGCGAAAAGCGGCCGACGACGCAAGGGCGAAAGCCGAACGCGCACAGCGCCGGTAAGAACACAGGTCCTGGGACGGCTTGACCGTACTCCAGCGGTTTCGGTGTCCCTACTCACGCTCTTTCCGGAGGGCCGCTCCAGGACCTGCATTCGTCCAAGCGCTTGGTCACCCTATTTGGGTACGGTTGGCCGCACATTCTTCCGCGGCGTCGAATCGGGACGCCGAAACGTCCACTCTGTATTCTTTGGGCTCACGATCGTCAGCGGAGGTGTTGTGTGCCCGAGATAGTCGCCGTCAGGCCCGAACAAGGAAAGGACGGCCAGCATGAGCACGTGGGCCTGCTCGGCTATCACTCCGACCATTTGAAGAGCGAGCCGATCATGGTTCCGCCGCAGCGCATCATCGACAAGGAGGCTCTCGGCGAGAAATTCTGGGTGACCATCGACGGCGAGCGCACGGATTTGGTCGTTGGAAAGTGCCCCGTGTGCAGCATCGAGCCGTACCTGCGGACCGCGGCCGACTCGGGGGACACCGAGCGACTTTTGGAGTTACCGCCCGGATAACCGGGCTCGGCCGAGTGCCGGGCTGGTACGCTCCGCTCGACGTTATGGCGAACCCGCGCGAGATATTCCGCTTCATCCAGAGAAACAGCAAGCGTGTCGGCGTGTCGATCGTCGGCTTCGTTGTGTTGGCCGTGGGCCTGGTTGGTCTCATTGCTCCGGTACTCCCCGGGTGGTTGCTGATCATTGTCGGTCTCGCCATCTTGTCCACAGAGTACGAATGGGCCCGCCGTGCGCTCGACCAAGCGAAGGTGCGTGCAAAAGGCGCCGCGAACCGCATGAGGCGCAAGCGTGAACCCGACCCGCCGGCCGGCCCCGAGAGCTAAAGCGGCCGCGAGTTACGACGGTGTCGGCGCCGCGCGACGGCCCAGAACGAAAAGGACCCACGTCTTCGACGTATCGCAAAGCGTCGACTGCGCCTTGAACGCGCCGAACCGCCCGGTTGCCGTGTGGGAAAACTGATCCTCGGCTTCACCGGGCTCCGCCTCGCCCCGGCCGAGCGCCCACCCTTTTTTCGGCCACTCGGCGATGACGAAGCGCACGAACGTGCGCAAGTCGCCTTGGATATTGAAGACGACGCGATGCGTCGAGCCTTGCGCGGGCGGAACCTCCACGGCAAAGGAACCCTTGGGTAACGGAAGATCCGACGGATAGAACGACGGTGTCTTCACTCGCTTTCCCACCGGCAGGCAATTTCGCGTGGGTACGCCGGTCGCGCTCGTGAGCGGCATGGTCGAGGAGGGAGACGGCTTCTGCGTTCCCGACCTCGATGCAACGAGCGCGATGCCGCCGATGGCGAGAAGGACGGCGGCGACGATGAGGAACCTCTTCGGAGAGTTCAACGGGGCGTCATCCTGCCGCTTCGCCTATTCGCGCGCAAGGTGCGTCCCGCGTGACCGGTTCAAGCGTGTTGCGCCCCCTCGTGACCGACGAGATTCCGATGCCGCACAGCACGGACATAGTCATTCACTGCGCAGCGACCGTTTCGTTCGATCCGCCGATCGACGAAGCGTTTTACACCAACCTCGTTGCGTCTCTCAAGATGCTGGAGGCGGCGCGGAGTGCCGGCGCTCGATACATCCAGATCTCGACGGCGTACGTCGCCGGGCTCACGCGCGGCACACAGCTCGAGGAACCGCTCGGCCGTATCGTCGATTGGCGGGCCGAGCTCGCGCACGCGCAACGCGTGAGACAAGACGTCGAGGACGCGTCGCGCAGGCCGGAGGTTCTCGACCGGCTGATCGGTCTCGCGCGGCATCGCGTCGGTCGCGCCGGTCCCCAGTCGGTGTCTCTTCGCACCGAAGAGCTTCGACGCGAGTGGGTCCAAAAGCGTCTCGTGGCGCACGGGCGCGGGCGAGCGCGCAGTCTCGGGTGGCCGGACGTGTACGGGTTCACCAAGGCGTTGACGGAAATGGCGATCGCGGAAACACACGGCGAGGTTCCCGTGCAGATCGTTCGCCCATCGATCATCGAAAGCGCCGTCGGTCATCCGTATCCCGGCTGGATCGAAGGCTTTCGGGTCGCCGAGCCGGTGATCCTCGCATACGGGCGCAGCGCGCTGCCCGACTTCCCCGGAATTCCCGAGGGTGTGTTCGATGTGATTCCCGTCGACGTCGTCGTCAACGCGATCCTCGCGGTCGCAGCGTCGCCGCTCGAATCGCTCGGCTTTTATCACGTGTCGAGCGGATCACGGAATCCGTTGCCTTTCCGTTCGATGTACGAACATTGCCGCGAGTACTTCACCAAACATCCGCTGCCGGAGCGCGGCCGCGGCGCGTACTCGGCGCCGGAATGGACCTTCCCCGGCAAGCGCAAGCTCGATGCGCGCATGACCAACGCGGATAAGTTTCTGACGTGGGCCGAAAAGAGCGTCGCGCGCTTGCCCCGAAGCTCCTTTTCGCGAGACGCCGCGACCCGCGTGGATCGCCTGCGCGGCCGCTTAGACTTCGTCAAGCGTTATGCCGGGCTGTACGGTCCGTACGCAGAAGCCGAAGTTGTCTATACCGACGAGCGCGCCGGCGCATTGTTCGAATCGCTCCCGGAAGAGGATAGGCGCGACTTCAATTTCGATCCAACGACGTTCACATGGAAGCATTACTTGCAAGAGGTGCATCTTCCGTCGATCACGCAGATCATGCGGTGGGTTCGGCCGCCGCGCGACGCGCCTCGCGTTCAGGTCGCACCGAACGGTGCACACCCGGTGCTTGCCGTGTTCGACGTCGAAGGAACAATCGTGTCTTCCAACGTCCTCGAGGCGTACGTGTGGCTGAAGCTTTCGGACACGCCGCGCGACGAGTGGCCCTTCGCATTTGCCGGCCTCATCCGCCGCGTCCCCGGGTATCTGAGCGCGGAGCGGCGCGATCGCGGGGAATTCTTACGCTCATTCTACCGTCGTTACGCCGGCGCACGTGAGGAGGAGATTCGTGCGCGCGCGGACGCCTCGATATCGGAGCTGTT
Organism: Actinomycetota bacterium; assembly: GCA_020201525.1. Classification (GTDB taxonomy): domain Bacteria; phylum Actinomycetota; class AC-67; order AC-67; family AC-67; genus JAIVGO01. The sequence goes on along the minus strand of JAIVGO010000207.1, from coordinate 1,175 downwards.
GCTGCGCCGGCTTGCGCCGGGTGCGACGCGACGCATTCGCGAGCACCGCTCGGCCGGTCACCGCGTCATCCTCGTGACCGGAAGTGCGGACTTCGTCGTGAAGCCGCTTGTTCCTCTGGTCGACGACGTCGTCGCGGCGCACCTGCGCGTCGGTCCGGACGGGCGTTTCACCGGCGACCTGGAGCTGCCGCCGCTCGTCGGGGAGGCGCGTGCGTCGTGGCTTCGGCGGTATGCGTCCGTCGTCGGTGCCGACCTATCGAATTGCTACGCGTATGCCGACTCGATGAGCGACTTGCCGCTGCTCGAGGCCGTCGGGCATCCGGTGGCCGTGAACCCAGACGTGCCGCTGCACCGCATCGCGCGCACGCGCCGCTGGCCGGTCGAGACGTGGGAGGCCGTCAAGGGAACGCCTCGCGTGCTGCTGCCGGAGCCGGCGCGATGACGCTCTCGCTCGAGCTCTACAGATCCGTGCCGCGGTATCTCGCGGCGCGCGCACTCGGTTCACGCATTCCAGGAGCGCTTTCGGGGCCGGTGGCGCCGCTGCGCTTGGTGCACAGGACGACGCCGCGCCTGCCGGCGCCGGGGTGGGTTCGCATCCGGCCGCGGATTGCCGGGATATGCGGCTCCGACCTCGCTACGATCTCCGGTCGGTCTTCCTTTTACTTCACGGCGATCACGTCGATGCCGTTCGTCCCCGGTCACGAAGTTGTCGGCGAGCTACTCGACGATTGTGACGACTTGCGCGCGGGGCAGCGCGTCGTGCTGAACCCGTTGCTCTCGTGTGAGGTCCGCGGCATCGAGCCGATGTGCATCGAGTGCAAGAACGGCGAGCCCGGCTTGTGCGAGCGCGTCGGCGTCGGTCACGTATCGGCGGGACTGCAGACGGGATACTGCGCCGGCACCGGGGGAGGGTGGAGCGAGGAGCTCATTGCCCACCGCGCGCAGCTGACGCCGGTCCCTGAAACGATCTCGGACCTCGACGCAGTCATGGTGGAGCCGCTCGCGTGTGCGATTCACGCCGTGCAGCGCGCGGCGGTGGCGCCGGATGCGACGGTCCTCGTCGTGGGGGCCGGGACCGTCGGGTTGCTGACCGTGCTCGCTTTGCGCTCCTTCTCTGAAGCCGGCGCGATCGTCGTCGTCGCGAAGCACGGCACCCAAGCGGCGCTCGCCAGGTC
>JAIVGO010000063.1 GCA_020201525.1 Actinomycetota bacterium | reverse complement strand
GGAGATGATGGTTAAACAGGTCTGTTCAACGAGAAGTTGTACGGACCAGGCAGGTGCACATTGAATGACGTCTGTTCGTTCTGCGGCAAGGATCGCCACTCAATCAACAAGCTGATCGCCGGACAGTCGGCATTCATCTGCAACGAGTGCGTCTACCTATGTGTCGAGGTCCTGGAAGAGGAAGAGCAAAACCTAAGATCCTTCCTCCGAGACGAGGAGCAATCCGAGACCGGCACCACGACAATCACCATCTCGACTCGCGTCACAGGGAAGGGTAAAGCTAAGGACAACCCGGAATGACGCCGTACAACTCGCGACTGGAACGGACGTCGACCGCGCGGCACGCGGCGCGATACGCCGCCGCTCAGTCGCCAGACCGTTGAACGGACATGGGCCAGGGGCCAAAAAAAAGCATCCCGCACGAAGAAGGCGCAGGCTCTGTCGGCGGGCGATTTCTTTGGCGCGGATGCATCAGTTGTGATCGAGAACCTTCGAACGCTCTCGGAGCAATTTCACGAAATTCCCTTCAAGACTCCTCGCCTACTTGGTCTCCCGCAGCGCGAGGTCGTCGGGACTCTTCGGATCGGCCCAAGAGGATGCACTTGGTCTCCGTGGAGTCACTGGAAAAAGCGTGGCTTCAAGGCCATTCACGTGTCGTTGGATTCGCTCAGACGTATCGAGTACACGCGTTTACTTGGCGTGGGCGATGGAATCGGTGTTACGTTCGAATTGAAGGACGGGCGCGTCCTCGAAATGCGTGTCGGGAGCGGGAGCCTCTTCGCTTCATCGGTCGAAAGGACGGGAGTTCCAGTCGTGGAAAGTGGCGAACGTGCAGGATAAGGTCAAGACTTCAGCAACACGGCCGTTCAACTTGCGGCTGGAACAGACCGCGATGTCGCCTTCGGCGGCATGCGCGGCTGCTACCCGCCACGCCGTTATGCGGACTGGGCATGATGGTGTCCGACGACTCTCGCGAGTCGCGACTCACAGATCGGCCGTACGTCTTTGCTCCTGTGAGCAAACGCTTGGTAATGGCAGTTTGGGGAGCAGTGTTTGCCACCCTGCCTTTCTTGATCGCTTGGGTCAATGTCGAAGACAACGTCGTTCTTCCCACGCTCATCGGCGTGATTGCTCTTCTCTGTCTTTGGCGAGCCTTCAGGATGCGCCTCGCCTTCGACAACCAAGGGGTCTCGGTTCGGAATTTCCTGACCGATTCTCATCTCAAGTGGGAAGACCTCCGCCGAATCAGGGTCGCCCGGCCCGTTTTCGGCATGGATTCACTATGTTTCGTCACGACGAAGGGGCGCACGCACGTCGCCACCATCACCTTTGAGCCGGGCAAGAAAAGTATGCAGATGTGGTCCGAGCCGAAGAGGATCGCTGGGCGAAAGCATGTGGAAGTTCATGTGCGCCGACCACGTCGGCCTGGATCATGGCTTCGCTCGAACGCCGAGTGGCGCAATGAATTCGGCGACCCCGAGAGTTAGGTTTTTGAGTATGGCAAGGACCATATCTCAAGCTTTGCCGCCCAACTTGCGGATGGAACCGGCCGCGATCGCGCCCGACGCCTGTACTTCTTCGGCTGTGCCGGCGCGATACGTGGCGGCTTATCCGCTAGGCCGTTCAACGGACCGAGCGCCGCGATAAGATAGACCTATGAAGACCGAATTCAAGGCCGTTCTCAAGCAAGACGGCGACTGGTGGATTGGCTGGGTTGAGGAGATTCCCGGGGTGAACTCCCAAGGTTCAACGCGGGAAGAACTGCTCGACAATCTCAAGTCCGCCCTAGAGGAAGCTGTCGAAATGAACCGCAGCACCGCGATTGACGCCGCTGGTGACGGCTTTGAAGAAGTCACCATCACGACTTGAAGCGCCGTGCCTTCCTCGCGCATCTACGACTCAACGGCTGCCAACTCATCCGCGAAGGCGCACGCCATTACTTTGGGATGAGTCTTGTAAGGCAGATGCCCATTCCGCCGGGTTGGGTAATGGCTGCATCGGAATTCCGGGTCTTTGAAGCGACGTCTCAACGTCCGGCGGGACGAGGCGCCGGTTCGGACGGGATGCGCACCGACTCCAAAAACGCTTCCATCGCGGCTTCCATGGTCTCGGCGACTTTCGCGAGTGAGCGCACATCGATACGCATCAACGGGAAACGCGGATGGTCGCGTTTCACCTTGAATCCGACGCGCTCGCAGAATTCGGCGGGAATCATGCATTCCGGCCTCGTCCACTGCCGATCCGCAAAGCATTCGAGTGCGCGCTTCCCGTGTTCTTTCGCATCTTTGAGTACCGCTTGAATCAGCGTCTTGCCGATGCCTTGACCCGCGAACTCCGGCAACACGTGCATCGTCGCTAGTAAGTACGCGTCCTTGGAAACTCGCGCCGGGAAGAACTCGGCGCGCGGAAGATTCTCCGGCATCGCCGCCAGCGCGTAGCCGGCCGGCACGTCGTCGACGTATATGACTCGCCCGCACGTTCCGGTTTCCAGAGAAACGGCACTGCACCAAGCCTCTTTTTCGAATTCGGGGTCGTGCTCCATCGCCAGGGCCTGCTCGAGCGGAGACAGCTCCCAGTGCACACAGCCACGACAGCGGAGCGGTAGATCGTCGAGTGTGCGGAGTGTCAGGCTTTCGATCCGCCGGCCCATCGTCTCCTCCGCGTTCGACCGCCGTCTTCGCGACGAGCAAGGAGCCCGACCAGCGCGCCGTATCCGATGCCCAGCAACACGCCGTACAAAGCGCGGCGCCACTCCGGCCCGGTATTCATCGATCCGTTCCCCCAAGCGCGCGCCGGATTCCACGCATCGCCTGCCGGATTCGGTGCTCGTTCTCGACCAATGCGAAGCGGACGAACGAATCGCCGGCGCGCCCGAACCCGACGCCGGGCGAAACGGCGACCTTCGCCTCCGCGAGCAAGTGCTTCGCAAAGTCGAGCGACGCCATCTGCCGGAATTCCTCCGGAATGCGCGCCCACACGAACATCGTCGCTTTCGGCGGCGGGACGTCCCAGCCGGCACGCGCGAGGCCGTCGATCAAAGCATCGCGACGCGAGCGATAGATGTCGCGGAACACTTTCGTCTCGTCCTCGCACTCGTTGAGCGCAATGATCGATGCGATCTGAATCGGCTGGAAGACGCCGTAATCCAGATACGACTTGAGGCGCGTCAGCGCACCGATCATCTCCGGGTTCCCGACCATGAACGCGATGCGCCATCCGGGCATCGAAAACGACTTCGACAGCGAAAACACTTCGATGCCGACGTCTTTCGCGCCGGGAACTTGCAGGAAGCTCGGTGCTTGGTAATCGTCGAAACACAGATCCGCGTAGGCGAAATCGTGGATCACCATCAGGTCGCGTTCGCGCGCAAAATTCACGAGCCGTTCGAAGAATCCCACATCGACGACCGTCGTCGTCGGGTTGTGCGGAAAGCTTGTCAGCACGACGCGCGGACGCGGCCAGGTGCTCTCGTACGCCTCGAGCAAGTTCGCAAAGAAATCTTCCTCCGGTCCGAGCGGCACCGATTGCACTTGTGCACCGGCGAGCGCGAAGCAGAACGTGTGGATCGGGTACGTCGGTTCCGGCACGAGGCACGTGTCTCCGGGCTGTACGAGCGTCCACGCCAGGTGGCTCAAACCTTCCTTCGCGCCGATGACGGAGATCGCCTCGGTCTCCGGATCGAGCGTCACGCCGTACCGGCGCTCGTACCAATCGGTGATCGCCAGGCGGAGCTTTGGGATGCCGCGGCTCGTCGAGTACCGGTGATTGCGTGCGTTATTGGCCGCTTCGGTGAGCTTGTCGATCACGGCAGCGGGCGGGGGCAGGTCGGGGTTGCCCATACCGAGGTCGATGATGTCCTCCCCGGCGTGCCGCGCGGCCGCCTTCAGCTCGTTGACGACACTGAACACATACGGGGGCAAGCGGTCGATGCGTCGAAAGTCCACGCGGTCCTCCCGTGGCAAATCGCCGAGCTTCAGTCGCGGGCGAGCAGCTTCCAGATCCGGTCGAGATCCTCCATGTCGGCGAACTCGACTTCGATCCGTCCGCGCCGCCCTCGGGTCTCGATGCGCACGCGCGTCTCCAGAATATCCGAGAGTCGCTTTTCGACTTCGAGAATTCCCGCCGGGCGGTGCGCCGCCACGCCGGCCCGCGTCTTGCTGGCCCGGGGGGCCAGGCTGGTCCCCGCCGCTGCGAGGTTGCGAACCAAGTCCTCCGTCGCGCGCACGCTCAAGCTCTCCGCGACGACGCGGGCGGCGGCACGTTCTTGCGACGCGTGATCGGCAAGGGCTGCGATCGCGCGGCCGTGGGCGGCTGACAGCAGACCGCTCGCGAGGCGTTGCTGGACGCCGGGCGCGAGATTCAGCAACCGCAAAGCGTTCGTCACCGCAGCGCGGCTCTTGCCGACTTGGGCCGCAACGTCGTCGTGCGTCAATCCGCCTTCGTCGATGAGCCCGCGATAGGCCGCCGCTTCTTCGAGTGGGTTCAAATCTTGCCGTTGCACGTTTTCGATGAGCGCGTCGCGCAGCATTTCCTCGTCGCCGGTCTCGCGCACGATCGCCGGAATCGTGTCCAAGCCGGCGAGGCGTGCGGCGCGCCACCGGCGCTCACCGACGATCAGCTGGTAGCCGTCACCGGTCCGGCGCACGACGATCGGTTGCAGCACGCCGACCGCGCGTATGGATGCCGCGAGCTCGTCGACGGCTTCAGGGTCGAACTGTGTCCGCGGCTGGCGCGGGTTCGGCGTGATGTCCTCGAGCGCGATCTCGCGCAACCCGCTCGTCGATTCCGGCGGCAAAAGCGCCGACAATCCGCGTCCGAGCCCGCCCTTTGCTTGCATCATCGCGATTCCTCCAGTGTGTGTCTTTCGTCATCGGGCATGTCTTCCGCCGGCGTTTGCGCCAGCACCGGCGTGGCCGCTTTCGCGTGACCGCGTGGCCAGCGGTGCATGATCTCAACGCTCAGCGCGCGGTAGGTGAATGCGCCTCGGCTGCCCGGGTCGTACGACGTAACGGGCTTGCCGTATCCCGGTGCCTCAGAAAGCCGAACGGTCCGCGGAATCACCATGCGAAACACAACGTCGCCCAAGTGCTCACGCACATCGGCGACCACTTGTTCGGAGAGCTTCGTGCGCGCGTCGTACATGGTGAGAACGACGCCCCCGACATGCAGCTTCGGGTTGAGACCGTCTCGAACGAGATCGATCGTTCGCAGTAGTTGCCCGAGCCCTTCGAGCGCGTAGTACTCGCACTGAATCGGAATGATCACTGCATCTGCCGCGCACAAAGCGTTCAGAGTGAGCAATCCGAGAGACGGCGGCGAGTCGATCAAGATGTAGTCGTAATCGCTGCGCGCCGCATCGATCGCGGTGCGAAGCTTCGTCTCGCGTTTGGGCGCGCCGACGAGCTCGATCTCGGCGCCGGCAAGATCGATCGACGACGGCAGCACGTCGAGGTTCGGCACGCTTGCTTGCGCGATCGCCTCGTGCACGGCCGTCCCGGCAAGCACCTCGTACGTTCCGACCTTCACGTCCTGGCGCGCGATGCCCACGCCGGTGGACGCGTTTCCTTGCGGGTCGAGATCCACGAGCAAGACCCGCGCGCCGGCGTCGGCGAGACACGCGCCGACGTTCACGGCGGAGGTCGTCTTCCCGACGCCGCCTTTCTGATTGCAGAACGCCAGGCTAATGGCAGAAGTTGCCAGAGAGTTCCGTGGATTGTCCTGGAAATCATTCGTCATCTGTTCGGGTCATCATAAAGAGCCGTCCGGGCGAGTCAACGCCGCGGCGTCCCACTTCGACCGTTTCCGCGCCCGCGAGACGTGGTGTATCGCCTCCGGCGGCTACGAGGACGACCCCGCCCTGCTTCACCACGCGCGTGAGCAGCGGAAATGTCTTCTGAGGCTGCTCGAGCGCTCGTGCGACGACGACGTCGGCAGCGCCTATAGGGATCCGCTCCAGACGACTGGGGCGCACCTCTGCGTTTACCAAGCCCAGGTTGAGGAGCTGCAGGTCGAGGAAGCCCGCGCGCCGTTGCTGCGGCTCGAGCAGCCAGAACCGGGACTCCGGAAACGCGCAGGCCAGAACGAATCCGGGAAAGCCGGCCCCGGACCCAGCGTCGATCCACAGCTCCCCCGGAGCGGGGCGCCTCGCGAGCGCGAAGAGTAGGGAGTCCGCCGTATGCCGGGCCAGGATCTCGTCGAGCGTGCGCTCCGTGACCAACCCGAGCCGATCGGCGTCCTGCAGGACGGCGCGCGCGTGCGCGAACAACAAGGACAGCAGACCGGAGGGCAGCTCAAGTTCCCTGAGAAGCGCTCCCAAGACGCCCTCGGCCACCATGGAGGCGACCCTACCTCAGAATACGAATCGACCGGGGTTGACGAGACTGCGATGTTTCTCGCTAAACATGGCTCAGGTAAGACAGCGAGGTGAGCGTTACGCGGGATAGATCACGATGTGGCGATCCTGCCCAGAGCCTTCGGACTCGGTTCGGACGCCCTCGATCGCTTGGATGACCTCGTGGATGATCTTGCGCTCCGCCGGGCTCATTGGGGGCATGTCCACAGGCTCCCCGCTGCTCTTGGCCTTGTCGGCAAGGCTCCACGCCCGCTGGGTGAGATTCTCCCGGCGACGCTCCTGATAGCCCTCCACGTCCACGGTTATCCGCGGCCAGTGGCCGGTCTGGTGCTTCACTGCCGAGCGCGTCAGGTCCTGGAGCGCCTCGAGCGTCGAGCCGTGTCGGCCGATCAGCAGCGCCATATCCTCGCCGATCAGGTCGACGACGACTTCTCCCCCCAGGATGTCCTCCTCGACGTCCACGTCGAAATCCATCTTTTCGAGCAGATCGCCGAGGAAGTCGATCGCGGCATCGGCTTGATCGTTGAGCTCCTCGTTCGTGAACTCAACCTGCTCCGTGGCGGCCGGCTCCTCAGCCTCGCGCGCGGCGAGCGCGACGTCCTCCGGGCTCCGCTCGTCGCGCATCTTGACGCGGACGCGAGCCAGCTCGGAGTATCCGCCTTCGGCGAGGATCTTGATTTCGACCTCGTCCTCGGTCGCGCCGAGCATGTCCAGGGCGCTGTCGATCGCATCGACAACCGTCTTCCCGCTGGTCTCGACCGGCTCGCGCGTCACGACTTTTTCTTGCCCTTCTTCTGCGGCGGCTCCGGCTTCACCGGCTCCTGCTTGCCAAAGATGACCTTCTGCTGGGCGATCGTCCAGACGTTACCGGTCACCCAATAGACGGAGAGTGCGGCGGGGAAGTTGAGCGACAGGAAGCCGAAGAGCACCGGCATCATCGTTGCCATCATCTTCATTTGCTGTTGCTGCTGGCCGGCGGGGGCGCGTGCCGACATTTGTCGCTGCTGGAGATACGTCGTGCCCGCCATCAGCAAGACCAAAGCGTAGTACGCGATTTGAGCCGCGCCGCTCGCCTTTCCGCTGGAGTGCGCCGTACAGAATTTCGTTTGGGTACTGCTCGACGCTTGCGTCGGCGAGCAGGCGAGATGCATCCCCAAGAAGCTTTCCTTGTCCTCAACGAGCGCTTTGAAGAGCTTCCCATCCTTCGGGACGTGGCCGGTTCCCAACGGTGACGCACAATTGAACACGTTGCCTTTGGGCGTGCAGTGCGCGAGATAGGAAGGCGGCTGATCGACGATCGCGTGCGTGTGCGCGTCCTGCCACTCTTGGATGTCTACGGTCTCGGTCTTGCCCTTGGGCAGGTCACAGCGAACTGCGTTCGGATGATCCTCGCCGTTGAGCGTCGGCAACTCTTTCACCGCGGAATCGGTCGGGCTCGTCACGACCGGCCGGCAAAAAGTCGACTTGGTGATCGCCGCCGGGATCTTCGTATCCGGAGCCGGGAGTGCTGCAAGCGGCACCGCCGACCGGATTACGGCGTACAGCGCGATGAAGACCGGGAACTGCGCGATCATGGGAACGCAACCGCCGAGCGGGTTTGCCCCGTGCTCCTTGTAGAGCTTCATCATCTCTTCGTTGAGCTTCTGGCGGTCGCCTTTGTACTTCTTCTGTAGCTCTTTGATCTTCGGCTGCAGCGTCTGCATTTTCTGCATGCTGCGGATCTGCTTGACGCCGAGAGGCGCGATCACCAAACGGGTCACGAGCGTCAGAAGGATGATTGCGATGCCGTACGACGCGCTTCCGAAAAGCGGGTGGATGCCTTGGTAAAAGGCGTTCAGGAGCAGGCCGAAGAACCCCTCGATCGCTCCCCAGATCTCAGCCATGGGCGCGCATCACCCGCTCCGGGGGGTAGTCGACGCCGCCCGGTGTCCAGGGGCCGCAACGACCAACGCGACTGAGCGCCAGCCAGCTGCCACGGACCGCGCCGTTGTCGCGTAAGGCGAGCACTGCATACTCCGAGCACGAAGGGTGGAAGCGGCACTGGCCGCCCGCCAAGCGCCCCAGCGTGAGCTGGTACAGACGCACGAATGCGATCAGCGCCCTAGCCATCCGACAGTCCGACCCCAGCGAGCGCCCTTCTGACATCTGTTTCCAGTTTTTCCCAGGACGAGGAGAGAGCCGCGGGGCTCGCCTGCAGCACGGCGGTCGCGCCCGGGCGCAAGGACGGCACGACCCCGGTCGCTGCCGCGCGCAAGCGGCGGCGTGCGCGGTTTCGGGCGACGGCGTTGCCGATTCGCTTCGAGCTCGTGATGCCGATGCGCGGTGCACGCGTGTCGTCGATGATCCCGACGGCCGTGACGGAGTTCGTCCGAAACCGCTTCCCGGTTTGGTAGATGCGCGAGAAGTCTTTCGGCGCCGTGAGGCGATTCTCGCGTCGCATCAACAGATTGGTAGCGTCACACCGTCAGCCGCGCGCGGCCCTTGCGGCGCCTGCGCGAGATCAAAGCACGTCCGGCGCGCGTGCGCATGCGAGCGCGAAAGCCGTGGACGCGCTTGCGCCGGCGATTGTGGGGCTGGTAGGTGCGTTTCATCGGAGGCGCCAGTCTACGTGCGCGCCGTAAAGTGCGTCAACAAAGGGCGTTTGGAGCGTAGCCGCGCACGGGTGACGATCGCCGTTTGCGGGCTCTAAGCAGGGAAAATAATCCGACATTCACGTTCTTGTGGTCTGTGGATGACGGTGTTATTCTCGCCGCCGCTCATCGCACCGATGAGCGTCCCGAGGTCCCTTCCCGATCTTCCCTCAGGTCGCCCTGCGGCGGCCACCTCGCGGTGGTTCACCTGGCAGTTACCCACAGCTGTGGACAAACAGTGTGGATAAGGAGGGGGCGTGACGGAAGAGCTTGATGAGATGTGGGGGCGCGCGCTCGCAACGCTGGTGCGAAGGCTGCCTTCACCGGCGAAGCCGTGGGTTGAGGGCAGCCGCGCGGTTCGACTCGCCGACGACGTGGTTGTGCTCGCAGCGCCGAGCGCGTTCGCAAAGGAGCGGCTCGAAACTCGTTTTGCGGGATTGCTTACCGAAGCGCTCGAAGGAGCGGTCGGACGTCCCGTCGGGCTCGAGGTGACGATCGACGAGCGACCCCCGCCGGCGCCGGAGATCGCAGAAGAGGCGGCCGACGCAGCGCCGGCGACTCGCGCACCGCGCGTCGAGCAATCGCCGCTCAACCCGAAATACACGTTTGAATCTTTTGTCATCGGGCCGTCGAACCGCTTTGCGCACGCCGCGGCGCAGGCAGTCGCCGAGCAGCCCGCGCGGTCGTACAACCCGCTGTTCATCTACGGCGGCGCAGGTCTCGGGAAGACGCACCTGTTGCACGCGATCGGTTACTTCGTTCGCAATCTCTACGGCGGCGCGATTGTTCGATACGTGTCGAGCGAGCAGTTCATGAACGAGTTCATTCTCGGCGTGCGCGAGGAAAAGATGCCGGCGTTCCGGCGGCGATATCGCGAGGCAGACGTGCTTCTGGTTGACGACATTCAATTCCTTGCGCGCGGTGAGCAGACCCAAGAAGAGTTCTTCCATACGTTCAACGCATTGCACAACGACGGCCGCCAAATAGTGATTTCGTCGGACCGGCCTCCGAAAGCGATCGCGTCGCTCGAAGACCGTCTTCGCACGCGGTTCGAGTGGGGCCTCATCACGGACGTGCAGCCCCCCGATCTGGAGACCCGTGTAGCGATCCTTCAGAAGAAGGCGCAGGCCGACGGCCTCGAGGTTCCCCAAGACGTTCTCGAGTTCATCTCGACGCGCGTGCAGAACAACATTCGCGAGCTCGAGGGGCGTCTCATTCGCGTCGTGTCGTACGCATCGTTGTCGCAAATGCCGCTGACGCTCGATCTTGCGAAAGAGGTTCTGAGCCCGCTCATCGCGCCGGAAGGATCGAATGAGATCCGGCCGGAGATGATCGTCGCCGAGTGCGGAACGTACTTCGGTATCGCCCGGTCCGAGCTCATCGGTCCGTCACGCTCGCGACCGCTCGTCCAAGCGCGTCAAGTCGCGATGTACCTCTGCCGGGAGCTCACACCGCTGTCGCTTCCGAAAATCGGCGAGATCTTCGGCGGACGCGATCACACAACGGTGCTCCACGCCGACGGAAAGATCAGAAAGCTCATGGGCGAGCGGCGTCAGGTCTATGCACAGGTTCAAGAGCTGACGGCGCGTTTGCGGCAGAAGGCCAGCACCCAGGTGGAAACCGCGTGAGTAATCC
>JAIVGO010000161.1 GCA_020201525.1 Actinomycetota bacterium | reverse complement strand
GTGTAACCCTGCGCCTTCAGCTTCGGGATCATCTCGTCGAACGATGCCCCGGACGCCGTCCACCCGTGCACGAGAAGAATTGGATAATTGCCTTCGGTCGAATGACCCGACAGCGGCGCGATGATCGCGATCAGCATCAGGACGGCGGCGAAGATCGATCGTCTGCGCATGCGGCCTCCTTCAGGCCGCTAGGACCGGCCCCCACGGGACGGTTCGGGCAGCGCGCGGCCGGACAGCGGAAGGCTAGGTCTGGTTGCGGCGAATGTCCAGAATGCGGCGAGTGCTACGGCGTCCGAACGAACTTGAGGTAAACGAAGCCGGCCAAGCCGGCGAGCGCGAGGCCGAGCGCGACCGGCACGATCGGGGCCCTTCCTCCGGTGCTTTCCTCCGGCGCGGCGAGGACCGTGGGCGTCGCATCCGTCGCCGGCTCCGGGGCCGACGGGTCTACGGACGGCGACGCCGAGAGGTGCGCGGATGGCGTCGGCGAAGCAGTAGGAGACTTGCTCGCGGCCGGCGCCGCCGAAGCTGTGCGCGTCGCGCGCGGTCTCGGGGTCGGCGAGGCGGACTTCTTCGTCGTCGGCGACGCCGATGGGGCAGGGTTCGAGCCCGTCACGGTAATCGTTCCTGCCATCGAGCTTCCGTGAACCTTACAGTGATACGGAAACGTTCCGGGCGAATTGAACGTGTGCTGGAAGGTATCGCCCGTATTCATGGTGTCCGAAGCGAACGATCCGCCGTCGGCAGTCACCGTGTGCGGATTCGCCCCGGCCGACGTCCACTTTACGGTCGAACCGGCCGTGACCGAAACCGACACAGGGCTGTAGAAGTTGTCCCCGACGGTGACGTCCGTCGCAGCGGAAGCCGGCAGCGAGATGAACGCTGCGATCAGAAGAGCCTCGAACAAAAGAAAGCCTTGCATTGTTTTCTTCAACGTCGCCCCTTACCCGAGCCGGACGTAGTATCTACGTTCGAGAATAGCGGACGGATTGCCTCAACAATGCGGCGACGCCTCGTCGTGGTATGCACCGGCAATCATCGGCGATAGCCGGTGCATACCACGACGGTGAGGCGAGGGATCCTAGTCTTTCGCGTGCAGCCGGCGTTCGGACCCGCGAATGATCGCGAGAGCGATGAGCCCCGTCGCGATGTACACCGGCATGCCGACGAGGATCTGCAGAACCCCCTCGACCAGTGCCGAGTGGTGCACTGCGTGCGCGTTGTGCGCCGCAACGCTCGCGTTGTAGCCGAAGAACCGCACCGCGAGCTTTCCGATCGGTGCGTCCCGGCCGACGAGCTGATCGTGCATGAACGGACCCGGTCCGGTGACGACACCGAATAGCACGCCGACGAGCAGCACGTACAGCGTCGCACGCACGCGAGCGCTGCGCACGTGCGCCTTCTCGAGCGCGATGAGCGCACTCGGCATGATGAAGAACAACGCCGGCGTCAGCGCGACGAATCCGAGCGTCGCGTCGAAGAACCAGTGATAGAAGTTGTTGATTGCCGGCCCCGCCTCGCCGCGATACAGCGCGTGGAACCAGAACATAACGCCGCCACCGCCATAGGACAGCAAGAGTGACGTAACGATCAGCGCGCCCCATCCCAGCTGTCGCGAATAAAACGCGCGAACTCCTTGCGCGGCGAGCTTCCGCGTCCGAAGAACCGTTTCGGCAACGCTCATTGGGCGCTCCGCGTGTCCACGATGTACACCGAGCACGGCGCGTGCTGAACGACGGCGTTCGGCACGCTGCCGAGGAACCAGCGACGCTTGCCGTGTGTTCCGCGGTTTCCTATCACAATGACGCCGGCGCCTTCCTCCTCCGCGACTTCGCAGATCGTTTCCGCCGGATCGCCGGTCTCCGACCGCGTGCGCGTCTTTACATCGCTGAATCGGCCGGCGATCGCGGCGAGATACGCGTCGGCGTCGGGCATTCTTCCCGGAGCGAACACTTCGCGCGCGTCGACGGGAGGCTTCACGAACACGACGAGAAGCTCCGCGTCTTCTGCCTTGGCGAGCTCGGCGGCGGTTTGTACTGCGAGATCCGCGGCCGCTCCCGCATCGGTTGCAACCAGAATCTTTTCCGTCATCCCATCCCCCTTTTCGATTCCTTCGTTGCGAATGTAGGAGCGGGGGACCGGGAAGCCACTCCTGCTTTCACCACTGTTGGCTCGGGGGAAAACTTCGCCGCCGGAGGGCGCTAGCACCCACGCGTGCGCACGCCGAAAACGACCTTCGCGCGTTTCTGCTGCATACGCCCGTTCTTCACTTCGCAATCCAGACGAGGTACACACACGATCCGCCTTCCCGTGAACGGAGGCATGACATGAAACGAGCTGTGATCTTTCTCACTCTGATACTTCTCTTGCCGGCCACGCCCGCCGAAGCGTCGTCGCGCGTGCCCGTCATTGTGATGACGACGCGCCGTCTTTCGGGTGCTGATTTTCGCGCGATGCATGTTGCCGTCGGTGAATTCGACGTCCGGGCCCAGTGGTCGGTGATCGACGGCTTTGCGACGGCGCTCACGGAGCGCCAGATCGCATTGCTCCGAGACCGTGATGAGGTCGTCAAGATCGAGCCGGACGAGGTCGTGCACGCCACGATGAGCACCGCTCGGAAATGGGAGGGCGTGGATACGGCGGTGAGCGACTTCGGCGTCACCGGAGACCGGAGCGGCAACCGGAAGTCGTTTACGAAGGCCGACATCGTCGCATGCGTGATCGACACGGGAATCGACACCGGACACACCGATCTCGACGAAGGTGAAGTGATCGGATGGAAGGACTTCGTCAACGGCCGCTCGGCGCCGTACGACGACAACGGACACGGATCGCACGTCGCCGGCATCCTCGCCGGTCAGGGCGATGCGAGCTGGTCGATGCGCGGCGTGGCATACGGCGCGGCGCTCGTCGGCGTGAAAGCGCTCGGTAACACCGGCGCCGGCACGACGACGGCGATCATCAACGCGGTGAATTTCTGCGTGAACAACAAAGCGACGTACAACATCCGCATCATGAGCATGAGCCTCGGAGGATCTACGCCGTCGGACGGAACGGATGCGCTCTCGGTCGCGGTAAACAACGCTTATAGCGCCGGCATCTTGCCGGTAGTCGCCGCCGGAAATGCCGGTCCGGATACGCACACGGTCGGATCTCCGGCGGCCGCCGCGAACGCGCTGACGGTATGCAGCCTCGGCGACCCCGGCGAGAAGGGATTTTTCGTGTCCGAGTTCTCGAGCCGCGGGCCGACGCTCGACGGGCGCACGAAACCCGACATCTGCGCGCCCGGTGACCGGATCACATCGGTGGCGGCAGGCACGGGAAACGGCTACACGTCTAAATCCGGGACGAGCATGGCGACACCGTTCGTCGCAGGCGTGGCAGCGCTGATGCTCGATGCGAATCCTGCGCTCAGTGCGAGCAGCCTGAAATCGAAGATCATCGCAACCGCAGAGGATTGGCGTTCGCCCGGCGCGGATTGGGATACCGGCCGCGGCCGCTTGCAGGCATACGAGGCATTGAAGAGCGCAGGGTCGCTCACCGGTGCCGGGCCGGCAGTGCCCAATCACTACAAGCTCGACGCGCAGTCACTCGCAACCGAAGGTGCCGAAGAGCGCTGGTCATTCGGCGTGAGCTCGACCGCCTATCCGGTTGCGATCACGCTCATCATGTCGACGGCGAGCGCATCCCACGACTTCGATCTGTATCTGTATGGGCCGACCGGCGTCGTGCTCGCGTCGAGCACCGGCACCTCTCGCCAGGAGACGATCGGCTTTCAGCCCACCGTTACGGGGACGTACCGCGCCGGTATCCGCTCGTACGCGGGGACCGGGACGTACTACGCGGACTTCTCGTTCGGCGGTTCTGCACCGGTCTTGTTCGCGAGCGGGTGATTCAGACCTCCTTCAGGTACGCCGCCGCGGCCCAGCCGTCGACTTTCGCGATCGGGTCGTGAATGTGTAGCCATTGCCGCCCTTCGGCTTCGCGAATTTCGCCGTCGCTCGAGACGTGCACACCGGCCCCGAGGCAATCGAGGACCTTTTCGCCGTCGCCGGGCTCGATGTGGACGCGCAAGCAGGTCGTCAGACCGGCTACTTCGTACGTGCCCGGCGACAATGAGGGGGTCGGGCTCGGTGAGGGGCTCGCGGTTTGGGGCGGCCGTGTGGCCTTCAATGGCGACGTCGGCGCCGAGGTGCGCGTCAGGAAGAACCACGGAACCGCGGCGACTACGGACGCGACGGCCAGAAACGCGACGGTTGCCGTCAAGCGCGGCAGTATCGGACGTCGTTCCCGGGGCGGGGGAGCGCTCGGCGAGAGTCGCTCGAGGCTCGAAAGGTCGATTCTGTTCTCGGGCGGCAGCTCGTTGGACATGAAGCCATGCTCGCACAGCGTTGCGCGCAGTTCCATCGTCTCGCTCTCACGACCGTGCGAGACGATTCTCAATTCCAATCCAACACTCTCTCTCGCGGCTCCCAGTCGGGTTTGGCTATCCGACTAGCCAAATCGTTTCTGGGTACTGAGCGACGATGAGAGCTCCGTGTTCGACGGTGGGGCGGAAACCGAAAATTGACTTGCGCAGGAATAGTTAGCCGTGCTAATTAGTTATACGAACTATATGGCTCTCACACGCGAACGGACCGATACCGAGCTTGCCTCGCGGCTGCGGCTCGCCGTCATGCGCCTCGCGCGGCGGCTGCGTCAACAAACGGCCGACCCGGTGACTCCCTCGCAGATCTCGGCGCTGGCCACGGTCGAAGCAAAGGGACCTATAACGCTCGGGGACCTGGCCGGGCTGGAGCAAGTCCAGCCGCCGACGATGACCCGGATCGTCGCCGCGCTCGAACAGGAAGGGCTGGTCGTGCGCGAAATCGACGCCGGCGACCGCAGAATCGCGCGCGTCAGTGTGACGCCGGCAGGGCATCGCTTGCTCGAGCGCTCGCGCGGGCGCAAGACGGCCTACCTCTCGCACCGGCTCAAGTCGATGTCGGAAGAGGAGCGCGAGCTCGTCGAGCGTTCATTGCCGCTGATCGAGCGCCTCATAGGAGATGAGGAGCGATGACGCGGCTGCGCAGAGCAACCAACGACACGTTCCGGTCCCTGCGGATTCGCAACTACCGGCTCTTTTTCGTCGGTCAGCTCGTCTCGATTACCGGCACCTGGATGCAGTGGGTCGCGCAAACCTGGCTCATCATTCACCTCGGCGGCTCCGGGCTCGAGATCGGCATTGCGACCGGCTTGCAGTTCGTCCCGGTGTTCTTCGGGGCGTTGTGGGGCGGCCTCGTCGTCGATCGGTTCGATCGCCGTCGCATCGTTATCGCGACGCAAGCCGTCGCGGCCGTGCTGGCCGTCGCGCTCGGCGTGCTGACGCAGATCAACGTCGTGACGATTTGGATGGTGTACGTGCTCGCGTTCCTGGGCGGGTGGGTCATGGTCTTCGACATGCCGGCGCGCCAAGCGTTCGTCACCGAGATGGTCGGTCCCGAAGATGTGCCGAACGCCGTCGGGCTCAACACGGCCGTGTTCAACGCCGGTCGTATCGTCGGACCTGCGATCGGCGGCCTCATGATCGCGACGGCGGGCTTTGCGCCGGCGTTTTACGTCAATGCAGCGTCGTACATCGCCGTCATCGTTGCGCTGTCGATGATGAACGTCGGTGCCCTCAACAGGGAATCGCTCGCGCCGAAGTCGCGCGGCCAAGTGCGCGAAGGCCTCCGGTACATCTGGTCGACGCCGGAGCTGCGCACGGTCGCCGTCGTTCTCGGCGTGATCGGCACGTTCGGCTTCAACTTCACGGTGATCCTGCCTTTGATGGCGAAGAACACATTCCACGGCGGTGCCGGCACGTATAGCTTGCTCACATCGATCATGGCCGGAGGGTCTTTGATCGGGTCGCTGATGTCGGCGCACCGCAGCCGGCCGACGGCGAAGTTCCTCGTCATATCGGGCGGCGCATTCGCGGCCGCGCTGGCGCTTGCCGCCGCGGCGCCGACGGTCGCCCTCGAATCGATCGCGCTGATCCCCGCCGGCGCTGCGGGCATCGCGTTCCTCGCGACGGCCAATTCGCAGTTTCAGTTGCGGACGCCGGCGTTCCTGCGCGGCCGCGTCATGGCGTTTTATTCGCTCGTGTTCGTCGGCGGCACCGCCGTCGGGGGGCCGATTGCCGGCTGGATATCGGAGGTTTTCGGCGCGCCGATGGGCTTCATGCTCGGCGCCGTGACCAGCGGAGCGTCCGTCCTGTGGGCCGTTCGACGGAACCGCCGGTCCGCGAAACGCGCGGCAACCCCTTCGCTCGACGTCGAAGCCGCGGCGATCGACGGTCTTGCTCGCGAGGCGTCCGCGACCGCGTAAAGTCCCTCGGCGGACATGAAGGCTTTCCTGGTTGCGCTGTGCGCCGTACTCGTATCGTGCACGTCAACAGGGCCGCGAAGCGCGACACATACCCCGTCTCCGGCACCAGAGTCTCCGGCGCCTTCAACGGCGCCGCGGGATCCGGTCATAGCAGCCGCGGGCGACATCGCGTGCGCCCCGCTCGAACGGGCGCGCGCAAGGGAGTGCGCACAAGAGGCGACCGCGCGCTTGATCCAGGCCGCGCACGCCGCCGCCGTTCTCACACTCGGCGACAACCAATACGACTTGGGCACGATCACCGGGTACCGCCTGTCGTACGACCGCTCGTGGGGACGGTTCAAAGACATCACACGTCCGGTTCCCGGCAATCACGAATACGGTTCGAAGAAGGCAGCGGGTTACTACACGTACTTCGGGCCGGCGGCCGGCAAGCGAACCCAGGGCTACTACAGCTTCGACGTGGGGACGTGGCACTTCATCGCGCTGAACTCGAATTGTTACGCCGTCGGCGGGTGTAAGAAAGGATCGCCGCAGGAAACCTGGTTGCGCGCCGACCTTCGAGCGCACCCCGCGACATGCACGCTCGCGTACTGGCACCATCCGCGCTTCTCTTCGGGGGTGCACGGAGATGCCGACGGCCTCGCCGATTTCTGGACGGCGCTGTACGACGGAGGAGCCGACGTGATTCTGGCCGGCCACGATCATGATTACGAGCGGTTTGCGCCGCAAACACCGTCGGGCGGCGCCAACGCAACCAAGGGCATTCGCGAGTTCGTCGTCGGCACCGGCGGGCGCAGCCACTACGCCACGCTGTTCAAGCACCCCAATTCCGAGGTCCGCAACAGCCGGACGTTCGGCGTGATCCTGCTGACGCTGCACGCGGCGAGTTACGACTGGCATTTTCGCCCCGTCGCTGGTGCCACGTTCAGCGACGCAGGCACCGGACGCTGTCACTGAGCTCGGGTTACCGCCTTCCACCCGGGGGATACCTCCCAAGGAAAAACGGTGATGCTCATGGGCAACAGACAACGCGGTCGGACCCGACGTATCTTGCGATCGGCAAGGATGAAGAGATGCTGTTCCGTCGAGCCGCTACACTGGAGATGTGACCAGGTCGTTCGCTCTTACGTTCGATTATCGCTGTCCGTTTGCGCGGAACGCGCACGAGGCGGTCGTCGCGGCGCTCCGAGAAGGCCGCGACTGGCAGGTGCGGTTCCTGCCGTTCTCGCTCGACCAGGTCCACGTGCCCGAAGGTGAGGCGCCGGTGTGGAAGCGCGCGCAGGGCGAGCGGGGGAGCGGCATCATGGCGCTCGAGTGGGGGATCGCCGCCCGCGACGCTTTCCCAGAGCAGTTCCTCGACTTTCACATCGCGCTGTTTGCGCTTCGACACGACCTAGCGCGCAAGCTCGACGACGTCGACGCGCTGCGCGATGCTGCGAAGCGATCGGGTCTCGACCCCGACGCCGTCGAAGCGAAAGTCGCGACCGGCGCGCCCCTGGCGACGCTCGCCCGCGAGCATGAAGACGCCGTGAAGACATGGAGCGTGTTCGGCGTGCCGACTTTTATCGAAGATGATGAAGCGGTGTTCGTTCGGTTCATGGAGCGAGGCCGCACGGACGACCTCGACCGAGCCCTCGATCTTGTTCAATGGTCGCGACTGAACGAGTTCAAACGCACGCGCGTTCCGCGCTAGCTACCTCCGCCGACCCATCGCCGGCTCAGGTTTGTCGTTGATCGGGCGTTCGACGTCGTCCAGAGCGCGCGCTTGCACTTGCTCGATCGTTTCCTCGTTCGTGCGGTCCACGATCGTTGCGTTCGCCGCCGTTCGCCGGACGAGCTCGATGGCTTCCTCGCACTTCTCGCGCGTCTCGTAGTGCTTTTCCGATCCGGCTATCTTGCTGCCGCCGTCGGCCACCAAATACCAGTGGTATTCGTTGTGATCGCTGCTGTAGATGAGGAACTCCGCCACGGCCACCACCTCCGGCCGAACCTTTACCCGGCCTGCAACCCAAGGAAACGAAACCTGGTTTCCCGCTAGTAGCCGGCGGGAAAGATGAGGCCACATGCGCTATTCCTTCGCGTTCGACGATCGCTTCCGGCTGCCGCTGCGCGGTCTCGGAATCACTGAGAGCACGGCATACGCCGACCTCGGACGCGATCACATGCTCGTCAAGTTCGGCCTGTGGACCGTCGCGATGCGGTACGACAACATCGACCACCTGCAAGCGTCCGGACCCTACGCCTGGTACCGCACGATCGGGGCAAGGCTCTCCTTACGCGATCGCGGGCTCACGTTCGGCACGAACGCCGACGCCGGTGTGTGCGTGTTTTTCAAGAAGCCGGTCACCGGCTTTGACCCGCTCGGGTTCATAAAGCATCCGGCGCTGACGCTCACGCTCGCCGACATCGGCGGCTTCATGAACGGCATCGAAGACCGGTACCGCGTCGCGGTCTGATCAGAGCGGCGGCCGATCCGTCGGGGAAGACAATCGGGTCGGGGCGCGAGCTATGGACGTGCTTTTACGAATCTTTGCGCTCGAATTTTCTCCGGCTACAGGGTCAGAGAAAGCTCTTCGGCGACAAGACCCGCTTCCGTGAAGCGGTGGCGGTGATCACTGCACACCCACGTGCGAACAGAAAGCTGACTGAGAGTTTGCTGCTGATCTAGGGGCACTCGTAGCTCGATTTGGCGGCCGTCGACGGGATCGCTGCACCCCTGGACGTGACATTGCTTGTCGCTCATGCCGTCCCCTCCTGGTCGGTGCCAACAGGGTAGCCCCGATGGGGTACCTCGAACAAGGATCCCGTAAGGTTTTCGGCGTGCATTTTTTCGCGAGCGGGACGATGCCTTGACGTGGGAACCGGAAATCGAGGAGCTGCGGCGCCGGGAGGAGCTCGCCCGGCTGATGGGCGGCCCCGAGAAGCTCGAGAGGCAGCGAGCGGCCGGACGCCTCAACGTGCGCGAACGCATGGCGACGCTCCTGGACGAAGGGTCGTTTCACGAGATCGGGGCGTTGACCGGCCGCGCGACGTACGACGAATCGGGTGCGCTCGTGGAGATGCGGCCCGCGAACTTCGTTATGGGACGCGGCCGCATCGACGGGCGTGCGGTGGTCGTCGGGGGCGACGATTTCACGGTGCGTGGCGGGGCGGCCGACGCGGCGATCTTTCAGAAGCAGGTGTACGCCGAGCGGATGGCGCACGACCTGCGCATGCCGCTCGTCCGGCTCATCGACGGGACCGGCGGCGGTGGATCGGTGAAATCTCTCGAGGAGATGGGCCGCACGTACGTACCGTTCAATCCCGGGTGGGAATGGATCGTCGCCAACCTTGCCGAAGTCCCGGTGGTGTCGCTCGCACTGGGCCCCGTCGCCGGGCTCGGGGCGGCTCGCTTCGTGTCGAGCCACTACGCGGTCATGGTGAAGGACGTCGCCCAAGTCTTCGTCGCGGGGCCGCCGGTGGTCGCGCGGCTCGGCGAGGTCGTCGACAAGGAGGGCCTCGGCGGGGCGCGCATCCACGGCCGCAACGGCGTCGCCGATGACGTCGCCGAATCCGAAAAGGAAGCGTTCGAACGGACGCGTCGGTTTCTGTCGTTCTTGCCGCCGTCGGTGCACGAGCTTCCCTCGCGCGCGAGGTCCGACGATCCGCCCGGTCGCCGCGACGAGTGGCTCATCGAGGCAATCCCGCGCGATCGCCGGCAGCCGTACAAAGTGCGCGCGGTGATCGAGTCGGCCGTGGACGCGGGTTCGTACTTCGAGATGGGCGCCGGATGGGGCAAGTCCGCCGTCACCGGTTTCGCGCGGCTGGCCGGATGGCCGGTCGCGGTGCTCGCGTCCGACCAGTACCAATACGCCGGAGGGTGGACGGCGGACGCATCGTTGAAGCTCACC
>JAIVGO010000160.1 GCA_020201525.1 Actinomycetota bacterium | reverse complement strand
GTGTGGAACGCCGAAGAACAACTCCCGTGGCAGGAGGAGGCGCTCTGCAGCTACGTCGATCCGGACGTGTTTTTCCCCGAGAAAGGCGGTTCGTCGCGCGAAGCAAAACGCATCTGCACACAGTGTTCCGTGCAGGACGCTTGTTTGGAGTACGCGTTGGCGAACGACGAGAAGTTCGGCATCTGGGGTGGACTCTCTGAACGAGAACGGCGACGTCTGAAGAGGCTCGCGTCGTAACGGGATCTTCCCTAGTCCAAATCGGGAAAGGAGGTGACCCGATTGCCAGCAAAGAAAAGGCGCAAGGCGGCCAAGAAAGCTCCAGCCAAGAAGGCACGTAAGGCAGCAAAGAAGACTGGAGCAAAGAAGACCGCGCGGAAGCGCACAGCCAAGAAGGCAGGTCGTAAGAAGACCGCCAAGAGGGCTGCGGCGAAGAAGCCGGCCAAGAAGAGAGCACGCAAGCGCACGAGTGCTGCGCGTAAGCCAGCGGCGAAGCGCACCACGAAGCGCAGAACAACGACACGCAAGAAGGCCACCGCGAAAAAGAAATAGTTTTCGCGGAGTGAGACGAGGGCCCCTACCCGCCTGGCAGGGGCCCTTCAATTTTCCGCGCCGCGAACGGGAGTGCACCTACCATAGGAAAAAAGCCCTAAATTGGCGGGTTCCTTGGGTACTTGGTAGGTTCGGCGGCGTTCATGGCGGCACCTGATCTCTCCGTCCTCGCCATCCTCGTCGCGACCAATGGTGAGGAGTGGCTGCCTGACGCTATTCGCTCGCTGCAAGCGCAGACGTACGAGCATCTCGATGTGATCGCGGTCGACAACGCGTGCACGGATGCATCCGGCGCCATGTTGTCGAAAGCATTCGGCGGCAACGCGCTCGCACTGGAGCGACGCGTTGGATACGGACGGGCGTGTGGGGCCGCGCTCAAAGTCGTATCGGAGCGCGGTACGGATGTGGACGCGTTCCTGCTCGCTCACGACGATGCAGCGCTCGACCCGAATGCGCTCGAGGCGATGGTTGCGGTCATGGCGATGGACGAAAGCGTCGGCGTGGTCGGCGGCAAGCTCGTCGACTGGGACGATCCGTCACGACTGCAAGAAATCGGGATGTCCACCGACCGGTACGGTCGGCTGTTCAGCGAGCTCGAAAAGGGAGAGCTCGATCACGGACAACACGACGGGATGCGTGAGGTTCAATTCTGTACGAGCGCGTCACTGCTCGTTCGCCGATCAGTGGTCGAGCGCGTTGGGTTGTTCGATCCGCGCTACGTCGCGATTCGTGACGACTTGGATCTGTGCTGGCGGGCACGGCTGGGGGGCTTTCGCGTCGTTGTGACGTCGGACGCGCGTGCGCGACATGTCGGCGCCGCGTTGCGCGGGCGGCGTGCCGGGCCCGTGAGCGGAGCAACCCGATACTTCAGCGAGCGAAATCGCATCGCCACACTCGCGAAGAATTACTCGGCGACGCGCCTGATCGCTGTACTACCCGTGATCGTGATGCAGTCGATCCTGACGGCGATCATCCAAGTGGGTCGTGGCCGGCGCGGGCTTGCTCGCCAAATTCTCGGAGCGCTCCAATGGAACATCGTGCACGCGCCGTCGACGATGCGCGCTCGCGCTCGTGCACGGCGTCATCACGTTGCATCCGACGCCGACGTGACGAAGTTCATGGTGCGCGGCGCCCCGCGGCTTCGTGGATACGCCGAACGAATTTTCGAATCACTCGTGGGCGAACCCATCGCCGGCATTGAAGAAACGGAAATCGGCGGTCCACCGGCGGAAGACCGCAACAGCATGGCAACGTTCGTGCGTCGCCGTCCGGTTCTCGCCGGCGGCACGGTGCTGTTCCTGCTCTTCCTGATCGGCACCCGCTCGCTGTGGGGATCCGGCGGTCTCGCGGGCGCCGGCCTGGCGCCGTTTCCGGACGGCCCGGCGCAGTTCTTCCGCGAGTACGTCTCCGGCTGGCGAAGCGCCGGCGTCGCCGGGGCCCACCCTCCCGGCGTGGCGATGCTCCTGCTTTGGGCGCTGTCGGTCCTCTCCTTCGGCAGCACGTGGCTCGCGGCCCGCCTCGGGCTCCTTGTCTTGGTACCGCTCGCGGCCGGCGCGACGTACCGGACTGCGGCAAAGGCGGGCCTCGACCGCTCGGGCAGGCTCGCCGCGGGTCTCGTGTACGGCCTGTGCCCTGCTGTTCTGTACGCCTTCGGAAACGGGCGCCTCCCCGAGCTCGTGCTGCTTGCCTCGGCGCCGGGCCTTCTCGTGCCGATCTTGCGAGGCGCGCGTGTCATCGACCCCGACGGAGACGAGCCGGAATGGCGGGGGCTCGCTGCGGGGACGGCCGGACTCACGCTTGCCGCGGCGCTGTCGCCGTGGGCCCTGATCTTCGTAATGGGCGCCGCCGCCGCGATCGCGTGCGCCGCGTTGGCGACGCAGGGGCGGCCGGCCGGCGCGCTTCGCGCGGGAGCGACGATGGCCGGCGGTGCGTTTCTCTTGCTGTTTCCGTGGAGCCTCGAGCTGCTGCGATCGGGGTCCCCGCTGTCGGTCGGCGGCTTCGCGCCTGCTTCGGGAATGCTCGAGATCGTGCGCTTGTCACCGGGAAAATCGCTCATCGGCGCGTTGTCGTGGGCGTTCCCGGCTGCCGCCACGATCGGCGCGGCGCTGGCGACCGTTCGCCGGTCGCGTTTGGCCGTCGCGATGATCTCGCTCGCTCTCGTGTCCGTTCTCGCGGCGTGGGGATCCGTTCGCGTGACCTTCGTTGCGCCGCGCCCGTCGCTGCCACTCACCGGTGCTGCGCTGGCATTCGCAATTCTCATCGGCGCCGGCGTCGAATCGATTTCCTCGTTGCGGGGCCGGACGTTCGGTGTTCCCCACGTCGTGTCGGCCGCGGCCGCCGTGTTTCTCATCGCCGGCGTTGCCGTGGCGGGTGCGTGGTTCGTGCGCGGGAAGTTCTCGTCGCTTCGTGCCGCCGGCACGCTGGCCCCGGCGTTTCTAGCGGCCGATGCCGACGACGTCGGAGCGTTCCGCATCTTGTGGCTGGGTGGGTTTTCGCAAACCGGTAGCCGCGACGATGTGCGGTTCGACCTGACGGATCCCGGCGGCGAAACGATGCTCGGCTACGGCGTCCGTCGCCGAAGTCCTGCGGAAACCTACGCGGGCAAGACGATTGCCGCGATCGTCGGCGGCGAGGCGGAAGCCGGCGGGCGGCTGCTCGCGCCGCTCGGTGTTCGCCAGATCATCGTTCGGGCGGACGCGCCGCGACGAGTGATCGCAGCGTTCGACCGCCAAGTAGATGTGCGCTACCGGCAAACGTTTCACGGCGCCCGCGTGTACGACAACGTGACGTGGCTTCCCGTCGCGGCGCCGTTGCCGAAGACGGGCTGGTCCGTCGCGAGCACGAAAGCCGATCCGTTCGTCGGTGTCCTGGCGGTCGACGCGACGTCGACAACGACGCGCGGCCTGCGCCAAAAGACACCTGCGCGCTTCAGCGGAGTTCTCGCTCCGGGAACGAGATCGATCGTTTTGGCGGAGCCGTTCGATCCTCGGTGGCGGCTCCTCGTCGCCGGACGCTCATTCAAGCCGCGCGCGTCCTTCGGTTTCGCCACCGCGTTCGACATTCCGCCGGGGATCGCGCCGGCGCCGGCGCCGTCACCAACTCCGAAGAAAACGCCGGCAAAGAAGACACCCGCGAATAAAGCACCCGCGACAACAACCGGGAAGAAGCCTGAGCCGAGCCCGACGCCGCCGGTCAAGCCCGTGCGCCAACCCGCGGGGCCGGCTGCGCTCGTCGCGTGGCGCGGCCAAACCGCGTCGCGTTTCCTGCTCATCGTCCAAATTGGTTTGTGGCTCGTTTTTGCAGCCGGATGGTCGGGACGTCGTGCGATCGAGCGAGGTGAACGATGATCGAGCCCGCGGTTGCGCCGCCGCGGCGAGCAAACGTCGCCGTCATCATCGGCATCCTCGCGCTTGTCGCTGTGGCCGCAACGGCGACGGCCGATCGGCTCAGCCCGGCTCGCCCTGTTCGCCCGGCGGCCGCCGGATCGATCACGCCGGGCGGTGTGTGGGCGTGTCCGGTCGTCTCGCTCGGCAAGGCGGGCGGCGCGTTGCACCTCGTGAACGGTTCGGTCAATGCGTCGTCGGCTCGTGTTCGGTGGATCGGCGTAACCAAGCCCGGCGCGACGCTCGCCGTCGCCGCCGGTCACTCCATGACGTTGAAGGCACCGGCCGACGGACACGTGCTCGGTGCCGTCGTCGAATGGGTCGGCGGAGACATCGTCGCGTCCCGTTCGGCCGTCGCCGTCGTCGGGAAGGCGCACCAAGCGCTCGCCGGCGGGCAATGCTCCGAAACCGGCTCCCAGATGATCGCGGTGCCGGGACTTCGCACGCTCGCAAGTGAATCGCAGATCTGGATCTTGAACCCGGCCGGCG
Source organism: Actinomycetota bacterium (assembly GCA_020201525.1). GTDB lineage: Bacteria > Actinomycetota > AC-67 > AC-67 > AC-67 > JAIVGO01. Next base: position 5,981 of record JAIVGO010000160.1, on the reverse strand, counting down.
CCGACGCCGTCGTCGACATTTCCTTTGCGCTCGAAGGCGATGAGATCCGGCCGGAGACGCTGCGTCACCGCGTCGTGCCGGCACGCAGCCGGCTCGACATTCGCGCCGGTGACTTCGTCTTCGACAAGCGCGCGCTTACCGCCGTCATTCGCGTCGCAACCGGCACGGTCGTCGCCGACGGCACCGTGATCAATTCGGGGGGAGCGGACCTGATTCCGGGACGCGCACCGGTATCGGACGGCGTGATCACCATGACCACCGGACAACCGCCACTGCTGGCCGTGACGACGATCGGTGACGACCCGGCAACGATCGTGTCGTCCACGCTGACGCCGCGCGGTCAAGCGGCGACGGCGAGCTTCCCGCCGGTGTTCGAGCCGGACTCGCCCGGCCTGCTCAACCTCCCGCAAACCGGCCCGCTCGCCGTATCGCTGACGGGGCGCGAAGGCTCACCGTTCGTCGCGCAGCTGTCGTGGTCAGTCGTCCGCGGCAGCGACTTTGCGTCGATCGGCCCGTCGGTGACGTCGAATCGGTGGCTCGGGGTCGCCGGCTCACCGTTTGGTTCGCAAGGTGTCGCGCTCGTGGTTTCGAATCCGAGTCCGACGGCCGCTCGCATCAGCGCGCGACTCTTCACGTCATCGGGCCAAGTTGCGGCCGGCAATCTCGCGAGCATCACGATTGCGGGCGGCACCGTGTCCGCGTTCGGCCTCGGTCGGCAGAAAGGTCCCGTGGGCGTCGAAGTCGTCGCCGATCACCCGGTAGGGTTCGCGCTGCTGGTTGCCGGCGGCGACGGGAGATACCGCTCCGTGTACGCGACGCTCGGGATGCCGACGCTTCCGCCGAGCCGCCCGGCGATCGTGGCCGATCCCCGCGCCGGTGTCTCCGCACCCGATTAGCTAATCCCGGCCGAGCTCGTGCAAGCGGTCGTCGTCGATTCCGAAGTGATGCGCGATCTCGTGCTCGACCGTCTCCCGCACCAGCCGCCGCAAGTCATCGTCGCTCTTCGCGATGCTCTCGAGCGGAATCCGGTAGATCGTGATGCGATCGGGGAGCACCCCCGCGTACCCGGCGCCGCGGCCGGTGAGCGGGACTCCTTGATACAGCCCCAGGAGCGTCGGGCTCTCACCTAGGTCCTCGATGAGGATCTCCACGTTCGTCATCGCCTCCGCGAAGCTCGGAGGCAAGGAGTCGAGTGCCTCGGCAACGAGCTCCTCGAAGCGGCGGCGCCGCCCGGCCACCTGTGACACGACCGGACCCCAGGAGTCTCCAACTTTCTTTCGCGCGATGGCGATTTCCCCTTGAAAGTTTCTGCGCCGTGTGCTAGATTAGTCGAGTACTCCGCGAAAGTGAGTAGGGGGCAACCCCGGAAGCTGACGCGGAGTACAACTTTTTTGCATCGATCGGGCCGGCACGCGCCGGAAGAGAAAATAGGCCGTCTACCTGCGGGTGGGCGGTTTCTTCTTTGTATTTCTGCCGCAGATTGCTGCTTCTGCCGCGACCCCGAAAGATGCCGCTTCGCCGCCGCGAAAAAACGGAGGCGAGTGCAAAAACCAAAAGTGTCTTAGGTAGCAAACTCGATAGTAAGAGCGCGCGGGTGCTCCTCGGATGATTGAAAAAGACACACCTGTAATTTATGGTGCCCGCGTGCCGGGGGGTTCGCAGCAGCCGCGTTCTGACGTGCGCAAATGCTCACGTCAGGGATGCCGTTGGCCCGCATCCGCGTCGCTCACTTACGCGTACCTCAAGAAGGTCGTGTGGGTGGAAGACCTCACCGCCCAACCGCACCCAGCCGCCTACGATCTGTGCGCTGCGCACGCAGAGCGCCTCGGCGTCCCGATCGGCTGGACGAAGGAAGATTTGCGCGTCGTTCCGCCGCCGGTCACCCCGATCCGACCCGGGCTCGAGGCGTGGCAAAGCTCCGGCGAGGCTCCCTCGGACGCCTCGGTCCAACGCGCTTAGCTCCCATCTTCGGCTCGCCTTGAGTGTTGCGAACCTTCCTTTCTTAGGTACAGTCAAGGGTAAGACATGCCCATCGACCGCGCGCTCATCCGTCAGATCCGCCTTCTCGACGAATACGACCTTCGCCGGCTGATGATCTTCGTCCGCGGGCTGTTGCTCCAAAGCCCGGAGGCCGGCTTCACGGAGATCGAGCCGCGCGGCGACGCGAAGGTCACGTACCGCCTCGAGCACGTGAAATGCGGCAAGCGCGGGTGCACCCGCTGTCCGCACGGGCCCTACTGGTACGCCTACTGGCGCGAAGAGGGCCGTCTCAAATCGAGATACATCGGTAAGAACCTTCCGGAGGGTGCCACTCCGGGCTAAAGCCGACCGGCCTTGCGTGCCGATGAAAATGCCCATAAGGGGCTATGGATGGTCGCCGAAGAGGGTGGGAAAATCGCGATTCAGGGGACACTCACATGGGGGTACCGATGGAAAACGCGCTGATCTGTCCGAACTGCGGATCGAGGGACGTCATCAACATTAACCTCGCCGTCGAACAAGGTGAGCGCGTTTCGTTCTACTCGTGTCATAAGTGTGAGAACCGGTGGTGGCACAAAGATGGCAAAGATCTGCCTCTTCCGAGCGTCCTCGAGCTCGCGAAGCGCAAGAAGCGCGGCTGAACGAAGCCCGGCGCCTCGCCTTTCGGGGCGAGTTGGCGGCGGCGTCGGCGCTCCTCGCGCAGACGCAGGCCCCGCGACAAGCCGTCTCTGCGCGCGCTCCGCGCAAAAGCTCCGGCAGCCGCGCGGCACGCGGTTCGGCTCCGCGCCGCGGCACGCCCTCCACTGCCCGCTCTGATCCGAACGCAGATCTTTCCGCATGGCTCATCGCGTACGTTGCGTGCGCACAGGGACGGTTCCGCCGAGCCCTTGTTCTTTGCGAGTCCCTTGCGCGCAGCGACGTTGCGGCCATCCGCGTACGCGCCGCAGTAACGGCCGGCTCGGCGTTGCGCCAACGCCATCTTTACGACGAAGCCGAGGCGATCGAATCTCGCGCGCTTCGTAATGCGCCCTCCGAGGAACGTGCTCACCTGTTGATCGGACTTGCGGCGGACGCCGTCGGACGAGGCGACGCCGGGCTCTGCGCCAGGCGTCTCGGCGCAGCGCACCATGCCCTTCGTTCGCGCGACTGGCGCGCGCGTGTGCGCTTGGATTGGGTGCGGTGTGAGCATGCGTTGCTGACCGGCGACGCAATTCGCGCGGTGAGAGTTGCGCGCGCAGCGTTGCTGAGGTCGCGGCGCGCTGGGGCGCGGCGCCACCAGGCGAAGTCGCTGCTTTTCCTTGGGGTTTCCTTGCGGAGCGCGGGAAAGTACGGCGCCGACGAGAGTTTGCTCGAAGCGCTCCGCCTTGCCGAAGAAACGCAAGCGGCTCCGATCGTAACCGTCGTCCGCTCGTTGCGAAGCGGCGCGAAGAAATAGCGCGACGGTAGGATTGCGGAGCATGAATCTCGACGCAATCTTCAAGGCCTACGACATTCGCGGTGTCTACCCGGACGAGATCGACGAAGAAGCTGCGCATGCGATCGGCCGGGCCTTCGTTCTGTTTTCCGGCGCGTCTCGCATCGGCGTCGGTCACGACATGCGCGCGTCGTCCGAGCCCTTGTCCACCGCATTCATCTCGGGAGCGGCGACGCAGGGCGCGGACGTCGTCGATCTCGGGCTCGTTTCGACGGACCTTCTTTACTACGCGTCGGGGCACCTCTCGATGCCGGGAGCGATGTTCACCGCCTCGCACAACCCGGCCGAATACAACGGAATAAAGATGTGTCTGTCCGGCGCCGCCCCGGTCGGACAGGACACCGGGCTCGCCGATATCAAAGAGCTCGCGACCCACGGACGGTTTCCCGCGTCGAAGAAGCTCGGCACGATTCAGCGGATCGATTTGCTCGGCGCCTACGTCGACCACGTGCTGTCCCAAGCCGATCTCGGCGACATGCGGCCGCTCACCGTTGCGGCCGACGCCGCGAACGGCATGGGCGGTTTGGTCGCACCGGCGCTGTTCGAACGGTTGCCGGTGAAGCTCGTGCCGCTTTATTTCGACCTCGACGGCACGTTTCCGAACCACCCCGCCGACCCGTTGCAGCCGGCGAACCTCGTCGACTTGCAACGGGCGGTGACCGAAAGCCAGGCGGACATCGGCATCGCGTTCGACGGCGACGCGGATCGCGCGTTCTTTCTGGACGAGCGCGGCGAGCCCGTCAGCGGCTCGCTGACGGCGGCGCTCGTCGCGCAATCGATTCTCGGGAAGCACCCCGGCGAGAAAGCGATCCACAACATCATTTGCTCGCGCGTCGTGCCGGAGACGATCAGGGAGATGGGCGGCGAACCAATTCGAAGCCGCGTCGGGCACTCCTTCATCAAGGAGTTGATGGCGCGAACCGGTGCGATTTTCGGCGCGGAGCATTCCGGCCACTATTACTTCCGCGATAATTACCGGGCGGACTCGGGGCTGATCGCCGCCGTGCACGTGCTTTCGGTGCTCGGTTCGCGCGACGAGCCGCTGTCGAAGATCCTGCAGCCGTTCCGGCGCTACTGGAACTCCGGGGAGATCAACACCGACGTCGCGGACCAGGCGGCGGCCATTGCAGCCGTGGCGACGGCGTTCCCCGAGGGGGCGCAGGACCTTACCGACGGCCTCACGGTGGAATGGGACGACCGGTGGTTCAACGTTCGGCCCTCGAATACCGAGCCGCTGCTGCGGTTGAACGTCGAAGCGCGAGACGCTCAGGTGGGCGAGGTGCTGCGTGACCGCGTCCTGGGCATCTTTCGTTAGAATCGCGCCGGCGAAAGGAGGCCGCGTGCCGCTCGACCAACAGCTGCTCGAGATTCTCGCGTGTCCGAACTGTCATGGGAACGTGGAATACATCGAGGCCGATCAAAAGATTTACTGCCGTGGAACGTGCGGATTCGTGTATCCGGTCCGCGACGACATTCCGATCATGCTGATCGACGAAGCGGAGAAGCCGCAGCGCTGAACGCCTTCGACCCGACCTCGCTCGACGACGCGTCGCTGCTGAACGCTCACGATCCGTCGGGAATGCTCGCCGTCGTCGAGTCGACCCCCGACATGTGGCGCGACTCGTTCGCCGCCGCTCGCGCCGCCGCATTGCCGGCGTGGTCCGTCGCGAACGTCGTCGTCTGCGGCATGGGCGGCAGCGGGATTTCCGGCGACGTGCTGAGCGTCATCGCCTCCACCCGCGCGGCGATTCCCGTTGCGGTCGTGAAAGGCGTCGACCTGCCGCTGTGGGCCGGCGACGAGACGCTCGTGATCTGCGTGTCGTACTCCGGGGACACCGAAGAAACGCTCGCGTGCTTCGACGTCGCCCGCAACCGGGGCGCGCAACTGGCCGTGGTCGCCGCCGGCGGCGCGCTCGAAGCACGAGCCGCGGAAACCGGAGTTCCCTGCATCGTGCCGACGCCCGGCGGGCTGATGCCGCGGGCGGCGTTTGCCGCACTCGCCGCGTCGGTGCTGGTGGTGGGGGAGCGCGCCGGTCTCGTGCCTGACCTCGACGGCGAAATCAACGCCGCGCTCGACGCGTGCCGCGAAGGGCTCGGCCGGTGGCGTGCGGTCGTGCGCTCGGACGAAAACGACGCGAAGCGTCTCGCACACGCACTGGTGGGGACGCGCCCGCACATTTGGGGGCAAGAGGGTGTCCTCGGCGTCGCGGCGTCGCGGTGGAAGACGCAGCTGAACGAGAACGCAAAGCTGCACGCGTCGTCGGCAGTGATGCCCGAAGCGCTTCACAACGAGATCGTCCCGCTCGATCCTGGTGACGCGCTCGTCATCTTGCGCGCCGAAATCGAAAAAGCGTCGATTGCGGCGCGCATCGACGCGCTGGGGTCGTACGAGCCCTGGCAGGCGTGGTCCTTCGGCACGTCTGATCTGGCCATCCTCGCGAGCTCCGTGCTCTTCGGCGACCTCGTCAGCGTCTATTGCGCCGCGTTGCGAGGCGTCGATCCCACACCGATCGAACCGATTAAGCGC
>JAIVGO010000013.1 GCA_020201525.1 Actinomycetota bacterium | reverse complement strand
GCGTGGAAGAGAGCATCGCCGTCGCCCAAGAGATACAGCACCTCCGCAACGACTACTTCGAAGATCCCACCTGGGGCCTCGACGGCATGCGGCGCGTTCGCGATCGAATCAACATCCCGACGGCGACGAACACCGTCGTGGTCAACTTCGAGCAACTCGCCGCGTGCATTCGGTTGGAAGCCGTCGACGTCATCTTGCTCGACACGACGTTCTGGGGCGGTCTCCGACAAGCCTTGAAAGCCGGCATGGTGTGCGAAACGTTCCAGTGGGGCGTATCGGTTCATTCCAGCGGGGAGCTCGGCATCCAGCTCGCAACGATGCTGCACCTCGGAGCGATGCTGCCGAACCTCCAGTTCGCGGCCGACGCGCATTACCACCACCTGACCGACGACATCATCGAAGGTGGTCTCATGCAATATGAGAGCGGTGAAATCGCGGTTCCGAATGGCCCGGGCTTGGGCGTGAAGCTCGATCGAGACAAGCTCGGTGAATACAGCGAGCTCTACCAGAAGCTCGGAGGCTATCCGTATGACCGCGACCCGACACGCCCGGATTGGTTCGCGATCACGCCGGGCCGCGAGTACGCGACGCCGCCTGAACGGTGAGCGTTCGCACCGTCGAGCGCAACGGCTGGGACATCACGCGCGTCACCCTCCCCCCGGTGGAAGTCGATGTCCTTCCGGCAAAGGGCGCGGACATCCTCGCTCTTCGCTACATGGGGTTGAATCTCCTGTGGACGTCGCCGTGGGGACTGCGGCCGCGCGAGGAGTTAACCGCGACCGACAGCACGGCGAGGTTCCTTCAGAGCTACCCGGGAGGGTGGCAGACCATCTTTCCCAACGGCGGCGAGCCTTGCGTGGAAAACGGTGTCGAGTGGGGATTTCACGGCGAAGCGTGCATGGTGCCGTGGCGCATCGACGAGGTCGAGGAGACGGAGCATGAGGCGACAGTTCGGCTGAGCACAATGCTCACATCGCTCCCTGCTCGCGTCGGAAAAGAGGTCAGAGTCGATGCTGGGGGCCTGCACGTGACCGAGACGATTCAGAATTCGGGCACCGAGGCGTTTGAGGCAATGTGGAGCCAGCATCCTGCTTTCGGTGCGCCGCTTATCTCTGAATCTTCTCGGATCGAATGCGACGCAACCACATTCGTTACAGATGCACAGCGCGATGTGGACGCCGGCGACTTGCAGCCCGGCGCTCGATCGGCATGGCCACACGCGACGAGACGCGACGGCCAAGCCGCCGACCTGCAAATCCTGGCATCTCCCAAACAAAGACGAGATCGGTTCGGCTATCTCACCGACTTCAAGGAAGGATTCGCGGCGATAACGAACAGCGATCTCGGGCTGCGCGTCGAAATGCGGTGGGACACTGCGATCTTTCCCCACGCGTGGTACTGGCTCGAAGCGCACGCGACCCAGGGCTATCCGTGGTTCGGTGACGCGTATGTCTTTGCGATCGAGCCGGCGTCGAGCTATCCCGGGCACGGAATCGCGTCGGTGCGCGCCGCAGGGGGCACGCTCGTCCGATTCGAACCCTGGGAACAGAAAACCGCGAGAACATCGCTGACGGTCATCGCGCTTTAAGGGTGCGCGATCACGGGGTTTGTCAGGTCGCCGATTCCCTCGATCGAAATCGTCACGGAATCGCCCGGGGCGAGGAACACCGGCGGCTTGCGGACGAACCCTACGCCCGAAGGGGTTCCCGTGGCGATCACGTCTCCTCGCTCCAGCGTGATTCCTTGCGAGATGAAGCTGATCAGCTCCGCGACGCCGAAAATCATGTTTCCCGTCGTTGAATCCTGGAGCACGCGATCGTTGACGACGCACCTGATGCCGAGCGCTTGCGGATCCTTCACGTCGTCGGCCGTCACCACCCACGGCCCGATCGGACAAAACGTATCCAGCGACTTTCCTCGGGTCCATTGCACATCTGCAAACTGAAGATCGCGAGCCGAGACGTCGTTCATGCACGTGTACCCGAACACCGAATCCAGCGCGTGCTCGGCCGATACGCGTTGCGTTGTGCGCTCGATTACGACGCCGAGCTCGGCTTCGTAATCCACTTGGGTCGTAAACGGCGGAATGACGATCGGCGCGCCGGGTCCGGTCACGGCGTTGCCGAACTTCGCAAAGACGAGCGGAGACGACGGCAACTGTTGTCCCGTTTCCTGGGCGTGGTCGCGGTAGTTGAGTCCGATGCACACGACTTTTCCCGGACGTGGTACCGGCGCAAGCAGCGTGACGTCGTCCAGTCGCGCGACGGCCTCACCCGGCTCCGGCTCGAAAACCGAGTTGCCCGCATCGCGCACCCAGTCGTTTTCCACGATGCCGGCGCGAACGCGTCCGTCGTATTCGAACGAAACGATCTTCATCCTGCGGTCAGCCCTCCGTCGATCGCGAACGCGGCTCCGGTGACGAACGCCGCATCGTCGGATGCGAGATACAACGCCGCACGAGCGATCTCTTCTGGTGTTCCGAGCCGACCCATCGGCTGCCGCGCGACGAGCGAGGCACGTGCCGCAACGGGATCCGGCGTTTCGTTCAAGAGACCTTCAACCCACGGCGAGTCTACCGTGCCTGGGCACAGGCAGTTGCACCGCACGCCCGTCCCCGCATACTGAATTGCTACCTGTTTCGTGAACGCAATGACCGCTCCCTTGCTCGCGCAGTAGGCCGCGCGATCGCGCAATCCGACGAGCCCGGCAACGGACGCGGTATTCACGATGGATCCCGCGCCCCCGCTCAGCATGCGGGGCAGCGCAAACTTCGTGCCTAGAAACACGCCCCGCGCGTTGACGGCGAAGACTCGGTCCCATTCCTCCACCGAACACGCGACGGCGTCGGCAGTCGACCCGATTCCGGCGTTGTTACAAACGACATCGAGACGGCTCGTTTCGCGGGTCGCGCGCTCCATCAGTGCTTCCACGTCGGCGGCAACGGACACATCGGCTTGGACCCCACGTGCGCCATCGGGCACGCCGGCCGGGCTCAGGTCCGACGCATAGACGGTCGCCCCCTCTTCCATGAAGAGGCGAGCCATCTCGAAGCCGATGCCCGATGCCGCACCGGTCACGACGACGGTTCTTCCCCGGAATCTCATCGCCGCAGTATCCGGTGTCGCGGCCCCGACTGCCAAAGTGATCGTGGCATAGTCTGTGCGCACCATGGCGAACAGTGACGTCGTCGCAGCGTTGCGGTCGACGCTGCCGGACGGCCGCGTCAAGTCCGACGGCGAGACCCTCGAGGCGTATCGGTTCGACGAGACCACACTGACCGACGCCGGAATTCCGGCCGTCGTCGTGTTTCCGCGCTCCACCGAAGAAGTGCAAAGCGCCGTGCGCGTCGCCGCCGAACGCCGGATTCCAATCGTCCCCCGGGGCGCCGGCAGTGGCTTGGCGGGCGGCGCAAACGCGATCGACGGCTGCATCGTTCTGTCCTTGACGGCGATGAACGAAATCGTGACCATCGATCCGCACAACCAGCTGGCCGTCGCGCAGCCCGGCGTCATCACCGCCGACGTCAACCGCGCCGCAATCGAGCACGGGCTCTTTTACCCGCCGGATCCCGCAAGCTTCGAGTTCTGCACAATCGGGGGAAACATCGCCACGAATGCCGGCGGCCTCTGCTGCGTGAAGTACGGCGTCACCGGCGATTTCGTGCTGGGACTCGAGGTCGTGCTCGCCGACGCCTCGGTCATTCGCATCGGGCGTCGCTCACGAAAAGGCGTCGCCGGGTACGACCTCGTGCATCTTTTCATCGGATCGGAAGGGACGCTCGGAATCGTAACCGAAGCCACGCTTCGCCTTCGGCCCGCAACGCAGCCGCCGGGGACCCTCGTTGCCTCGTTCGCCACGGTTCGGGCGGCCGGAGAGGCCATCACCGCAATCGCCACAACGCTGACGCCGTCCCGGCTCGAGCTGATGGACCGAACGACGATAGGCGCTGTGGAAAGGTGGAAGCCGATGGGCCTCGGCACGGAACCCGAAGCGTTGCTGCTCGTGCAATCCGATTCGGCCGAGCAAGAAGCAGAGCTCTCCGCTGTCGAGACGATCTGCAAAGGCGCCGGCGCCGCGATGCTGGTCCGATCCTCGGATCCCGCCGAAGCCGAGCTGCTGATGACGGCGAGGCGGCTCGCGCACCCGGCGCTCAAGCTCCTGGGAGATACATTGTCCGACGACGTCGCGGTACCGACACGCGCCATCCCCGCACTCCTCGTTGGGATCGACGAGATCGCACGTACCACCGGTGTCACCGTCGGCACCTTCGGTCACGCCGGCGACGGAAACATGCATCCGACGATCCTCTTCGACCAATTCGACCCGGAATCCGTAGACAAAGCCCGCACGGCTTTCGACAAGATCATCCGCCTGACGATGGACCTCGGCGGGACGATCACCGGCGAGCACGGCGTCGGAATCCTCAAGCTGCCGTACCTCAAGAGCGAGATCGGCGAACGCGCTCACGCCCTGCACGCATCGATCAAGACGGCGCTGGATCCGCTCGGGATTCTGAACCCCGGGAAAGCGTTCTAAATCGCGACCTGGACGAAGCGTGGCCGGTAGTTCGTGATGTCCGAATAGAGCGCCGCCGAGTTAGTCGGCGTCGTGTTCGCGTTGTATGTGATGACGAGGGAGTGATCCGTCGAAAACTCCTCGTGCGCCTTTGCGTTGTACGTCACGAGCCCGGCGGTTGCAGGAATGTGAAAGATCGCCACCGGCGCCGACCATGGTCCTTCCGGCGCCGGCGCCGTCGACATCATCACGTCGTCGCCGACGGCGTGATCTTGGGTGACGAGCGCGAGCCGGTCGCCGATGCGGTGCACGCTCAACTCGTTCGCAACTCCGGTCATCAGCCGGACGGCACGTGCCGGTACACGCGACCAATCCACGCCGGTCCAGTACTCCCAGGCTCCATCGAGGAGGTGATCTGCTGGGACGCGCGCCAGGTGCAGGTACTTGTCTAGGTGGATGTCTTCCGTGCCGTACAGATAATCGTAACCGCCTTGCCGCAGAACTGCAGCCCCGTACGACACCGGTATGCCGTCGTCCCCGGGCGCAAAGGCAAACGGCATCGGCGTGACGCCCTGCAACGTCAGCGTGTCAAGAGAGAACCGCGCCACGTCGGTGCCGATTTGCTGAAACGCGTACGGCGCCGGCGCTGCAGCGAAGTGCATGACAAACACTAGCAATTCGTTGTTCTCCACGAGTGCGTCGCCCACCCAGTAAAACGTCACGCGATCGGGGGGCTCGATGAGCGTGCGAGGATAACCCATCGGAAGATTCGTCGAGTACTCGGCGCCGTTTTGAACCACCATCGAGTTGTGTACGAACGGCGCGTTGGTAGGGCGCGAGCCGTCCGCGTTCGTCGGCCCGAGGAAGGAATCGGAGAAGAGCCACACGACTCGCCGGTCCGGCAAAAGCACCGAGTACGTTCCGTCGCCGCCGGTCCATCCATTCGGCGTCGTGTCTCCATACGTCCAGAGCTGTCGCTGAAGCTGTTCGGCGATGGTCTCGGCGCGCGCGGGAAGAACGGAGAGCAAACAGACCACGATGGTCAGCGCGAATGAGCGCGTTCGGCGGCGCATGGGAACCTCTTCGACGCCGGCGACGGCGATTCCTGGCGATCGGTACGATCATCCGCGATGAGAGGACCCGAAGATCTCCTCGCGTGGCGCGCCGAGTTCCCGGCGGTCGAGAATCGGACATTTCTCGGCATGCACACACTTGCCCCGCTCTCGCGCCGCGCCCGCGCGGCGGTCGACCGCTTTCTCGACGCGTGGGAAACGAAAGCGTCCGCGGAGGTCGTGTGGTTCGAAGACATCCTGCCGGAGATGCGTCGGCTCGAATCTCTCTATGCGCGACTCATCGGTGCCGATGACGACGAGATCGCGCTGACCCCGTCCGTTTCCACCGGACTCTCCTCACTCGCCTCGTGCATCCGGTTCGATGAGCGGAACGAGATCGTACTTTCACGGAAGGAGTTTCCGACCGACTGCCACGTATGGCTTGCGCAAGAAGAACGCGGTGGACACGTCGTTTGGGTGGACGACATGCGTGCGGACTCCTACCTGAATGCAATCGGCTCGCGGACGGCGGTGTGTTCCGCGTCCCGCGTGTCCTACCTCAACGGTGAGCTGCTCGATGCGAAGAAAGTGGTCGACGCGTGCAGGGACGCAGGTGTGTTCAGCGTCATCGACGACTTCCACGGTTCGGCAACCGTACTGATCGACGTTCACAACCTCGGGACGGACGCGCTCGTCGCCGGTCCGCTCAAGTACATGCTCGGCGGCCCCGGCATCGCGTTCGTGTATGTCCGAGCGGGCGTTGCGCACACGTTGAAGCCCACCGTCACCGGCTGGTTCAGCCAGGCAAATTTTTTCGAGTTCGACAACGCCAAGCTAAGTTGGCCCGACAACGCGCAGCGCCTTGCCCTCGGCACGCCCTCGCCGGCTGCAATCTACGCCGCCGCCGCCGGCCTCGAGATTATCTTGGAGGTCGGCGTCGCGCGCATCCGAGAAAGAACGCAAGAATTGATCGACTACGCGCTCGCAAAAGCCGACGACGCGAAATTTTCGACCAGAACACCGCGGGATTCCGCGCGTCGTGGAGGGATCGCCACCATCGAAGTGGAAAGCTCGAAGCACGTTCTCGAACAATTACTGAAGCGGGGCGTGATCATCGACGAGCGCCACGGCGCCCTGCGTCTGAGCCCGAGCTTCTATACGAGCGAGGACGACATCGACCGATTCTTCGAGGAGTTGGTGGCGGTTCAGTGAAGCGTCTGGCCTCGCGGGTGCCCGCGAGAGTCGAACTCATTCGAAACCATTTCCCGCCACCAGCGGCCTTCATCCGTCATCCGCCAGGACTGGAAGCAATCGTCGGCGCAGAACGTCAGCCCGAAACGGTGCACGGTGAGGTCGTCGTCGACTTCCTCACAACACTGGACGCAGCGCCAGCCTTCCTCTGCAGGTTGGGGAATCGCCATTCAGACCTCCGGTGACCATTGTCATTCTGGCACCCGGCCCCGCAAATGTCACCCCTGGAAATTTCGGCCGGAAGGGGCAAGGGGATCCGATTTGGTAGCGCGGGCACAAACCGCGTTCAATACACAGACCAAGCCGAGGAGGAGCCATGCCGGAAGCCGTCATCGTCGCCGCTGCTCGCACCCCGATCGGGCGCGCCCAAAAAGGATCATTGAAGGACGCCCGCCCGGACGATCTCGGCGCATTCGCCATCCAGAAGGCGCTCGATAAGGTCCCGCAGCTTGATCCCTCCGAAATCGTGGACGTCATGTGCGGGTGCGGGTTCCCGGAAGGCGAGCAAGGAATGAACCTCGGACGCCGGATCGCTTTGCTCGCCGGCTTGCCCGACTCGGTTCCCGGCACGACGGTGAACCGGTTCTGCGCGTCGAGCTTGCAGACGATCCGCATGGCGTTCCACGCGATCAAGGCAGGCGAAGGCGACGCATTCATCTCGGCCGGCGTCGAATCGATCACCCGCGTCAACAACATGCCGCGCGACATGAGCGAGCTGCACCCGAAGCTGTACGGCGACGATGCGATCGCGAACGTGTACATCCCCATGGGTCTTACGGCCGAAAATGTCGCCGAGCGCTTCGACGTCTCGCGCCTGGAAATGGACGAGTACGCGCAGCAGTCGCAAATGCGCGCCGTCGCGGCGCAAGAGTCCGGGTTTTACGACCGCGAGATCTCGCCGTACACGACGCCCGATGGAACCGTCGTGTCGAAAGACGACGGCCCGCGCGCCTCCTCGACGCTCGAAAAGCTTCAGTCTCTTCCGCCGGCGTTCAAGCCGGACGGCGGCGTCGTGACGGCGGGCAACTCCTGTCCCCTGAACGACGGCGGCGCAGCAGTCGTCGTGATGAGCGAGGAGCGCGCAAGACAGCTCGAGATCAAGCCGCTCGCGCGCATTCTGGCATCGGCCGTTTCAGGCATCGACCCCGAAATCATGGGCGTCGGCCCGATCGAAGCGATCCGTAAAGTGCTGAAGGTGACAGGCATGTCGATCAACGACATCGACATTGTCGAGCTAAACGAAGCGTTTGCCGCGCAAGTCATTCCCGTGTCACGCGAGATCGGCTTCGGCTACGACAAGCTGAACCCGCACGGTGGCGCGATCGCGCTAGGCCACCCCTACGGGATGACCGGCGCGCGCATCATGAACACGCTGCTAAACGACTTGCAGACGCTCGACAAGACATTCGGTCTCGAGACGATGTGTGTCGGCGGCGGCCAAGGAATGGCGATGATCATCGAGCGCGTCGGGTAAGGACTAAAGCTCGAACTCCATTCCCTCGTACGCGTTTTCGGGGCCGTCGCCACCCCAGAGAGTGCGCGCATACGCCAATTTCTTGTCCAGCTCGTCGTCGGTGTGCATCGGATCGTGGTGGAACATGATCAGCCGCTCGACCGCCGATACTTGCCCGAACGCCACGACGTGCTCGAAGCTCGAATGCCCCCAGCCGACGCGCTCTTCGTATTCCTCCGCCGTGTATTGCGAGTCGTGCAGCAATATGTCTGCGCCTTGAGCGATCTCGTGTCCCGATAGCCACTCGGGTTCAACCGTGCGCGGATCCTTCCCACGCATCGGCTCGTGATCGGGCATGTATGCCAGCGCGCAGCCGCTCTCCTCGATGCGGTACCCAACTGTCGGCCCCGAATGCGAGATCGAGCATGCGCTCACACGCGCCGCGCCGATCTCCCATGCCCCATCGGCATCATGAAAGACGGGGCGCGACGGAACATCACTCAGCTGTACCGGAAAGAGCGGAGGCGAGAAATACCGTTCGATGCGTTCGCCCAGACTATGCGTCGGGGAAGGTGGGCCCCAGACATGCAGCTCGATGTTCGGATCCCACACCGGCGCAAAGAACCCGAGACCTTCGAGATGATCCATGTGCAAATGCGTCAGAAGAATATGAATCCGCGACGGCATGCTGTGCGCACGCTTCACCCCGAGCGGCCGCAGCCCCGTCCCCGCATCCAAAATGATGAGCGTGTCGTCGCGCATTCGAAGCTCGACGCACGATGTGTTGCCGCCGTAACGGACGGTGTCGGGCCCGGGAGTAGCGAGCGATCCGCGGCAACCCCAGATTTTGCCGCGCACGACTACTCCGGCGCGTCTCCGCGATCCTCCCAGAAGATCGCGACTGCTCCGGCGACTTCGTTCGACCGCGCGAATAACGGAAACGCAGTCACTTCGATCGTTCGCCGCAGGCCGTCCAATCCGGTGATGCTCATGCGCCCGTGCGCGGGACGATGCTCGGACAACGCGATTCCGAGCGGCATCTCGCGCGGCCGCATCGTCCGGCCGGTCTCGTCTTGAGGATCGAACATCGCACCGCTCCAATCGTCGGCGCTCAGCTCGCCGGCCTCGGCATACCGCTTGCCGAGCACTGCTTCCGCCGGCTCGTTGTAAAACACGAGCGTGCCTTCGGGATCGACGATGAAAAGCGGCGTCGCGAGATTCGACGCGAGATCCCTCGTCAGGATCAGCGCGAGGCTCTTGTGTTCGGCGCGTACCATCGGCGAGGAGCGTACACCGCAGCTCAGGCGAGCGAAAGATTGGCGTCGGGCGCGACGTCCAAAGAAGTCGATTCCCCACGAGCCAGCCGGCGCAGGCCGGCCGCGGCGATCATCGCCCCGTTGTCCGTGCACAGACGTGGCGGCGGCACGACGACGTCGATGCCCCGCTCGGCCGCTTCCTCGCTCATGCGTTCGCGCAGCCGTGAGTTCGCCGCAACGCCCCCGGCGAGAATGATCGTCTTCCGACCTCGTTCCTCGGCTGCGCGAAGCGTCTTCGCAACCTGCACGTCGACGACGGCTTCCTGGAATGACGCGGCGACGTCGGCCGGATCGAAGTCCTCTCCCGCGGCCTGGCGCTCGCGAATCCACCGGATGACCGCGGTCTTCAGGCCCGACAGCGAAAAATCGAATGAGTCGTCGCCCATCATCGCGCGGGGAAACCGCACGGCGTTCGCGTTGCCCTTGCGTGCCAGCCGGTCGATCTCGGGGCCGCCCGGAAACGGCAGACCGAGAAAGCGCGCGATCTTGTCGAAAGCTTCGCCGGCCGCGTCATCGATCGTCTGACCGAGAATGTCGAAACGTCCGTGCTCGGGCATCTCCGCGATCATCGTGTGACCTCCGGACACAATGAGCGCGATCACCGGTGGCGCGAGATCCTTGCGGTCGATAAAGGCCGACTCCACATGACCTTCGAGGTGATTCACGCCGATGAGCGGAACGTCCAGCACCATGGCCAGCGACTTCGCCGCGGCCACGCCGACGAGCAGCGCGCCGATGAGCCCCGGCCCTATGGTGACCGCGATCGCCTCGATATCGCGCATCGAAATGAGTGCGTGCTCCGTCGACTGCGCGATCGCGCGGTTGATCGCGCGCAAGTGTTCACGCGAAGCGAGCTCGGGAACGACGCCGCCGAAACGACTGTGCACGTCGATCTGTGCCGTGATCAAGTTCGATCGGACGAGGTCGTCTTCAACGATCGCGACTGCCGTCTCGTCGCACGAGGTTTCGATGCCGAGAACGATCATGCGCGCCGTACCGCCACTTCGATGCGGCCCAGCCGTGCGCCGTACTCTTCGCCCTGCATGTCGTCCACCCACATCACGAGGGCATCCTCTCCGGTCTCGCTGTAGTAGTTCTTCCGCACACCGACCGGGCGGAACCCGAACCAGGAATAAAGGCGTTGCGCCGGCCAATTCGCGACGCGCACTTCGAGCGCGAGCGATGCCATCCCACGTTGCCGCGCTTCGGACACGAGAGCGAACAGCACGCGCGACCCGATGCGCTGATGCTGAAACTCCGGCCGCACGGCGAGCGTCGTGATGTGCCCTTCGTCTTGTTGGCACATGAGCCCGCCGTAGCCTGCGAGCGTCTTGTGCAAGTGCGCGACGAGATAGTACCGGCTCGAACGCTGCGCAATCTCGCTGAAGAACAACGCAGCGCTCCACGGCCGCGGGTACACGACGCGCTCGATCGCAAGCACGTCGCGCACATGGCGCCGCCGCATAGGCGACAGCTCGATCTCGGCAGGAACGCTCGGAGGATCAGACGGCGCTCTCATCTCTCTCCCTCGCGCTTCCGAGTCTTCACGCGCCCAGGCCGCTGAATGACGACACCGCGTTCCTCCCACGCAATCTGCGCATCCGCCTTTCGAATGTACAGCGGCTCGAGCTCGTAGAGCGAGTCCGTTTCCTCGCGGAAAAACCGCGGCAGTGCGAGTTCGACCAAAGCGCTTGCTTGGGGAAACGCCCGAGAAAACGCCGCGTATTCCGTCCGAAGCTTGGGGAGACGCTCCTTGTACAGCAGCGCGCCGTTACCGATGAACAGTACCTCTTCGACGCGGGCCTCAATTTCCGCCGCAAGGCGCTGCGGTGGCCATGCCACGTAATCGCTCACGCGCTGCACGCCACCAGGCACTTGGCGGTAGAAGGCGCAGAACACCTCGCCCCGACGGGCATCGATGCACGCGCAAATGAGCTTCGGCGTGTAGCGGATCTCAAATGCAAGAAGGTCGAGCGACGCGATGCCTACAAGCGGTACGCCGAGCGCCTGTGCAATCGTCTTCGCCGTTGCAACACCGACACGCATGCCGGTGAAGAGCCCGGGGCCGACGCCGACGGCGATCCCCGCGAGTTGCGACAGCGCCACTTCGGATTCCTCGCACAGAAACTTCACAGCGGGAATGAGAAACTCTGCGTGACCTTTGCCGCGCGAAAGCGACGTCGAGGCGACGATACCTTGCTCGCTCCCGAGCGCAACGCTCGACACGTTCGTCGACGTCTCGATTCCCAGAACCAGCATCTAAACCGACTTCTCCCACTCGCCCATGCGTTCGGCGATCGCAGCGACGCGTCGCATCCAGTTGCTCCCGAACGGCAGCAACGTGATCGTTCTTTCGTCGTCGGAGGCCACCTTGATCACGACTTCCAAATGCTCCTCGGGAAGCAACGGCGTGATCGCATCACCCCACTCGATAAACATCACGTGTCCGGGATCCAGCAACTCTTCGAATCCGATGTCCTCGAGCTCGTGCAAGCTGTTCAGGCGGTACACGTCGAGGTGCAGAACCGGCAAGCTTCCGTGGTAGGTGCGCATGAGGACGAACGACGGGCTCGTCACGCGCTCCTTCACCCCGAGCCCTCGCGCCGCACCTTGCACGAAACACGTCTTTCCAGCGCCGAGGTCTCCCGAAAGCGCGATGACGTCGCCGGGCCCAAGAAACGGCGCAACAATTTCCGCAATGTCGCGCGTCTCGTCCGGCGACCGCGAGCGAAGGAAGAATTCTGGACGCATGCGCTGCCTAGAAGAGCCCGAGCTGCTCGGCCGGGTCGGGAATGTCGGCGAGCTTCGGGGGAAGCGCGTCGAGCGTCGCTCGGATCGTGCGGAAGTCTTCTTCCGTCTGCTTCATCGACGAGCCGGCCAATCCCCCGCGCAAGACAGCGGCGGGATGCAACACGGGTATTAGCGTCCGTCCGTCGAGCGGAATCTTTTGCCCGCGCACGCGCGTGATCCCGATCTTCCGCCCGAGCAAGTACTGCGTCGCAAAATTTCCGAGCGAGACGATCACGCGCGGGTCGATCAGTGCGATCTGTTCGCGAAGATACGGCGTGCAGGCTTCGATCTCGTCGGCCATCGGATCGCGGTTGCCGGGCGGACGGCATTTGAGAACGTTGCAGATGTACACCTCGTCGCGCTTCAACCCGATGCCGTTCAGCAATTGCTCCAATAATTGTCCCGCTGCGCCGACGAACGGCAACCCTTGTTTGTCTTCGTGGAAGCCGGGCGCTTCCCCGATGAAGACCAAGTCGGCGTCCGGAGCGCCCGAGCCGAACACAACCGTTGTGCGTCCGGACGCGAGGCGGCATTTCGTGCACACTGCCGCTTGTCCGCCCAACTCGGTGAGCGTCCCCACGATCCTCCCGACTAGTCCGCGGCGTACGGAACGCCGTCCGGCGATGAGCACGCGGGCACGTTTTCAATGCTGTCGGCCGCCAAAACCCCGCGCCGGATAGCGGCCGAAACGACGTTCGCTGCCCGCGAACCGACATCGTCTATCCGAGCCTGATGTGTGCGAGTCGCAAGGACGAAAACAGCGTCGCCGTCGAACATTGTATTCACCGGCCGAACTGCCCTGGCAAGGCCGCTCCCGGCCATCACGCCAACCCGAAAAGCTTGCTCTTTTGTCAGGTCGGCGTTTGTGACGACGCAGAGGAGCGTGGTGCTCGGCGGCGTCCACGGAGGCTCGCCGGTGGGCGCCGCCCGGGCGCCGGCAAGGACTCGTCCGTCCTCACCGAGAACGTCCCCAAACGCATTCACCACCGCCGCTGCGGCGACGACTACTCCGTCATCAGAGGCCTCCTCGGCCCAGCCGAAGCCACCCTTCATAGCGGCCGCCGGTCCAGCGTGCTTGCCCACGGTCGCCCCCACCCCGGCACCGGCGTTGCCTTCGCCAGGTGCACCCTCCACAGCGTTTTCACACGCCGCGTAGCCCGCCGCGGCATCGGGACGGCGAGAGGCGTCCCCGACCCACAAGTCGAACAGCGCGGCCGCCGGCACGATCGGCACGCGGGCAACGCCGACGTCGAGACCGCGGCCGTGCTCTTCCAAATAACGCACGGCGCCGTCGGCAGCCGCGAGGCCGAACGCACTTCCCCCGGTCAGCACGACCCCGTGCACTTCCTGAACGAGCGTGCCGGGGCGCAACAAATCGGTTTCGCGCGTTGCCGGCGCACCGCCGGCTACCCACACCGCCCCCATCGTGCCGGGCGGAGGGAGAAACACCGTGCAGCCGGTTAGGGCGCGGGAGTCGGACCAATGCCCGATCCGCAGGCCGTCGATACCGGCCATCACTTCCAGCCGGCGCGCTGCACGAGAAAGCGTCGGAGCGCTGCGTTGAATTCGTGCGGCCGTTCGAGCACCGCGGAGTGCCCGGCGCCTTCAATGACGTACAGCTCTGCGTCCTTGATGGCCTCGGCCAGCCGCCGTGCAGCACCCGCGGGCGTCAGCCGGTCGTGCGACCCGACGGCCACGAGCGTCGGTACGTCGATCGAATCGAGCACATCGCTCACGTCCATGCCGCTCATCGTCGGCAGGAGCGCGACAACGACGTCGGACGGCGTCTCCGCAAGGAGCTTCTCAACGAATGCCACTTTGGACGGCGAGGGATCGATACCGAACCCCATGAACCGCGTCGCGAGATACGCGACGTTGCCGACGCGCCCCCGGATCCGGTCGATGCGGTGCGTGTTGACGGCGAGTGCCCGCACCGCGGCTTCCTCGAAGCCCTGAACGGTCGCCTGCACGTAGCGGCCGACGCCGGGAACCATCCCGCCCATGACGTCGGCGGCCGTCGTATCCACGAGCGCGAGAGCCGAAACGCGGGAGCCGATCGCCTCGGGAAACTGCCGGCAGTACTGCAACACCTGCATGCCACCCATGCTGTGGCCCACAATGGCGACGGGCTCGGGACCGGCGGCGCGAACCACCGCATCCAAATCGTGCGCGAGCGCTTCGAGCGACCAGTCGCCGGTCGGCGGCCGGCCCGACCGCGCGTGGCCGCGCTGGTCGAACGCAACGACGCGATAATCCCTGCCCAAGTCGGCGATTTGGTAATGCCACAAGTCGAGCGCAAGGGAAAATCCGTGCGCGAGTACGATCGTCGGCCCGCTGCCCCACTCCTCGACGTGCAGCTTCGTGCCGTCGGACGAGAGGACATTGGTGATGATCTCACCCCGAAGCGTGCCAAACGGCTCGCCGGCGTCCGGGTCGGGCCGCGAACGGTCACGCTTGACGTAGGCGCGCTCGGCGATGACCCCCGCCGCGAGGCTCGCCGCGGCGGCGCCGAACCAGATCGCTTTCGAGCGGCGCGAGCTCTTAGCCATTCCCGCGAATGTACACGCGCGGAATGCGCGGCGACACTCGGGTGACGACCTCGTAGTTGATGGTGCCTGTTGCTTCGGCGACTTCCTCGGCGCTAATTCGCTCATTTCCCTGCGCGCCGAACAAGACGACCTCGTCGCCGACGTCGCAGTCGAAATCGCCGATGTCGGCCATGAACGAGTCCATGCAAACAGTCCCGACGGTTCGGTGACGGCGTCCGCCGATGAGAACGGACGTCACGCCGGCTGCGCTGCGCGGCCACCCGTCGGCGTAGCCGAGGGGTATCGACACGATCGTTCCGTCGCGCTCCAGGACGTACCGCAATCCGTACGACACGCCGTCGCCTTTGCTCACGCGCTTCACCATCGCAGCGCGTGCCTTCAAAGCCATGACGGGCGCGTAGTCCATCGCGTTCTCGAGCGTCGGTCCCGGCGCCAATCCGTACTGCGCGATGCCGACGCGCACCATGTCGAAGTGCGCTTCGGAACGCGTGAGCGTCGCAGCGGAGTTCGCGACATGACGAATCGCCGGCTGGATGCCATGGCTGCGCAACCGTTCGCACCCGTCTTCGAAACGCGACAGTTGCGTATCGATGAACGTATTAGCCGGCTCGTCCGCGAATGCGAAGTGCGACATGACGCCCTCGACTTCAAGCCGTCCGGATTTCGCGAGCGCGTTTACCAGCTCGTCGAGACGCGGTAGCGGTACACCAAGACGATTCAATCCGGTGTCGATCTTGATGTGGACGTGCACTGTGCGACCGGCTTTCTCCGCGGCTTCGTCGAGCGCGGCGACGGCTTGTTCGGTAAACACGACAGGCGTGAGGGCGAGCGCGACGCACTCGGCCGCTGCCTCGGGATGGGGCTCGTGCAACAAGAGGATCGGCGCGTCGATGCCCGCCTCGCGCAACATCCGCGCTTCGGCAACGAGAATGACGCCCAACCAATCGGCGCCCGCGTTCAATGCGGCGCGCGCTACTTCGACCGAGCCGTGCCCGTATGCGTTCGCTTTCACGACCGACAGATAGCGGGCTCCGGGAGACAGGCGCGCGCGAATCGTGGCTACGTTGCGCCCGAGCGCGTCGAGGTCGATCTCAGCCCACGCCGGCCTCATGCGATCGCACCCAGCGTCAGGGGCAACGCGCCGAGCACATCCGTCGCGCTCGGCGTCGACGAGTGAAGGGAATCGGCAGCGGCTCCGTGCAGAAAAGCGCCCGCCGCCGCGGCATCGAACGGGTCGAGGCCGCGCGCGAGCAGCGCCACGATCACGCCCGTCAACACGTCGCCGGTTCCGGCAGAGGCGAGACGCGCACCGCCGGTTACGTTCACCGCCAATCGTCCGTCGGGCGATGCGACGACCGTCCCGGCGCCTTTCAGCAACACAACGGCATTCGTTGTGCGCGCCAGAGCCTGGGCGTCGGTCAAGCGGCTTTCAACCGGGCGGCCCGCGAGCCGTTCGAACTCGCCTTCGTGCGGCGTCAGGATCGTCGGAGCGATGCGCCTCGCGAGCGCATCCGCGGACCCCTCGAACGCATTCAGGCCGTCGGCGTCGAGAACGACCGGCACCGCGGCTTCTTGAACGAGCGTGCGGACGGCCTCCATCGTCGCTCGATGGCGAGTGAGCCCGGGCCCGATCGCGAGTGCGCTTGCGCGCTCGAGCTTCTCGCGGACGGCGTCGAGGCCTTTATCGTTGAACACACCGTCGAAACCATCGTCGAGCGGAACGGTGACGATCTCGGGAGATCGCTCCACGGCGATTGCACAGACGCTTGCCGGCGCGGTCAAGATCGTGAGACCCGCTCCCGTTGCCACCGACGCGCCACCTACGAGCGCCGCCGCGCCCGGCATCGCGCGCGATCCACATGCGAGCAACGCGACACCGGATCGGTATTTGTTCGCGCCCGGGTCCCGCGCAGGCAACAATCCGGCGACGTCGTCACGCTCAAGCGAGATCGCCGTTCCGCGTCGCAAATCAGGCGGTATGCCGATGTCGGCGACGTGGACGCCTCCCGCCAGCGCAGCGCCTCCGGCAAACAACAGGCCGGGCTTGTACCCACCGAACGTGATCGTGCGGGATGCGCGCACCGCATCGCCGGGGACGTGTCCGGCATCCGAGTCGAGCCCGCTCGGAACGTCGATCGACAGCACGGAACACGGCGCGCCGGCCAGCAAGCGAATCGCTTCGCCGATCACTCCACCGGGCGCGCGCGTCAACCCGACGCCCAGCAGCGCGTCGATGGCGAGATCCGCTCGCGATAATTCCGCCCCCAAAGCCCCAACCTCGCGCACCCGGCCGCCGAAGGCATTGCGTGCGCGCAAGGCCGCGTCTCTGCTCTCGCCCGCTTCGATCACCGTGACCTTCGCACCGCGCCGCGCAAGGAACCGCGCCGCAACAAAGCCGTCGCCACCGTTGTTTCCCTTCCCGCACACGACGACGACGCGCGCTCCATACACCATCCCAAGCATTTTCGCGGCTGCAGACGCCGCAGCGGCCCCAGCCGAGCGCATCAGCTGATCGACGGAGATCCCGCGCCACTCCGCCGCGGCGTCTTGCCGCTTGACGTCCGCGGCGGTCAGTACGTGAATCACGGCAACTACTCCACGGTGACGCTTTTGGCGAGGTTCCTCGGCTGGTCCACGTCGTTGCCACGCACTTTCGCAACCTCGTACGCCAGAAGCTGCAAAGGAACTGCAGTCACAATCGGTGCCAACAATTCGTTCTCGGTCTCGGGGACTTCGATGACTGAGTCCGCGTGACGCGCCGCCTCCGTGTCGCCTTCGGTCACGACGGCGATCACATTCGCACCGCGCGCCTTCACCTCTTGGATGTTCGAGATGACCTTCTCGTACACGTGGCAGCGATTCGCAATCGCGATGACCGGAACGCCCTCTTCGATGAGCGCAATCGGTCCATGCTTCAGCTCGCCGGCGGCATACCCTTCGGCGTGGAGGTAGGAGATCTCTTTGAGCTTGAGCGCGCCTTCGAGCGCACTCGGATATCCGACGTGGCGCCCGATGAACAAGACGTCGCGACACGACGCGATGTCATCGGCGATGCGCTTGACGGCGGGCCGGCACTCGAGCGCACGACGGATCAGTTCAGGAAGACGGTGCATCTCCTCGACGATTTCCGCGCATTCCTTCGCATAAAGCGAGCCGCGCACTTGCGCAAGCCAGAGCGCCAAAATCTCCAGCGCCGTGATCTGTGTGGTGAAAGTCTTGGTCGCGGCGACGCCGATCTCCGGACCGGCACGCATGTACAAAACGCCGTCGGACTCGCGTGGAATCGAGGAACCCACCGTGTTCGACACCGTGAGGATCTTCGCGTGCTGCTCGCGTGCATGACGTACCGCTTCGAGCGTGTCGATCGTCTCGCCCGACTGCGACACCGCTACGACGAGCGTATCGCGATCGAGGATCGGATCGCGGTAGCGGAATTCGCTGGCGATCTCGATTTCCACCGGCAGCCGCGTCCAGTGCTCGATCGCATATTTGGCCACGAGGCCTGCGTGAAACGCCGTGCCACACGCGACGACGAAAACCTTGTCGATGTTGCGGACGTCGCGCTCGTTCAGACGCAACTCGTCCATCACGATGCGGCCGCCGTCGTGCGTGCGTCCGCGAAGTGTGTCTCTTACCGCCGCGGGCTGCTCGTAGATCTCCTTGAGCATGAAGTCGTCGTAACCGCCCTTCTCGACGGCTACGAGGTCACCTTCGACGGTAATCGCTTGTCCCTCCGCGTCGGCACCTTCGAGCGTCGTGATGCGGTAGCCGTCTGCGCGAATCTCGACGACTTGGTCGTCCAGGATATGCACCATCTCGCGCGTGATCGGCAGCAACGCGGTGGGATCGGATGCGAGCATCGTTCCACCGGCGCCGACGCCGACGATGAGGGGGCTCGTGCGCTTCGCAGCGACGACGAGGCCGGGTTCGTCCGCGCTCACGACGGCAATGGAAAACGCGCCGGTGACTTGCGCAAGTGCTTTGCGAACCGCAGCGGTGAGGTTGCCGACCATCTCGCTCTCGATCAAGTGCGCAATCGCCTCGGTGTCGGTTTCGCTTCGCAGCTCGTGTCCGTCTTCACGAAGACGATCGCGCAGCTCCAGAAAGTTTTCGATGATTCCGTTGTGGATGATCGCGATGCGTCCGCTGCAATCCGTGTGCGGGTGCGCATTGGCGTCGTTCGGCCCGCCGTGCGTCGCCCAGCGGGTGTGTCCGATGCCGCACGTTCCGGTCGATTCATGACCGACGAGCGCCTTCTCGAGCACTTCGAGCTTGCCGGCCTTCTTAACGATTTCAATCGCGCCGTTCTCGACGACGGCGATACCCGCAGAGTCGTAGCCGCGATATTCGAGCCGCTTCAGCCCGTCCATCATGAACGGCAGCGCGGGTTCTTCTCCTACGTACCCAACGATTCCACACATAAAGATAAGTGTAACCCGCATCCAGGGGTGGGTCGCATCGCCCGAACGGACACTGTCCGGGCCTAGCCGAGGTCGTCCTCGGGTGCGACACTTTGAATTAGCGCAGCACACTCGCGTCGAAGCACCGGCACATCGTGTCCGACAATCGCCCAAACGAGAGCGTTGTCTACGGTCGGATACTCATGTGTAAGTTGATTGCGGAAATCGACGATCCGTCGTGCCCGCGTGATCGCGGCGAATGCATCCGGTGCGATCCGAGAAAGCGCTGCAGCAGCCTCTCCAATGATGATGAACTCGCGCTCGACAGATGACCGGACGAGGCGATTGCCGTCATACCCGGTGAGATCGAGGCCGTGAATCGCTACAGTGATGGCGTCGCACGAATCGATGATGTCGACCAAGTAGGCGCGTACGTCACGCGGCATACAGCGTCCGTTTCGTACGCTCGATGTCCCGGGCGATGTATGGGTTCTTGACTGCTCCCGCCATCACCAGATCGACCTCCACACCCAACAAGGCTCTGAGATCTTCAAGCATGCCGAAGTAGGCGTCGACCCTGGCGTATGGCTCCATAGGTCCAAACTCGACCAATAAGTCCACGTCGCTTTCGTCAGGTCTGAAATCATCGCGAAGAGCTGAGCCGAATGCATCGAGCCGGACCACACCATGACGCCGGCAGACCTCTGCTATCTCTGGTCGATTACTTTCGAGAACACCGGTCATGATCCACCTCCCGCTACCATGGTACGGGTTCTCGAAAGTTCGCGCGGCTCACTACGAAAGGGCGGACTCCACGATGTGTGAGAGGCGTTCCGCTTCGGATTGAGCGGCATCTTCCGTGTCTGCTTGCACCATGACGCGGACGACCGGCTCGGTGCCGGAGGGGCGGATCAAAACGCGGCCGTGCTCCCCGAGCGCCGCGCGCGTGTTCTCGACCTCATCCCACACAAGCGCGGCGTCGTCTAAGGCATCGCGATTCCCCACGTTTACGTTGATCAACACCTGCGGAAGGCGCGGCGCTACCGCCGCGAGCTCCGACAGCGGGATGTCCGCTCTTACCAGAACGTCGAGCAAACGCAACGCCGTCATTATCCCATCGCCGGTCGTGTGGCGGTCGAGAAAGATCAAATGGCCGGACTGCTCGCCGCCGAGCTCGAGTCCTCGCTCGCGCATAGCCTCGAGCACGTAGCGGTCACCCACCGCCGTTTCGACGACGTCAACCCCATGCGCGCGCATCGCACGATGAAAACCGAGGTTCGCCATCACGGTGGCGACGACTGCGTTTCCTTTCAGCACCCCGCGCCGCTTGCGATCAAGCGCGCAGATCGCGAGCACTTGATCGCCATCCACGATCTCGCCGCCTTCATCAACCGCAATCAACCGGTCGGCATCGCCGTCGTGCGCGATGCCGACGTGTGCGCCCCGCTCGACGACGAGCCTTTGCAAATGCTCTGGATGCGTGGAGCCGCAGTTGTCATTGATATTGCGTCCGTCCGGTGACACACCGATCGCTTCGACGGTTGCACCGGCTCTGCGCAACGCTTCGGGCGCAACGTGAAACGCTGCGCCGTTCGCGGCGTCGACGATGACGCGCAACCCGGCGACCGACGGCGCGTGGTCGAGCAAGAAATCGAGATAGCGTTCTTCCGCGTCGGGAACGGGCTCACGCGTATCCGCCGGCGACGCCGCAGGACCGTCCATTTCCGATTCGATCTTGTGCTCGACGTCGTCCGGGAGCTTCATCCCGTCCGGGCCGAAAAACTTGATTCCGTTGTCGTCGGCAGGATTGTGAGACGCGCTTATGACGGCCCCTGCCTCGCAGCGATACGAGCGGACCAGAACGGCGATCGCCGGAGTCGGAATGATCCCTGCTACAAGAGGATGCCCGCCCGCCGCCGCGATGCCGGCGGCGAGCTCGCGTTCGATCGGCTCGCCCGATGCGCGCGTGTCGCGGCCGATCAGCACCCGCTCGGCGCCCAGAACGCGCGTCGCGGCGTACGCCAGCGAACGCACGAGATCGGGAGTTAAGTCGGTGCCCCAGCGTCCGCGGACGCCGTCTGTGCCGAACAGCGCGCCCATACCGGGGCGCTGTTAGCGCTTGGAGTACTGCGGAGCCTTGCGCGCCTTCTTGAGGCCGTACTTGCGGCGCTCCTTCTCGCGCGCGTCGCGCGTGAGAAGACCCTTGCGCTTCAGCTCGCTACGCAGGGTCGGGTCGGCGGCGATGAGTGCGCGGGCGATGCCGTGCCGGAGTGCGCCGGCCTGCCCCGACATTCCGCCGCCTTCGAGCCGAGCGAAAACGTCGTATTGGTCGGCCGTGTTCGTGAGGCGGAGTGGCTCGGTGACGATCATGCGGAGGATCGGCCGTGGGAAATAGTCCTCGATGTCGCGGCCGTTCAGAGAGAACTGACCGGTCCCCGGACGAATACGCACGCGCGCGACGGACTCCTTGCGGCGTCCGGTGGCTCCAACAGTCGCGCCGAGCGTGCTCATCTCGTGATGTCCTCTCGCTTGTACGGTTGCGGGTTCTGACCTACGTGCTTGTGCTCCGGGCCATCGTAGACCTTCAGCTTGTCGAGCATGGAGCGCCCAAGACGGTTGTGCGGCAACATGCCCTTGACGGCCTTGCGGACGGCCTCGCTGGGGCGCGCCTCGAGGTACTCACGGTATGTCTGGGAACGGAGCCCGCCCGGGTAGCCGGAGTGCCGGTACGCGCGCTTCTGATCGAGCTTATTGCCCGTCAGCCGCACGTTCTTGGCGTTGACGATGACGACGTAGTCCCCGACGTCCATGTGCGGCGCGAAGATCGGCTTGTGCTTGCCCCGAAGCAGGCGCGCAGCATCGGACGCCAGCCGGCCCAGAACCAGGCCGTCGGCGTCGAGCACCCACCAGCGGCGGGTGATGTCGGAAGGTTTCGGAGAGTAGGTCTTCATTGCAAAGTGCCTGGACAACAGCGGGACAGCCTACCCGCCGCCGGCCATTGGGTCAACCGGTGCGCTACACGCCGAGGGATCGCAAGGCTTCGCGTAAGAGGTTCTGAAAGTCCCTTTCCAAAGGGCTGCAATCGGCACCAAACCGGCCCCGGCCTGGCAGGTGGTCCCGTTGCCCTGCTAGAAAGGTATCGGGATGAGAGGTCGGGCTTCGGTTTCAATCGCGCTTGTCGCGCTCGGCGTGCTGCTGTCCTCGACGGTATCGAACGCGCAAAGCCCCGGCCACGGCAGCCACCTGTTCATCCCTGTCGATGGCTCCTTCGGCCACCGAAACGACACAGTCCAAAGCCTCAACTGGGCGGGATACGCCGCCTCTGGGCAGCACTTCACCGCGGTCCGCAGCACGTTCACCGTTCCGACGGCGGCGGTCACCGGCCCAGGCTTTTCTGCCGCGTGGACGGGAATAGGAGGGTACGACTCGAACGACCTCATTCAAGCCGGCGCGAGCATGGACTCGCTCGGAACGACCGACTATTACGCGTGGTACGAGATGCTCCCGGCCGCCGAGACTCGGATCTCGAGCGGGTGCAGCAGCGACTCGACGTGCGCCGTGCATCCCAGGGATGTCATTACCGTCACGGTGAAATACAACAACGGGACGAGCTGGACGATCTCGATCTCCAACGCCGGCCACTGGAGCTGGACGAAGAACGTCACCTACACGTCGCTGTTTAACTCGGCCGAGTGGATCCTCGAGGCGCCCAGCCTCGGCCCCGTTCAGACATGGATGTCGAATGTTGGGACGGTGCACTTCAACCCCAACAACCAGTATCAGGTCAACGGCACGAACACGTGGCTCAACATGGCGACCGCGAACCCCGACAAAGTCGTTCTCGCCTTCGCCGAGGGCATGCCGTCGGCTATCGACAGCGGTGGCGACGGCTTCAACGTCTGCGCATACGCTACGAGTTGCAGCACGCCGGGAAACTAAGCCAGGCTCACACACCCCGCTGGATCCTTCAAGCGCGTGCCGATGATTTATCGTCCGAACGCAAAGGAGAACCCGGAAATACGAGGGGTCTTGCCTAAACCGAACAGCCGAGCGCGCCCACCCAAGGAAACGCGCGGCTACACGCTTGATTCGAAGGAGCGCCTTCGACCACGCTGAAGGCCGCGACGTAGTAGTAATACCTAGCGCCGATCGTCGATGCATTTGAATCGGTGAAATGAGTGCCCGTCGCGGGGGCGAAGGCGTATGAGGTTATCGAGTTCGGCATTTGCCCGCGGTAGATATGGTAGCCGGCAACGGGAGCTGAATCACCCGGAGCGGACGCCTCCCACGACAGATCGATGGCCCGCGGAGCCGAACCCGGCGTGGCAGTCACATTTCGCGGAGGAGGCGGCGGAGGGATGATCACTATGGTGTGTCCGTGGCCGGCGACGATCCCCCTGGCGCCCGAGACGCCGGCGATCAAAGTGGGCGCAGCATGAAAATCCAGCGGAAGCCCCCCTTCGCCAGCAAGACTGTCCCCCCATCCCCAAACCGTTCGGTCAGATTTCAGAGCGAGACTGTGATCCGCGCCGGCGGCGATCGATGTAACTCCAGAGAGTCCCATTGCTTGTCCCGGTACGGTCCGTGGTGCCGAGTAAAGGGTGCCATCCCCAAGCTCTCCGTAAAAATTGGCACCCCATCCCCAAACCTTCCCGTCCGACTTCAGGGCGAGAGCGTGGTACGAACCTCCTGCAACTTGCACGACGTCCGTCAATCCCACGACGGGCGACGGAATCGCAATAGGGTCTCCGGTGGCTCCGTTCGCCAGCTGACCTTGATCGTTCGCACCCCATGCCCACACCGATCCCGCGGCCGTCAGGGCGTAGCTTGCGTACCCCCCGGCGGCGATAGCCACGACACCCGGCAGCCCCCCTACGTGAATGGGCGCCGGAATCATTGTTCCACCGGGACCGACTTGGGACGCCCGATTGTCGCCCCACCCCCACACCGTCCCGTCGGACTTCAGCGCGAGACCGTGCGTCAGCCCTGCTGCGACGGCAACTACACCGGAGAGTCCGGGAACTTGCTGCGGCACATTGCGCCATTGGATCGAGGAGTTGTCGCCCAGCTGACCGTACCAATTGTTGCCCCACGACCATACCGTTCCGTCCGACTTCAGCGCCAAGCTCATTCCCGATCCGGCAGCGACCGCCGACACGCCGGAAAGTCCCACGGTCTTGTGAGGCACCCATTCGCATTGACAGTTCAGACCGCCGCCGTCGTAGCCGAGCCCCAACTGTCCCGCGCCGTTTGCTCCCCACCCCCATACGCCGCCGTCCATGACCGCAAGAACGTGCTCGTCCCGCGAGGAAATGCTTGTCCATCGGTAGAAATCATGCACCTGCGTCGGCGTCGCATTAGAGTAAGAGGGCGCCTGACCAAGCTGACCAGACTGGTTGGTGCCCATCGTCACCGCGGTCCCGAGCAGAACCGAGGAGTAGCCCACACGCGGCCGGCTCGGCAGCGCGACGAGTACCAGCGCGGCCATCGCGACGCTTGCCGCCTTTCGTCGCGACGTTTCGTACGGAGAAGACATCTTGCCTCCAAAGCCATCCTGGCCCAAGCCAAAATCTCCTCGTTTACCTTCGACGAACAAGCCGATCTCCCTCCTTGCGCCAAGAACGGACCGGGAACCTCGTCCTCATATATCGCGTACTCGTATGTCCGCCGTCTCGGGACAGCCGCGGCGACGGCTTCAACGTGTGCGCCTACACGACGAGCTGCCCGACGCCGCCGAACTAACGCGCGCTCCTTACCGGTTGTACCTAGATGCAGCCGGGCACCCTTCAGGCAAGATTAAGTAGGAGTGCCGATACCCAAAGCCTGCTCCGCGGGTCATCCTTTTGGGGTGAAAGGAGTTGCCATGGATCAAATCACGATGCTTACCCGAAGGGTGTACCGCCTGGAACAGGAGGTCGCTGCACTCAAAGGCGAAGCCTTGCCCGCGATCGATCAGTTGCCGGCGTACGCACCGGCGACCGCCGCCGTCACAACACCGTCGCCCGGAGCCACGAGCCCGCAACCTGCGACGCAACCCGCCGCGCCGCGACCGCGCGCGACCGACGCCGCCGCGGTCGAATCGGAACTCGTCGGAACGTGGTTCGCGCGCATCGGTGCACTCGCGCTACTCATCGGGGCGGCTTTTGCCTTCAAGTACGGCGTCGATCGCGGCCTCATCGGTCCGGGCGCGCGCGTCGTCATCGGACTGCTTGCCGGCGCGGGATTGATCGCAACCGGTGAATGGGCGCGCAAGCGCGAGTGGCCGGCATTCGCACAAGCAGTCGTCGCCGGCGGCCTTGCGCTCATGACGCTGTCGCTGTGGGCCGCGTACAACCGGTATCAGCTGCTGCCGGCGGGTACCACCTTCGTCGCGCTCTTCGGCGTGACCATCATCGGCGCCGCGCTCGCATTGCGTCACGATTCCGAGGCGCTCGCAGTGCTCGCAGCGATCGGCGGCTTCATCAATCCCTTGCTCGTCGGCGGCCGGTCACACCCGAGCGCGCTGTACGGCTACATCCTCGTCCTCGACGCCGGCATCGTCGCGCTCTCGGCGTTTCGCGCGTGGAGCTCGCTCAATCTTCTCACCGCAATGGCGAGTTGGATCCTCTTCGGCGCCGGCATTCGCGAGGCAACGACGGGCGTCGGCTTGGGGTACGCGACGGCGCTCTTCGGGCTCTTCACGATCGCGCCGTTCGCAACGCGCCGAGAAGGCGACGTCTTCGAGAGCCCGCTGGCCGTGATCAACGGCGCCGCGTATTACATCGCCGGCTTGTGGCTGATCGACCGCCACGCACCGGACGCGCGCGGCGCGTTCGCAACGTACGTTGCCGTGACCGAGCTCGTTCTCCATTCTGCGGTTCGCAGATGGCGATCCAACAACGAGACCCAAGCTGCGACGGCGCTACTTGCCGCGGTCTTTCTGACGATTGCCGTCGGATTTCAGTGGCATGAACTCGACGCGTCGATCGGGTGGGCCGTCGAAGCCGTCATCCTTGGGGTGGCCGGAATGCTCATCGGCAGCCGTTTCCTGCGCGCGTCGGCAGTGGGAGCGCTCATCGTGTCCGTCTACGCATCGGTCTTCGTGCGCTTCCAGGCTGGAGATGCTTACAACCCGGCGCAGCTGATCGTTTCGAAGGAATCACTAACGTTCCTCGTCCAGGCCGGCGCGGCGCTCTTCTTCGCTGCGCTCCTGTCCAAAGGTGAGCAGTGGGAGCGAACTGCTGCCGCCGCCTCACTGATCGGCGCGAACGTCCTCGCGTTGATGTGGATGAGCTTCGAAGCCGTCGCGTACTTCCGTCACGGCTCGCACTTCATCGCAACTAAGGACCGGCAGGGATTGCAATTCACGCTGTCGACAATTTGGGGAATATACGCAGCGCTGCTGTTGGCCGCCGGTGTGACCTTGCGTTCGCGTCTCGTGCGCATCATGAGCCTCGCGCTGTTCGGTCTCACGATCGCGAAAATGGCGCTCGCCGATTTGTGGACGCTGACCACCGGCCAGCGTGTTGTCGGCTTCCTCGGTCTCGGTGTCGTGCTGTTGTCGGTGTCGCTGTCGTATCACCGTTTCAGAGACTTGATCGTCGGAACCGACGAGAAACAAACGGCCTGAATCGAACCCCTACTTGTGGACGTGGTGCCCTTTCGGGCCGGGGTGAGGGAACGTTCGTTGCGCGGCACGCTTCCCGCGATCGTGCGCGACCTTCGTCGCTGCGCCGATCCAAGCAACGAGCACCGTCACGTACGCAACGACGCCGACCAGCTTGTAGCTGCGCGGCGTGAACAGCGCAACCGCAGGGATGCCAAGCAGGATGCTGATAAACAACACTGCGTTGATCAGATCCTGCGTGAAGCTGCGCGGCTCTCCGCGACGCCGGCCGAGCATTGCGGGGTGCCATCCGGGGCCGGCGCCGTACGTCGTGTACCGCCAGAACTGGCCCAAGGAGTCTTGCCGGACGCCGCTCGCGAACCGGAAGTACTCTTCTCGCTCGTCCTCTTCGTCGCTCACGGATACATCATCGCACCAGAAAGAAGAGGCGGCGAGCTTTCGTAGCGCTCGCCGCCTCGGGGGTGGTGCGGGGTCTTAGGTTGCCGGAACCGCTTCGAGATCCACCACGAGCTTGACCTTCGGACCGACGAGGAATCCGCCGCTTTCGATCGCGACGTTCCACGTGATACCCCAGTCCTCACGGTTGATCTCTGCTTCGGCCGAAAAGGCCGCGCGGTATCCGCCGGTGTGGTCGAGAACGAGACCGTCGAACTCCACATCGAACGTAATCGGCTTCGTGATGGCACCAACGGCCAGGTCACCGGTTAGCGCAAAGCTCGTCTTCCCGGTCCGCTCGGCACTCGTGCTCTTGAACGTGATCTCCGGATACTTCTCGTAGTCGAAGAAGTCTGCGGAGCGCAGGTGGTTGTCACGCATCTCGACGCCCGTATCGACCGACTGAGTCTTCACCGACGCTTCGACCCAGCTATCTTCGAGACCCTGGCCGATGTGGATCGTGCCGTCGAACTCCTTGAACGAGCCGCGCACCTTGGTCACCATCAAGTGGCGAGCCACGAAGCCGAAATGGGTGTGCGTCTGGTCGAACTTCCACGTTCCTTGTGCCGGAATCTCGATCCCGTCGAGCGTCCTCGGCGCTTGCGTCGCTGTGCCGGTCATGTCCTCTCCTCCTCGCGGTCTTGTTCCCCAACAGTTGATGACGCAACTATATTCCCTAGATAGTTGCGTTGTCAACTATTTCGCCGTACAATTTCCTTATGGTGAAGCCCAACCCGAACAACGGCCTCGAGGCGTGGATGACGCTCCTGGAGACCCACTCCGTGGTGCTCGACGCGCTCGAGCGCCAGCTCGACGCGGCCCGCGGCATCGGCGTGGGCTGGTACGAGGTGCTCATCTACCTGGCCGACGCGCCCGGCGGAAGAATGCGGATGCAGGACCTCGCCGGCTCGGTACTCCTGAGCAAGAGCGGCGTCACCAGGCTGATCGACCGCCTGCAGGAACGAGGCCTCGTGGAGCGCGCCGCGTGCGCAGAGGACAAGCGCGTAACGTACGCAGCGATCACGCCGGAGGGCCGGAGCCTGCTGGCAGAAACGACGCCCATTCATCTCGCCGGCGTCGAAGAATATTTCGCCAGCCACCTCAACACCGAAGAGTTGCGAACATTGCGAGACCTTCTGCGCAAGGTGCTCATCGCAAACGGCCGAGCCGGCCGCACATGCCCGTCGGTGACCCAACAGCCGGTGTAGTGCCAGCCGACCCCGCGTAGGGTCGCAGCCACCCTCAACGCCGCTGCGACGCACGAGTAGGTTCGGTGGGGGGCATGTGGTTCCGGGCGAGAAGCGAGCTTCGAGCGCGCAACGAACCGACTCAGTCGTAACTCGCTCAATCGCAACGACGCTCTACCCTCAGGTCGATGCCGCAACGACCGCGCCCGGGATGCGCAACCTGGACAGCAGTTTTACTCCGCCGACGAATCCGAGGACCCAAACAGGCAAGAGGACGCGCGTGAAATCCTGCCAGTGTTTCCAGACCGC
This sequence comes from Actinomycetota bacterium, assembly GCA_020201525.1. Classification (GTDB taxonomy): domain Bacteria; phylum Actinomycetota; class AC-67; order AC-67; family AC-67; genus JAIVGO01. The sequence goes on along the minus strand of JAIVGO010000013.1, from coordinate 87 downwards.
TGGTCCGAGTATCAACCCGAGACAAATGTAGAGGACCGCGAGACGACGTTCGTCGCCGCGCGAAGCCACTGCGACGAAGGCAAGGAC
>JAIVGO010000062.1 GCA_020201525.1 Actinomycetota bacterium | reverse complement strand
TCGGGCGGCAGCGCCAAAGGAGATGCGTCGATCTTGCAAGCGCTTGCGACTCGGTCGGTGACACGTTGAAGCCAGCTCATGTACACGGCCTCCTTCTCACAGGCGGTTCCTCGTCTCGGATGGGCCGCGACAAGGCTTCCCTCGACGTCGGCGGCATTCCGATCGGGCTCCGCGCCGCAGCGGCTCTCGCGGCGGTCGCGGATCCCGTCCTCATTGTCGGCAACGATATCGGGGGTGGCTACGAGGTGGTCGACGACGCGCGACGGGGGCCGCTCGCGGCTTTTGCCGCCGGAGCCGCCGCTTTGCGTGCACGCGGACATGACGGCGCGATCCTGTTGCTCGCGTGCGACATGCCGTTCGTCGACGCCGAGCTTCTTGCGTCGATTGCGTCGGCGATCGGAAAGGCCGACGGCGCGATTCCGGTTGCCGGTGACCGCGACCAGCCGCTGGCCGCGTGCTATTCCGTCCGCGCCGCGGTTACCGCCCAGAAGCTCGTCGCCGGCGGCCATAGCGCGATGCGCGATCTCATCGGAGCGCTGCGTGTCCACCGCGTCGAGATCGACGAAACCGCGCTGATGGACGTCGACACCCCGCAGGATCTCGCCGTGGCACGGCGCGTGCGGCACCCGCGACAATCAGGGCTGCTATAGCTCCTGCAGCTTTCTTTCGAGCAGGCGACGCTCTCCGTCGTCGTGCACGAGCGCGAGCGCGCGACCGTACGCGTCTCGAGCCTCCGCGGTGCGGCCGAGCCGTCGCAACAGCTCACCTCGCGCCGCGTGGACGTAGTGGTAGTCCTCGAGCGGAATTCGATCGATGATCTCGAGCCCCGACTCGGGATTCCGCTCCTCGGCGACGGCGATTGCTCTGTTCAGCTCGACCACGGGCGAGCCGGTCAGGCGGCCGAGCTCGCCGTACAGTGCGGCGATTTGCCCCCAGTCACGCGGCTCCTCCGCGTGCAGCGATGCGATCGCGGCTTGCACGACGTACGGGCCGCGGCCGTGCAATGCCAATGCGCGGTCGAGCACCGCGCGACCGTGCGCGATCTGCTCGGCGTCCCACAATGAGCGATCTTGATCGGCCAGAAGCACGAGGTCGCCGTTTCGTATCCGCGCTTCGCGGCGGGCGTCGAGCAGCAACATCATCGCGAGCAGTCCGTGCACTTCGGGCTCGTCCGGCATCAGCTCGGCGAGGGCCCGCCCGAGCCACAACGCTTCACTCGTCATCTCGTCGCGGCCGCCGAAGCCGGCGTTGAAGATCAAGTAGACGACGGCGAGCACTGCGGCGAGCCGTTCGGGAAGCGCGTCGCCGGACGGAACGCGAAACGGGATGCCGGCCGCTCGTATCTTGCGCTTCGCTCGAACGAGTCGCTGCGCCATCGTCGCCTCTCGAACGAGGAACGCCCGAGCAATGTCGTCCGTCGCCAGACCGCCGAGCGTTCGCAGGGTGAGCGCGACTTGCGCGTCGACGTCGAGCGCCGGATGGCAGCACGTGAAGATGAGCTCGAGTCGCTCGTCGGGAAATGCCGTTGCGTCCACGTCTTCCTCTGCGTCCTCAGTCGGAACCAGCAAGGGAGCCTTCGCGGCGAAGGTGCGGTCGCGCCGAACGCGGTTGAGCGCCCGGTTGCGTGCCGTTGTCAGCAGCCAAGCGCCCGGGTTCGCAGGCTCTCCGTCGACCGGCCACCGCTCCGCGGCAATCGTGAACGCCTCTTGCGCGGCTTCCTCGGCCAGATCGAAATCGCCCAAGATGCCGATGAGCGCAGCCAGCACGCGGCCCCATTGCTCACGAAACACTTTTTCGATGATCGCTGCTACCCCACGAACGGGCGTATCTCGATTGCGCCCCCCATGCGGGCCGCCGGAACGCGCGACGCGACCTCGATCGCCGCATCGATGTCGTCGGCCTCGAAGAAAAAGTAGCCGCCGACCGCTTCCTTCATCTCGACGAAAGGGCCGTCGGTGGTCAGCGTCTTGCCTTCTTGTACGCGCACGGTCGTGGCCAGCTCGGGCGGTTGCATCTGCCGGCCGGGCGTGACGCCGGGCGTCTCGTTGAGGGCCATGTAGTCACGGTAGACCGCGTTCTTCTCGTCGTCGGCTAGCTCGTCCCACTCATTCGATCCCGGGGTCGGCGTCGTGCCCTGGTAGATCAGCATCATGTATTGCATCGCGTCCTCCTCCTCGAAGCCGTCACCGTGAAGACAAACGAACGGTGCCTAAATCGACAGGCCGCGAGAAAGTTTTTCCCGGGAGACGGTCAGCCGCCGATCATCGACATACTGCGAGACGGCCGGACGAAGTCCGGTGCGCCGATGGAATGGCCGGCCCACTTGCGGTCGACCGCGCCCCGAATCTCTGCAGCGATATCCTCGTTGGTTGCGCCGCCCCGGAGCAGCGACCGCAGGTCGGTTTCCTCGAGCGCGAAAAGGCACGTGCGGAACTGACCGTCGCTCGTCACGCGAATGCGGTTGCAGTTGCTGCAGAACGGCTGCGTCACGCTCGGAATCACGCCGACGCCTCCCGGCGCGCCGTCGGCGAACCGGTACACGGTCGCGGGCTCGGGACCGTGGTCGACGGGTTCCAGCGGATACACGGCGCCGATCGCCGCGAGGACGTCGTCGGAAGGCATCACGCGCTTCATCTCCCACGTCTCGTCGGCATCGAGCGGCATGTATTCGATGAACCGAACTTGGTATCCAGTGTCGCGCGCGAAGCGCGCGAAGTCGCACACCTCGTCGTCGTTCGTCCCACGAATGACGACGCAATTGAGCTTGATCGGTGCGAGGCCCGCCTCTTCCGCCGCGCGCAACCCCTCGATGACTTTGCCGAGCGCGTCGCGCCGCGTCATTTCCGCGAACCGATGCCGAAGCAGTGAATCGACGCTGACGTTGATGCGTCGCAAACCCGCGTCGGCGAGCGCCTGCGCCTTGGCGGCCAAATGAAAGCCATTCGTTGTCATCGACAGGTCCGGAACGCCTTGGGCTCCCAGCATCGCAACGAGCTGCTCGACGTCGCGGCGCACGAGCGGCTCGCCGCCGGTCAGCCTGATCGTCTTGACCCCGAGCGACATGAAGATGCCGGCGAGGCGAGCGATTTCCTCGAACGTCAGCAACTCCGCGCGCGGCAGCCACCGCAAGCCTTCTTCGGGCATGCAGTACGTGCACCGGAAGTTGCAGCGGTCGGTGACCGAGATCCGCATGTCATCGGCAACGCGACCAAAGGTATCGAGCAGTGGCTTCACGCGTTAGATGCTACCCGGTCTCGTTTGCGGACGGTGCCGAGAAAGAAGAAGGGGCAGACGAGATAAGTTCCGTAACTCTAGGCGGTGAGATCATCGGGGTTGAAACCGCCCGGCGCGGCAAGCCCGGCTGCCGGCCCTGGTCCGAGTCGGTCTCACTCGTCTGCCCGGCGGCGTACTTCGCTGTTACCCCCGGGTATTCCTTCTCGCCAAAAGAAAGAGGACCGCCGCGTACGACGGTCCTCCCTGATGCTTGTTGTTTACGGCGCGGTGATCTTGTTTCCGCCGACGCTCAAGCACGCGCCGCCGGTCGTCACCTGGCCGTTGATCGGCGCGTCGACCGAATACCCCTTCACGCCGCTGCCGTTCGCGACGATATAGCCGTGGGGTCCTGCGGTACCGGCTTCGCCGCCACTGCTGACCCAAATCTTGCCGTTATCCACGGGGTTCGTCTGATTGACCGTCGATCCTGCGGGAGCAACCGGTTGCGGCGTCCTGTTGACGCAGTTCCCCGTTCCGACACCACCGTGCGACAGGCCTGGGATGGCCATCGCGAGCGCGGCTACGAGGAGCAGCGCGAAGAGCACCCCGATGCGCTTCTTCATGCTTATCTCCTTCCTCCGGCTTACCGGGCGTAAGCCGACGACATGAGAGTTCGCTTCCTTGCGCTCGGTTTCCTGCCGAACCGACGCCTTGCCGGAAATGCGAAGGAGCCCCAGGCAGGGAAGCGCCGGAGCTCCTTGGGAAGCGGCTTCACCTCACGAGGACGGGGCATCCGTGCGAGGGCCCACTTCCGCAGAGGATTCTCCCTTGGTTGAACAGTTTTCAAACGCGGCTAGCAGGGAGCAGACGGCGCGGTCCGAGTACGACGGCCACTCAGCGCGCCGACGTAAACGCCGGCGAGAACGAGCGCGGCACCGGCCGCCAGCGACGCCGAGATGTGCTCGTGAGCGATCCATGACGCAAGGAGCACGGCGACGAGCGGAAACAGCACGAACTGGTACGACGCTCCGGTGACCGTCCAGCGCGTTACGACGTTGACGAAGAGCACGAACAGGACCACGGAACCAAAGATGGTTAAGAATCCGAGCGACCACCAGGTTTTCGCGTGGTGCGGTATCGCATGGTGCTCGCCGACGACGAACGTCAGGATCATCAAGCCCGCGGTGGCAACGACCATCGCCAGCGCATTCATCATGATCGGATGGACCGGAGGAAACTTCTTGACCACGATCCCCGCCTCCGACGCGCACACCGCCGCGGCGACCACGCACAGCAGATATTTGATCGGCGCATGACCGGCGCGGCCGACGCCGGACAGCACGGCGATACCGGCCAAGGACACGACCCCGCCGGCCAGCCCGCGCCAGTGAAATCGCTCGATGCGATGCGCGAGAGCGAGAAAGAAAGTGATGAGTGGAACGGACGCCATGATAGGAGCGGCAAGGCTCGCCTTCAGATGAGCAAGGCCGAGATAGAGAAACGCGTACGCGCCGAGTCCGCCGAAGAGACCGTACAGAACCGTCCCTACCAACGCGCGACCGCGTGGAAAATGCAGACGCTTGACGGCTGCGATCGCGAAGAGCAAGACGGCGGCAACCGCAAACCGAATCCCAGCCCCCCAAAACGGCGCCAGCTCCTGGTTGCTGAAGCGAACGGCGACCGGATTGATCCCGGCAATGAGCACGACGCCGGCGAAGCACGCCAGCGTGATCGCGTCCGGCCGCGCGCTCTCAACAGTTGTCGCAGACGCGCTGATGTGCTCGGACGTCGTCGTCACGACGCAAGCCTATGCGGAAACAGACAACGCCACTATGAAGAGCATCACAGCTTTTTCAGCCCTGTACCTCGTTAACGAGGCGCCCTCAGAAGCTGCCGGTGCCGCTCAGTCCGGATGTCGCCGTGCCCCCCGGGCTCGCGGTCGCAAGGAACGTAGCGTTCTTGCCTCCGAAGCTCGACGGACTGAACTGGACGGTGACACCACAACTCGCACCACCTGGAAGTGGACCCGCGCAGCTTGTGCCGACGATGTGGAAGTCGGACGCGTTCGAACCGCTGAACGAGAACCCAATAGGGCCGCTCATCGACTGGCCGGCGTTGATGACGGTGAAGTTGGCGTTGGCGAAGGAAGACGTCGAGACGGTTCCGTAGTTGAAGCTCGATGGGTTGATCACAAGCTGCGCGGGCGTTGCTCCCGTCCCCTGCAGCATCGCGTTCACGGATCCTCCCGGCGTCGCGTTGACCATCAGCGTCGCGTTCTTCAAGCCGGGGGAGTTCGGCGCGAAGCGAATCGTTATTTGGCATTGCTGCGTCGGAGCCAGAGGCGAGCCGCACGTGGTGCCCGCAACCGAGAACTGCGACGCGTCGGGACCGCTCGTGTTGAATACCAGCGGCCCGCTCGCCACACCGCCGGTGTTCTGCACGTTGAACGCAACCGTCCGGTCGGTGTTTAAGTCGACCAAACCGAAGTCGTAGTTGGGCGGTGTGATGACGAGTTGGGCCGGCGCCACCCCAATCCCCTGCAGTGTCGAGCTCACCGTTCCACCCGGCGACGCCGTGGCAGTCAGGGTTGCGTTCTTGCTTCCCGTGCTCGCCGGAACGAACCGGACCGTAGCCGTGCAGCTTTGACCTGCACCGAGGGGCGACGCGCAGCCGTTCGACGAGATCGCAAACTGCGTTACGTCGGCACCCGCAAGAGCGAGCGCGGGCACACCGCTCGGCAAACCTCCGGAGTTCGTAACGGTGAACGCGAAATCGGAGCTCGAAGACCCGACGACCATCTGGCCGAAATCGTGGAACGGGGGCGTCACGGACAGCTGTGCCGGGGGAAGCGGGTTGAACGCCGCCGACACGGACTTGTCGGTCGACATGACGAACGAGCAATTGCCGGTTCCTGAGCAGGCGCCTCCCCAGCCGCCGAACGATGACACGGTGTTCGGGATAGCGGTCAGTGACACCGAGGTTCCGTTCGCGACGAACATAGAGCACGTCGACCCGCAACTGATGCCGGCCGGGCTCGAAGTGACCGTTCCGCTCCCGGAGCCGGTGCGCACAACGGTGAGCTGGAACAGCGGCTTCACGGTGAGCAGAGGACTGAGCTCTTCCAGTTGCGAACCGGTAAAGGCTCTCGTCCGCACGGTGTGATTCACCGGCGTTGCGAACGGCGGCAACGTGACCGAGTAGTTTCCGTTCACGTCGGTGCTTGCCACGGCGGCCGGGGTACCGTCGACCAGCACGTCGAGGCTTGCCAGAGGGATGCCTGCCGCGCCGAGCGAGAGCTTCCCGGTATACGGCGCGATGGGTTGTGCCGTTCTAAACGTCGTTGGTCCCAGCAGCGTCAGCGTCAGCGGCGTATCGGCTTGCGCCGTACCAAGCGCGAACATCGATCCCGCGGCCAAAACGAGTGCAGACAGCCTGGCAAGACCTTTAAGGCTCATGGACCCCCCTATTGAAAAGACCTACCCCGCCGCGCGTACCTTCGACGGCGGTCGGCGAAATTCCTTCAAAAGGGAACCGGGGGGATGATGTCGAAGCCTTCGCCCGAGAGTTCACCGTGGGAGGGGGACCCGTCATGCGTGCTCGTGCCATCCTTGCCGCCGGCTTGCTTTTTGTGATGCCGCTCGCCCTCCGGCCTTCGCCGGCCGCTGCGGTCACCAAAGTTCCCGTCTCTTTTACCGTCACGAATCCGGGTGATCCCGGAAACGGCTCATATACGGTGAAGGGATTCCTCATGCGTCCGGACGGCTGCACGGCGTCGAGCGTTCTTCTCGCCCTTCACGGCTTGTCGTACGGGCAATGGGCTTGGGACTTTCCAGTCGATGGGTATTCGGTCGCGCAGGCGCTCGCCGCGCGGGGGTATTCGATGATTGCCATCGACGAGCTCGGCTACGGCACGTCGGCGGGCGACGAGGATACGGCTCAAACGCAGCCCAACGGCTACACGCTGTCCGTCGAAGCGTACGCAGACATGACGGCCCAGATCATTTCGCAAATTCGCGGTGGAGGTTCGTACGGCGGGCCGGCATTCACACGCGTCGGCGTCATCGGTCATTCGGCGGGAAGTGAGATCGCGGAGCTCACAACCGAGCTCTACCCGGACCTGGTCGACGCCCTCATCGCGACCGCGTACACCCACGAGCCGTTCGTCAACAACGACTGGCTGCAGCGCGAGTGGTTCCAGGACAACATCCGCGCCGCGCAAGACGATTACGAATACTTCGAAACCAGTGAGCAGATCCGCGCGGACGACATGTACAACAACGTTCCTGCGTTCGCCGATAAAGCCGTCGTGGACCTGGACAACCGCATGGCCAATCTCACCCCGTCGGGAGAAGTGTTCTCAATCGGCTCGCAACCCTCGCGATTCGCGCTGGCGACCATCAAGAAGCCGGTGCTGCTGCTGCTGGCCGAAAGGGACACGCTCTTCCCCGGCTCATTCGGCGAGAGCGAGCTGCAGTATTTCTCCGGCACGCCCGACACGACCCTGAAGATCCTTCCCGACGCCGGCCACGTCTTCATGCTGCACAAGAATGCCGCCGTCGGAAACGACATGATCGCCGACTGGCTGGACGCGCGTCCGGCAGCGGTTCCAAGCTGCTAGGCGCGCCAAGAAAAAGTGAAAACCCCCGGCTTTCCGGGGGCTTTCCTTAGTAGCGGGGGCGGGACTTGAACCCGCGACCTCTGGGTTATGAGCCCAGCGAGCTACCGAACTGCTCCACCCCGCGTCGTGGCCGTCAGTCTATCAGCGCGGCGCGAAACCGACCAACGCCGCTACCGGGGCGACGCGCTCGGCGAAGGCGAAGGCGCGGGGGTCGGCGACGGGGTTGCTCCGCTCAATCTCGCCGCCCGGTCCATTGCCGACTTCATCGCGGCTTGCTCCCTGCCGTACGCGGCAAAGTCGCCCTTCTTCAGCGCGTCCTGGGCGCGGGCGTAGTGCGCCAAGGCAGACGCGATCAGGTCGGCGAGCGTCACCGAGGGCTCCTCCGGCTCGTTCGGCGCCGACACGGTCTCGCCCACCAACCCCGCGAGCGCGTCGGCGAGGGTGTTCCCGATCGACACGTCCTCACCCGACACCGCGACGACACGCTTCAGCTCGGGAATCTGGCTGCCCTCGGAGGCGAGGTAGATCGGCTGCACGTACAGCAACGACTTCTCGATGGGAATCGTCAGCAAGTTCCCATACAAGAAACTCGAGCCCGCGCCGCGCGCGCCGAGCAGTGTTTGCGCTTCGGAGACCTTCGGGTCTTGCTGGATCTGCGCCTCGATCTGTTCGGGACCCAACGCGTTCTTTTGTTTCGGCAGCACGAACGCTTGCAGCTTGCCATAATTTTCTGGGTCCGACCGCGCCGCGAGCCACGCCGTCAGGTTCTTGCGCCCGTTCGGCGTGAAGGGCCGGAAGAGCAAGTACGACGCCTTCGTGTCGCCGGGCAAGCGCATCACGACGTAGTACGGCGGCAGAAAGCTCGAAGTGTTCGTCGGGTCATTCGGGATGTCCCACGCGTCTTCCTTCGAGTAGAAGTCGTTCGCGTCGGTGATGTGGTAGGTCGTGTAGAGACTTGTTTGGATGTTGAACAAGTCTTCCGGATAGCGGAAGTGGGCTCGCAGATCAGCAGGCACGGCCGACGCCGGCTTGAACGATCCTGGGAAGACTTTTTGCCATGCCTGAATGATTGGGTCGTCTGGTTGCATCACATACAGCGTGATCGTGCCGTCCGCGGCATCGACGACGGCCTTCACCGAGTTGCGGATGTAGTTGCCTCCGCCGGTGACGCCGAATGGACCCGCGATCGCACCGAAGTCACGCCGGTCGGAATACGGATACATGTTCGTCGTCGTGTATGCATCTTGCACCCAGACGAGATGCCCGCTCGTCAGGACGACGTACGGGTCGTGGTCGAGCTTCAGGAACGGTGCCACTTGGCGGACTCGCTCCTGAATTCCGCGGCGGAACAACAACCGCGAGTCGCTCTTGATCGCACTCGACAACAGCAAGTTGGCATCGCGGAACCGCCAGGCAAATGCCCATCGCCGCAAGGTTCCCGACAGTTGCACGCCGCCGATGCCGTCGTACCTGTTTCCCTTGAACGTCGAGCCTTGCGGGTAGTCCAGCTCATCGACGCCCGATCGAACGATCGTGTACGGCGTGTCTTGTGATTCACCGAAGTAGATGCGCGCGTCTGCCGGCGTCGGCATTCCTTCCGACGAAACCGGCGGGACGTTCTCGACGATGAAGTCCGGCTGTCCTTGCGACGTCACGCGATCGACCCGGCTCGCGACGACGCCGTTTCCGTGCGTATACACCAAGTGTGTGTTGAGCCAGGATCGCGCACCGGGCGCGAGGGCGGCTTGCGACATCTCGCGCGCGGCGATCATCACCTGCCGTTCCTGGCCGGCGACGAGATACCGGTCCACATCGATGTCGAGAAACTCGTAGTACTGCCGGATCCGCTGGAGCTGACCGTACGTGTTGCCGAGCACTTCCGTCGTCGGCGTCCAGAGGCGGACGTTGTCGATCGTGGGCCTGTTCCGGTTGAGCGTTGCTTTGTCGAGCGCGGTATCGCCGGCAAAGTTCTCCACGCTGACGGTGCGTTCATCGATGCCGTACGCGGCACGCGTCGCCTTGATATTTCGCTGGATGAACGGCTGCTCACGGATGCGCTCGACGGGAGTGACTCGCAAGCGCTGGACCAGCGCCGGATACGCTCCCCCGGCAAGAATCGACGTCAGGAACAGCAGCCCGATTCCGGCGACCGGAATCGTCCAGCCGCGGACCCGCGTGTTCACGAAGAACAGGATGCCGACGACGATCGCCATGATGACGAGCAAACGCAAAGCAGGAAGCTGCGCATTGACGTCGGTGTACGAAGCACCGGTCACCGTCCCGCGCGGCGAATACAGCAAACCGTATTGATCGAGCCGGTAGCCGTAGGCCTTCAAGAACACCAGAAGGCCGAGCAGCACGGATATGTGCGCCTTTACGGCCGCCGTTGCTCGCGCACCCCGCTGGTCGAAGCGAATACCGTCCCAGGACGATCGCTCCGCCGACGACGGCGATTCGCACGTACGGCTTCAGCGTTGCGCGGTAGCGCTCGAGGACCGAGTCCTCCATGGTGAAAAGGCGGTGTGGGCTCGTGACCTTCTGAACGACCCACAGGTTGATCAGAAGAATCGCAGCGAAAATCGCGGCGAAGACGCCGCCGAGCAGAGCCTTGACGCGGATCTGCGTCCAGAAGACGTCGGTGAACTTCGTCTCGCGGAACCACAGCAGATCGGTGTACGACGTGGTGATCGCGCCGAGGGCGATGAGACCCACGACGACCGCAGCACCGGCGATGATGAGGCCGCGACGGCTGAAACGGCGCCGCGGTTGATTCGGGATCACGCGCACGGCGGCCAGACTAACAGAGAGTACGCGCCGCGGAAGGCTCTTACAGCAATGTGTTCGCGCTCGAGCAATGCCCGAGCAGCGCGTCGATGGCGCTGCACGTCGGCGTTGGGCTCGGCGACGGCGACGGCGAACGGGTCGGGCGCGGCGACGGGCTGTGCGTCGGCCTGGGTCCCGAGGTCGGGCTCGGCGAGGGGTTCCCGGTGGTCGGTCCGGGACCGGCGGGCGTCGGCGACGGAGACGCCGGCAAGAATGCGGCGACGACGATTGCGATGAAGTCACGCGCACCGATGTGGAACGTTTTCGCGAGAAGGCCCCAGGTGGCGCCGGCGCGACGCAGGCCGAGCAGCCGGCCCAAGACGCCGGCGACGTCGCCCTTGAGATGCACGGCCATGAGCACGCCGAACAAGACGTCGGCCGGATCATCCGTTTGCGAAAGCGACGCGGCCAAGGCGGGCGCAGAAATCGACGGAGCCAGACCGCGGTAGAACTCGGGGTCGCGCGCCTTCGATCCGAAGTCGTGCACAAACGCGCGACCGTAGCCGCGCAACTGTCGGTCGAGGTCGAGCACGTCGGCGAGCTGCGTGCGGTCCCACGGATCGGTCGGCGAGATGATCAGCGGGACGGTGTCGCGTGGCAAGACCCCACCGGTCAGCTCCACTTGCTGCAGCGGCGATACCGTCACGGTCGATGAATCGCCGATGACGAGCACCTCTCCGCTGTACACCCCGACGCGCTCGCTGAAATCCCTATCGACGCGGAACGTACTTCGCGTCCCATGTGCTTCGATGCCTGCCAGAGAAACCGTGAGCGTCAGATCGTTCGTCGCTGCGAGCACGCGGCCGAGATCGAGCGACACCTTGCGAACGGTCTGGACGACGATGAGCGAGCTCGGACCAACTTCGAGACGCGCGCCGTCGTCGCGCGCCAAGGCAGCGGCGGCCCCCGCCGACGTTCGCACCGATCCACCGGGGGCGATGCGCTGTCCGACGCGCGCCGGCGCCCACGCAGCGGCCGGCGACGCTTGCACCTCGACGGTGCCGGACATAGACGCGACACGCAGCGTCTTTCCGACATTCTTGCCGCCGCCCAAACACGCGCCGCACCCCAGTGCGAGCGCAAGGACGCCTGCGAGCACCTTCATGCGCCTCATCGTGCCGGCCCCCGCTTGCGCGCGGCCGGCGCCTTCTTCCCGGCAACGGGAAGCAACAGGCTGAACGTGCTGCCTTTGCCCGGAACACTCTCCACTTCGATGTCACCGTGATGCACCTCGACGACGCGACGCGCGTAGGCGAGCCCGAGACCGAGCCCGCCGAACGGACGCGTCTCGGATCCATCCAGCTGGCGAAAGTCTTGGAAGATGCTCGGCATTTGCTCGGGGGAGATTCCGATGCCGTGGTCGCGAACGCTCAAGCGCACGCGACGACGACCGCCGTGACGGACGACGTCGGCGTCGATTTCGACCTTGGGCTTGCGCCCGTTCGAGGACGGCGAGAACTTCACTGCGTTGTCGACCAGCTCATCCACGCATTTGGACAGCAGGCGCGGGTCGGCTTCGGCCGCCGGAATCGCGGCAGGCACCTTCACCACGAACGAGTGCGCGGAGTCCCGCGCTTTCCATCGCGCGAGCAGTTCCGCGCTGAATGCGCGCAAGTCGACCGGTTCGGTGCGAGCTTTGAGCCGGCCGGCCTCCATCGCAGCAAAGTCGACGAGGATCTCGACGATGCGCTCGAGCCGTGATGTCGACTCCAGAATTCCCTCGAGGAAACCGAGCGCTTTCTGTCGCGGGAACTGCTTGCGCTTGAGAATCTCCGTGTACCCCTTGATCGGTGTCAGCGGGGTTCGAAGCTCGTGCGAGACGTTCGACAGGAACTCCGTCTTCATTCGTTCGGCTTCCGCCTCACGCGACACGTCTCGGAAGACGACGACGCGCCCGCCGGGCCGCCCCGATGCATCCCGCAGGGGCGCGGACGTGAGCGCGACCGGCACGCGCCCGCCGCCTTCGCGAGCGAGCTCGACCTCGCCACCGCCTCCCATCGCAAGCTCGGCGGCGCTCGGTCCCGTGGCGGTGGCGCTCTTCAGCACGTCGCCGATCTTCTTGCCGAGCGCTTTGCGCGCCTCGTGACCGACGATGCGCTCCGCAGCGCGGTTGAACGCGACGACCTTTCCGTCCGAATCCGTCGCGACCAGCCCGTCGCCCATCGATTGCATGATTGCTTCCATCTGCTCGCGGAGCGTCGCCTCTTCGTCCGCGGCGCGGCGCAGATCGCCGGTCAGCTGATCGAGGGATCCCGTCATCTGGTTGAACGCCGCGCCGAGCGCGCCGACCTCGTCCGAGGAGTCCACCTCGGCGCGCGCGTGTAAGTCGCCGCCGCGAACCCGCACTGCCGCCGTCGTCAACGCACGAATTGGGCGAGTGATGCGCGCGCCGACGAGTGACGCTATGAGCGATGCGATCGCCGCCGCGATGAGCGCGACGACGAACAGGATGCCGTTGATGCCGCGCTGCGTAACCGCGGCGGCCGTGGCGGCGCGCGAAACGGCGAGCACGGCGACTGTTTGACCGTCGATTTTTCGACGAAGCGGCACGAACGCCGTGAAGTACGTGCGCCCGCCGACGTGGGTCTGCGTGGCATACGAGGCGCCGCGCTCGTCCACCGTTTGGCGAACGGTGCGTCCGACGACGCCGCGCGCCAAACCGGTGCGCGCTTGGTCGGGCTGGAAGGTCGTCGTGATGATCTCACCGCCGTGCAGAATCGAAACAGCAGAACCGGATCGCCGCGCGATCGATTGCACGAAGTCATGATCGAGCCGGTAGCCGAGCGCGAGCGCACCGGCCGGCCTCGAGCCGCCTGCGCGAGGAACCGCCGCCGCCGCCATGAACACGACGGTGTCCGGCCCCGCCGTATCGACCGTGTCCCCGCTCGACACCGGTCGTCCGACCGGGCAACCACTCAAGCGAAGCACGCACGCGATCAAATCACTACCGGCGACCGCTTCGGCTTGCTGCGGCGGCATCGGAGCAATCTTGGAGCGATTCCCCGGCGTGCTCGCGGCGGTCGCGAGCTTCATGCCCCGCGCGTCGACGATCACGAGGAAATCGAGATCCTGGAAGAGACCGCTCTTGAGCGCGTCCTCGACGAACTTTTGCATCTCCTTCTTGTTGTGTGCCTGGACAAGCGACTGGACGGCTCGGTTCTGGGCGACGGTGGACGAAGCGAGAGCGGCACGCTGCCCGATCGGCGTGAGCGCTTGAGCTTCCGAAGATGCGGACAGCGAGACGCGCTGCAGCTCTTCGTTCGCAACGTTGTTCGCGATTACCTGCGTGAGCGCCGTGCTGATCACCAAGATCAAGACGACCAGCCCGGCGATGAACGCCGCGACGAAACGCAACCGAATACTGCGGACGATCGACGTCCACAGCCACCGAGCGAGGAGGAATGCGGCGGCCGCGCGCAGCGAGTGCGCGGCGATCAGCCAGTTGCCGCCGTGGGTGCCCCCGGCGGCCGTCGCCGCTTCGGCGGCAGCAAAGGCAGCAAACGCACCGGCGAACGCGAACGTCGCCGGATCCTGATCCGTCCGGTGCGCAGCTGCACCGCGGACCGCGACGAGTGCGGCAAGCGCGGCCGGCACGACGAACCAGCTCGGGGCGACACCGCCGGCAACGAGGATCGCCGGCGCGGCCCGCGCGTCGATCACCAACGACGGCCGCGCCCCGAAAAGCAGGAGCGCATATCCCAGCGCTCTCGTCACCGCGAGGGCTCGGTCGGTATCGGCGTCCAGAATGCGCGAGCCGTGCAGGATCTGCGCGGCCGCCAGGACTCCGAAGCCCAAGGCCTGCAGCCATGCAAACCGATTTCTTTGTGCCGAGCGCGTTCGGAGCGCTTCGAACATTGCGCCGACGGTCACCACGAGCAAGACGAACTCGGCGGCGAAGTGCAGAGGCACGGAAATCTGAAGCTGCATCGGCAATCCGATTAAAGGTTTGCGCCGCCATGGATCCGGCGCATCGTCGGAGGGACTTGATCGCCGGAACCGACGGTTCCGGGATGCCGCAGGTCACCCGGCTGCGGCATCGTCATAGACGGCATCCGAGGGCCCGAGAGATTCGGTACGCTCATGTAACGATTGTTCCAATCTGGGCAGGTTCAGGACTATCGCCAGAAGAGGTGGTTTCGGCTAGTCCTTTGTGACTAGCCGAGGCGTTCGGACGCTACTCAGGCTGGCTGAAGGCCGTTGAGAGCCGTCACGGCATCGGAGATCGTCGCCACGCCCACGACGCGCGCGCTGCGGGCGGCTTTGCGTGCGTCCGCCGCCTCCTCGGCCGGCACGAGAATGACGTCGGCCCCGGCGTGCTCCGCGGCTCGAACTTTTTGCTCGATGCCCCCGATGTTGCCGACGGTGCCGTCCAGGTTGATCGTCCCGGTCACGCCCACCCTGTGACCTTTGGTCAGGTTTCCTTCGCTCAGGACGTCCACGAT
>JAIVGO010000159.1 GCA_020201525.1 Actinomycetota bacterium | reverse complement strand
GTATCAGGGCCGGTATCCACTGGTCTCCGCCTTGTCGCGTCCGGTTATCGTGAAGCACCTCGTCCAGACCGCGCGAAAATACGGCGCGACCGCGGTCGCTCACGGTTGCACGGGCAAAGGCAACGATCAAGTGCGTTTCGAGGTTTCGACGGCTGCGCTTGCCCCGGATCTGCAGTCGCTCGCACCGGTACGCGACGCAGGATTGTCGCGCGAGGCGGCCATTGCCTATGCGGAAGAGAAAGGCATTCCCATTCCGGTGACGCGCTCGAGCCCCTATTCGATCGACGAGAATCTTTGGGGCCGCGCGATCGAAGCCGGCGTTCTGGAGGACCCGTGGATTGCGCCGCCGCTTGATGCGTACACGATGACAAAGCATCTGTCGGACACGCCGGCGGATCCGGAGTTCGTCACGCTCGCATTCGAGCACGGGGTTCCGGTTTCGATCGACGGCAAGACGTCGCCGCTGCACGAAATCATCGCGGCGGTTGCACAGCGCGCCGGCGCGCACGGGATCGGCAGGTTGGACATGATCGAAGACCGGCTCGTCGGCATCAAGAGCCGGGAAGTGTACGAAGTGCCGGCGCCGGCGGTTTTGATTCCGGCACACCGCGACTTGGAGGATTTGACGCTCGAACGCTCGCTCGGTGCGTTCAAGCGCAGTATCGAGCAGACGTATGCCGAGCTGATTTACAACGGCCTCTGGTTTTCTCCGCTCCGCGCCGCACTCGACGCGTTCATCGAATCCTCGCAGCGAGCGGTGACCGGCGAGGTTCGCATGCGCCTCCACAAAGGGACGGCAGTGCCGGAAGGCCGGCGTTCCGAAAACGCGTTGTACCGCCACGACCTCGCGACCTACGACAGCGGCGACGCCTTCGACCACGCTGCCGCCGCGGGATTCGTCAAGCTGTGGGGACTGCCCCTCGAAGTCTGGTCGAGGATTCAGGGGGAGCACGAGTGAAACGCTTGTGGGGCGGGCGGTTCGCATCAGAGCCGTCGCCCGAGATGATGGCGTTCACACGCTCGGCGCATTTCGACTTTCGCCTGGCCATCCAGGATTGCCGGGTTTTGGCTGCGCATGCAGCCGCGCTCGTGGGCGCCGGCGTCCTCGGCGGTGCGGAATCGGATGCGGCGGCAGCCAGTCTCCACGACATTGGGGAACAGATTGCTCGCGGCTCGTTCCCGGTCGCGTCGGAAGACGAGGATGTGCACTCAACCGTCGAGCGTGCGCTGATGGAGCGCGACGCGGTGATCGGCAGCAAGATTCGAGCGGGGCTATCGCGGAACGATCGCGTCGCGACTGCGTTTCGCCTCTGGATAGCGGAGGCGGCACGTGAGCTCGCCGCACTGGTCGCCGCCCTGCGTGGCGTTCTCGAGGAGCGCGCCGCCGAGCACGACGACACGCTCATGCCCGGCTACACGCATTTGCAGCGCGCGCAGCCGGTGACGCTCGGGTATCACTTGCGTGCGCACGGTGAAGCGTTCGCGCGCGCCGAGCAACGCTTGATCGGCGCTGCGGACGGCGCGATGAAATCGTGTCCGCTCGGAGCCGGCGCGCTCGCCGGGAGCACCCTGAATCTCGATCGCACTCGTGCCGCAGATATGCTTGGATTCGCCGCGCCGGCAAACAACTCGATGGACGCCGTCGCCGACCGCGATTTCGTTGCCACGTTCCTGTTCGCAGCGACCCTCCTCGGCATCGGTTGCTCGCGCCTCGCCGAAGAAATCGTCCTATGGACGACCTCCGAGTTTGGGTTCGCCGAGCTCGACGACGCCTGGGCAACCGGCTCTTCGCTCATGCCGCAGAAGAAGAATCCCGACATTGCCGAGCTCGCCCGCGGAAAAGCCGGTCGGCTCATCGGTGACCTCACGGGGCTACTCGCAACGCTGAAGGGTCTGCCACTCGCGTACAACCGCGACCTGCAGGAAGACAAGGATCCCGTTTTCGACGCCGCCGACACCCTCGCCGCGATGCTCCCGGCGCTCGGCGGTCTCGTCCGGACGTTGAAATTCAACAGCGACCGAATGCGCGACGCGGCAAACGACGGAAACCTGCTCGCGACCGATCTCGCGGAATACCTCGTCGGGAAAGGCGTGCCGTTTAACGAGGCGCACGAAGCGGTCGGCAAAGCTTCGCGGAAAGCGGCAGACCTGGGAACCGCTCTCGCCTCACTGCCGATCGGTGAATTGAAGAGCGTGCACGCGGAGTTCGACGACGACGTGAAGACCATCCTCGATCCCGCCGAATCGGCCCGCCGCCGCCTCCAGACCTAGCCGCACCGAATAGAATTCTTGTCGTGCCCAAGACGAACGAAGACGTCGCGGAGCTGCTCGATGAGATGGCCGAGCTGCTCGCCATCTCCGGGTACGACCCGTTCCGGGTTCGCGCGTACGAGAAGGCGGCGCGCGCCGTTGCCGCGTACGCCAAGGACATCGACGGAATGGATGACGCCGGCATCCTGGCGATCCCGACCATCGGCAAGGGAATGGCCGTCCGCATCCGCGAGTACCTCGATACCGGGGCTATGCATGAGCTCGAAGAGCTGCGCGCGCAGATCCCGGCCGGAATGCGCGAGCTCATCCACATTCCCGGCCTCGGTCCGAAGAAAGCGCGCATCATCGCCGAGGAGCTGAACATTTCGACCGTCGAAGAGCTCATTGCCGCGATCGGCGAGCACAAGCTGAAGGACATCAAGGGGCTCGGTCTCAAGACGGAAGAGAACATCCTCCGCGGCATCGAGCAGTTGCGACAGCACGGGGACCGTATCCGCGTCGACATCGCTCTGGCGCTCGCCGAAGAGCTCATGGAGGGCCTGAAGTCGTGCTCGGCGGTCATCGACATCGCCACGGCCGGCTCCTTGCGACGGATGCAGGAAACAATCGGCGACATCGACATTCTCGCGAGCTCGAAGGATGCGAACGGGGTGATGGAAGCTTTCCTCGAACTCGAGATGGTCGGGCGGACGATCGCACGGGGCGACACAAAGTGCAGCGTCCTCACATTGCGGGGGATGCAAGTGGATTTGCGTGTCGTGCCGCCCGAAGCGTGGGGAGCAGCGCTCATCTATTTCACCGGCTCCAAGGCGCACAACGTCAAGATTCGCGGTCTCGCCCTCAAGAAGAAGCTCACGCTCAACGAATATGGCTTGTTCAAGCTCGACACCAAGACTCGCGTGGCTGCGCGAACGGAAGAGGTCGTGTACAAACGTCTCGGAATGCCGTGGATTCCTCCGCCGCTCAGAGAGGACGGTGGGGAAGTCGAGGCCGCGGCCGGCGGGACACTGCCTGCGCTCATCGCCGAAGATCACCTGAAGGGTGATCTTCACACGCACACGAATTTGACCGACGGCCAAGCCCCGATCGAAGAGATGGTGGACGCGGCCGCGAAGCGCGGGCTCGAGTATTACGCCGTCACCGATCACGCGGAAGGACTCCCAATGATGCGGGTCACGCGTGAAAAGCTGCTGGCGCAGCGCAAGATCATCGATGCGCTCCAAAAGAAGTACCCATCGATGACGTTGCTCCACGGGATGGAGCTCAACATCGACAAGGCGGGAAACGTCGATTACGACGTGGACACCCTGGCCCGGTTCGATTGGCTCAACGCGAGCGTTCACGGCTTGTTCAACTTGACGCGCGAGGAGCAGACGAAGCGCATCATCGCCGCGATGGAAAATCCTCACGTGCACGCGATCGGGCACCCGACCGGCCGGCAGATCGGCCGCCGGCAACCGATCGACTTCGACCCCGAAGCCGTGTTCGCAGCCGCAGTCCGCACTGGAACGGCGCTCGAAATCAATTGCTTTCCCGACCGCCAGGACCTCAAGTCGGATCACGTGCGCCGCGCACGGGAGCACGGCGTCACGTTCACGATCTCGACCGATGCGCACTCGGTGAACCATTTCCGAAACGTGCGTTACGGCATCGCGATCGCGCAGCGCGGGTGGCTCGAGCCGTCTATGGTCCTCAACTGCAAGCCGCTTTCAGAATTGAAGGAGTTCGTCGCGAGGAAACGCGCGCGGTGACGAGAGGGGACACCAAGGGAATCCCCCTCCGGCCGCTCGTGCGTTCATTCTTCGCGCGGCCGGTCATCGAGGTCGCTCCCGACCTTCTCGGCTGCATGCTCGTGCACGACACGCCGGACGGACGCACGACCGGTCGCATCGTCGAGACAGAGGCGTATGCGGAAGGTGATCCGGCGAGCCACGCCTTCCGCGGCCAAACTCCGAGGAACGCACCGATGTTCGAGGACCCGGGTTACGCCTACGTGTACTTCACCTACGGCGCGCACTTCTGCCTGAACGCGGTGACCGAGCGTCGCGGCAAGCCCGGTGCAGTGCTCATCCGCGCCGTCGAGCCCGTCGAAGGCATCGAGCTCATGCGCGCGCGGCGCGGCGCCGTGAAGGACCGAGACCTCGCGCGCGGCCCGGGGCGGCTCACGCAAGCGTTCGGCGTCAGCCGCGAGCAGAATCGCGCCGATCTCACGCATTCGCTGCTCGTCATCTGCGCGGGGGAGCGGTTGCCGGAAGAGGCCATTTCGACGAGCCCGCGCATCGGCATCGGTGCGACGCAAGACGGACGTCGCTGGCGCTTTTACGAAGCAGGGAGCCCGTGGGTCTCGACGGGACCGATGGGGATCCCTAAGGGTTGACGTACACGCGCACGAGCGATCCGGCGCCGGCCGTCGCGCCGGCACACGGAAGCTGCAGCCAGACGCGCCCGCTTCGGGTCTCGTCTTGCCGGCACCCTTCGTACCCGTCATCCTTCTCGACCATTTGAATCGAGACGGTGAAGCCGGCGCTCTCCAAAATCGAGCGCGCCCTGCTCGCCGTTTCTCCGAGCACCATCGGCACCGTCGCCACGGCCGAGTCGTCGCTCACGTCGATGACCGCCTGCGACGTCGTCCCGGCGACTCCGGGCGACGGTGACTGGCGGCAGACGTATCCCGACGGATAGGTCGGACAATAAATGTGACGGGCGCTTACTTCGAACCCCGCCGCGTGCAACAGCTCGGTCGCAACGCTTTGCAGCTTTCCGACGACGTCCGGCGCAGCACCGGTCACAACGGGCGCACCGCCGGTGCATGATTCCGTTGGAACCCTGTCGCGCATGTAGTACCGGTCGACGACGACGTCGGACAGCGGGTACTCGAGCGCGATGCAGTTTCGCGTCGTGTCGACCCGCACGCGAATGACTTGCTTGACGTCGTACGGGAATTGCTCGATCGGCAACCCTTCGTGCGCCGCCATCATGAAGCTCTTCCAGATCGAACCCGGCCACGAGCCCCCGAAGACGGTGATGCGCGTGTGCGGCGGCCGCATCGACACCGACTCCGACTGCGGAAAGCCGACCCACGAGATGCCCACCATGTGTGGCGTGAATCCCGCGAACCACGCGTCGTGATATTCCTCCGACGTTCCCGTCTTGCCGCCGGCCGGCCGCCCGAGCTGTTGTTTTCGGCCGGTGCCGCGCTTGATGACGTCCGAGAGCGCGTCGGTCGCGAGCGCAACGATCGCAGGGTCGACCACGAGCTTCTTTTCTAGGTTCTTGGGTTGCCACACCGTGTTGCCTTTGGCGTCGGTGATCTTCGTGATCGGCGTGACCGGGACGTGATACCCGCCGTTCGCGAGCGTCGAGTAGGCATCGGCCATTTCAAGCGGCGACACGCCCTCCGTCCCGAGCGCAATCGACGGGAAGGGGCGGATCGTCGAGGTGATTCCCATTCGCTTTGTGACCTCGACGACTGCTTTCGGCCCGACGTCTTGCATGACTTGCGCGTACACGACGTTGACCGACTTCACGGTCCCCTCGCGCAACGACAATGCGCCGAACGAGATCCCCTCATAGTTTCGTGGAGACCACGTTTCGTAGCCGGGGATGTGAATCGTGACGCGCGACCCTCCGCGGTACACCTTGTTCAACGAAATGCCTTTTTCCAACGCGGCGACGAGCGTGAACGGCTTGAAAGAAGACCCCGGCTGCCTGCGCGCCTGGGTGGCGAGGTTGAACTTCGCGTAGCGATCTTTCACATTGAAGTAATCTCGGCCGCCCACCATCGCGACGACGTGTCCGGTCGACGGGTCCATGCCGACAAAGGCGTTGTGCGGGTCGCCCGGGTAGCTCAAAATGTTGCGCGACGCCTCTTCAGCAGCCTTCTGTAGCTTCAGATCGACGGTCGTGTAGATGCGCAGCCCGCCTTTGAACAGCGCGTTCGTGCGATCGGCTTGCGTCTTGCCGAGAACGGCGAACTGGGGGTCCTTCTGGATGAGAGACTCGACCCACGTTACGAAATAGGGCGCCGGGAACTTCGGCTCCAAGATGAGCCGGCGCAGACGGGGCTTGTTTCGAACGGCTCGGGAATAGGCCGACATGGTCAAGTATCCCTGCTCCTGCATCTTCTGCAGCACGAGGTTGCGGCGCCCGATTGCGATCTTGGGATCGACGTAAGGGTCGTAGCGAACGGGAGACCGAATGAGCCCGGCGAGCAATGCGCCTTGCGGCACGTCGAGGCGTTTCGCGTGCACACCGAAGAACGTCAGCGCCGCTGTTTCGATGCCGTACGCACCTTCACCGAAGTACACCGTGTTGAGATACAGCTCGAGAATCTCGTCCTTCGAGTATTTCTGCTCGAGCTGGTAGGCGAGCGCGGCTTCCTCGAGCTTTCGGCGCAACGTTCGCTCGGTCGAGACGAGCGCGTTCTTGATGTACTGCTGCGTGATCGTCGATCCGCCCTCGACGACATGGCCGCTCGACCGGTTCACCACAAACGCCCTCAGGATCGCGCGGGCGTCGAGACCGGAGTGCTTGTAAAAGCGCGCGTCCTCGATTGCGATCACCGCATCGCGCACGTGCTGAGGAACGTCGACGAGGGGAATGTTTTCGCGGTTCTCCTCGGCGTGCAGCGTTTTCAGCAAAGTCCCGTCGGCGGCGAAGATCTTGCTCGACTGCGCGATCGCTCGGGCGTGCGCCAGCGCGTCCTCGAGCTTGGGCACCCCCGAGCAGCCCGACAGCGCCGGCAAAGCCAGCAGCACGAAGAGAACAACCAATTTCCGCCGTTTGACGATCGTCGCCACACCCATCCTTCTCTTTGACTCGCCGGAGGCCTTCAATGGTATCGGCCACCGGGCACGGCGGCTCGCAGCGCCGGTGGTACCATCCCGCGCCGATGACCGTTCCCGCAGCCGAACAGCTCCGGATTCTTCTCTCCGGCTCCGAGCAAGTCATTCGGACCGAAGAGCTGACCGAGCGGATCGAGCGCGCCGTCGCCACCGGGGTCGGGTTGCGCGTCAAGCTCGGCATCGACCCTTCCGCGCCCGACATCCACATCGGCCACGCCGTTCCGCTCCGCAAGCTGCGTCGGTTTCAGCAATTCGGGCACACGGCGGTGCTGATCATCGGGGACTTCACCGGCTTGGTAGGCGATCCGACCGGTCGCAGCGAAACACGAAAGGTCTTGACGGCCGAACAGATCAAGGCCAACGCCCAGACATACGTCGATCAAGTGCGGAGAATACTTCTGCCCGACCCGCTCGAGATCATGTTCAACTCCTCGTGGCTCGACCCGCTGGGCGCGACCGGCATCCTCGGCCTCGCCGGCAAGATGACCGTCGCGCGCATGCTCGAGCGAGATGACTTCTCGAAGCGATACCAAGGCGGGCAGCCGATTTCCGTCGTCGAGTTCATGTATCCGTTGCTGCAGGGCTACGACTCCGTCGCGATTCGATCCGACGTCGAGCTCGGCGGGACCGACCAGATTTTCAACCTGCTCGTCGGCCGCGACTTACAGCGCGATGCCGGCATGGAACCGCAAATTGCATTCACGCTGCCGCTGCTCGAAGGGCTCGACGGCGTGCAGAAGATGTCGAAAACGTACGGCAACTACGTCGGCGTCGCGGATCCGGCGCCGGAGATGTTCGGCAAGCTCATGCGCGTGCCCGATCATCTCATCGGAAAATACATGCGCCTGGCGACCGACATTGATCCCAACGACATCGACGCGACCGAGCGCGCCGTGACCGCCGGCGGACCGGCGGTTGCGAAAGCCAAGCGACGCCTCGCGAGCGCCGTCACCGAGATCTACCACGGCGCCGATGCGGCGCGCGACGCCGAAAGCCGCTTCGATTCGGTGCACGTCTCCCACGAAATTCCCGGCGACATCGAAGAGGCGACGATCCCCGCGGCGGCGCTCCGGGACGGCGATGTCGTCTGGCTTCCGGCGCTTCTCTCCGGCTTGGGACTTGCCTCGAGCAATTCCGAAGCGCGTCGCCTCGTCACGCAAGGCGGCGTGCGTGTCGACGGCGAGCCGGTTCAGGGCGAGGAAATGCCGGCAAATCAAGTGAAAGGAAGAGTGCTTCAGGTCGGACGGCGGAAGTTCGTGCGTCTCGTCTAGACGTATTCGCCGTCGTCACGGCTACGCGGGATCGCAGCGCCGAGCACCATCGCAAACGTCATCACGACGACGATACCGGCGGTTCCACCGGGCACGCGGCTTGTGATCGTGCGGCTGACGCCGAGCACCTGTTGCCCTCCGGCCGCAACCGACGACTCCGGCGCGATGTAGCGCCAGCTGTCGATCGCCGGCCCCGAAAACCGCAACACATGCGACTTCGCGAGCGGGCTGGTGTCTTCACCGTAGGAGCCGCTCGGTCGCGCGCCGGACGCACGGCTCATGAACGTCTCGACGACCCAAAGCTGCCCGCCGTATGAATACGTCGCGATGCCGAACTCGCGGTATCCGTTTTCGAGGATGTTCGCGCGGTGCTCCGGAGACGCCATGAACGACTCGTGTAAAGCGGAAGAGCTCGTTCCGCGTCCGACGTTCTCGCCGAGCATGCTCGGATTGCCGAGGTCGTTGATCGTCGAGCTGTAGAACAAAGCATCGTTGTGGTAGATACGGCCGGCGGCAGCCATCCGCTTCGCGTGCGCGATGGCGATCCGTTCGAGCTGCGCGTTGCGCTCGAGCCATCCGATCCCGCGGGACGAGCGCTCGTTGTTGATCATCGAGCGAAGCTTCGTGGTGGCGGTGGTGGCGGACTCCGTGTGGGTCGACGTGGCTTGCGATTGCTTCGCAGTCGAGCACGTGTCGCCGACGTACGCAGGGCCGACCGGTTTGCAATTGGCGAGCGCAATGCCGGCATGCGCGGCCAAAAGGACCGTCACACCCGCCAGTAGGACTAATGCCCTATTTGCCCTATGCATCCGTTATTTCCCTCACGCCACGAATTCCCAATGAGCCAACGCTTAAACATTTCGCGCCGTTCGTGAAGTTTCCTTCCTATCATTGGCGGCGAATCCCCCGGGGATAGGGAACCGCAGCTCAGTTGACACTGCCAGGGGGGAGGCATAACCTAGGCCTTCGCGTCTGGGGTCAGAATCCCAGGCAGACGGGAATCGAATGGCGTTAACGACAGAGGAAACCCTCAGACAGGATGGCCGCTAAAACCGCGTGCGCGCGGGAGGCTGTCGCTGGCCGAGGGCCGGCGATTTTTTTGTGCCGAATCCGCTGTCGGAGACGCAACAAGAGTCCCGAGCACCTTGAGAACTCCATAGCGAGCGTGAGCATCTTAAAGCCAAGGTACGAAGGGCATACGGTGGATGCCTTGGCGCCAGGAGCCGATGAAGGACGTTGTAGGCTGCGATAAGCCGTGGGGAGCCGCCAAACAGGCATCGATCCACGGATCTCCGAATGGGGCAACCCGACTGGGGTCATGCCCAGTCATGCTCAGCTGAACACATAGGCTGAGTTAAGGGAACCGGGGGAACTGAAACATCTCATTACCCCGAGGAAGAGAAAACAACCGTGATCCCCCAAGTAGCGGTGAGCGAACGGGGGCCAGCCCAAACCCATGCGACGTGATATCCCGCCGGAGTTGTCGCGTGGGGGTTGTGGGACCTGTCAGTCCGGACGGCGGTTCGGGCAGAGAGTTACAAAGTCTGTTGGTTAGTCGAACGGCATGGAAAGGCCGACCACAGTAGGTAAGAGTCCTGTAGGCGAAAACCACAGACCTCTCGATGGGTATCCCAAGTAGCACCGAGCACGTGAAATTCGGTGTGAATCTGGGGGGACCACCCCCTAAGGCTAAACACTACCTGGCGACCGATAGTGAACCAGTACCGTGAGGGAAAGGTGAAAAGCACCCCGGGAGGGGAGTGAAATAGTACCTGAAACCGTATGCCTACAAACCGTCGGAGCAAGCCGTGCTGGGCAACCAGTACGGTGAGTGACGGCGTGCCTTTTGAAGAATGAGCCGGCGAGTTACCGTACGTGGCGAGGTTAAGTGGTAGTCACGAAGCCGAAGCGAAAGCGAGTCCGAAATGGGCGTCCAGTCGCGTGCGGTAGACCCGAAGCCGAGTGATCTATCCATGGGCAGGTTGAAGCGCGGGTAAGACCGCGTGGAGGACGGAGGACCGAACCGACTCGGGTTGAAAACCGGGCGGATGACCTGTGGATAGGGGTGAAAGGCCAATCAAACTCGGCGATAGCTGGTTCTCCCCGAAATGCATTTAGGTGCAGCGTCGTGCGTTTCTCATCGGGGGTAGAGCACTGTTTGGGCTAGGGGGCCTACAAGCTTACCGAACTCAGGCAAACTCCGAATACCGATGTGTTAGAGCACGGCAGTGAGACTGCGAGCGATAAGGTCCGTAGTCGAGAGGGAAACAACCCAGACCGCCAGCTAAGGTCCCAGAGAATGTGCTAAGTGGGAAACGATGTCCAACCGTGTAGACAGCCAGGAGGTTGGCTTAGAAGCAGCCACCCTTGAAAGAGTGCGTAACAGCTCACTGGTCGAATAGTTGGGCGCGGAAAATGTAACGGGGCTCAAGCACATCACCGAAGCTGCGGAATTTCATCATCAAGCCAGGCCTATGCGGGCAGCCGCATAGGTCCAGGCGATGGGATTGGTAGGGGAGCATAGTCACGCGGGTGAAGCGGCGGCGGAAGCCAGCCGTGGATGCGTGACCAGAGCGAATGCCGGCATGAGTAGCGAAAGAGGGGGGAAGAACCCCTCCGCCGAATGCCCAAGGGTTCCTGGGGAAGGTTCATCCGCCCAGGGTTAGTCGGGACCTAAGGCGAGGTCGAGAGACGTAGTCGATGGACAACAGGTTGATATTCCTGTACCGCTTTCTTCGCGCCAATGCCCAATTCACGTTGCTAAGGAAATCCCTTCGGGGACTACCGACCCACGTGATAGTAGGCAAGCGATGGGGAGACGCAGGAGGGTAGGTGATCCCGGGCGATGGTTGTCCCGGGGAAAGTGTGTAGGGAGCTCCCCCAGGCAAATCCGGGGGGGCATATATCCTGAGGCACGAGACGAGCACATCGGTGCGAAGTCACTGATCCCACGCTGCCGAGAAAATCCTCTAGTGAGTGGAGAAGGCGCCCGTACCCCAAACCGACTCAGGTGGGCAAGTAGAGAATACTAAGGCGATCGAGAGAACCCTGGTTAAGGAACTCGGCAATCTAACCCCGTAACTTCGGGAGAAGGGGTGCCCTATGGGGTGAGAGGACTTGCTCCTCGAGCTTCGTGGGGTGGCACTGACCAGGCCCAAGCGACTGTTTACTAAAAACACAGGTGGATGCGAAGCCGTAAGGCGCTGTATATCCACTGACACCTGCCCGGTGCCGGAACGTTAAGGGGAAAGGTTAGCTCCTTCGGGAGCGAAGCTTTGAACCGAAGCGCCGGTAAACGGCGGCCGTAACTATAACGGTGGGAATTTTCCAGGCCGTTATGAAACTCGGCTATTTGCTGGAACATCCCGTGCATCTCGCGGTACCGACATTTGTCGGTGACAATCCGTCGAGTGGGGACAATCAGCAGGGAAGGCCGTGACCTCCCGTCACGGAACCCTCAGAGACTGTACGCCGAGCACGTCTTCTTACACCGAAGACGCGAAGATACAGTCCGAGCCTCATGGCGACATGAGGAGGACGGCAGAAATGACCGTCCCGCCGGTGATCGGCCAGATCACCGGAGGTAACAGGACTGCCTAAGGTAGCGAAATTCCTTGTCGGGTAGACACAACTGCCCCGTGTGAGTGCGAGCTTGCACGTTAATCCCGCTCATAACGGCGAAGCCCAAGTTGCTGAAACAGCAAACGGGTAATGCCGTGGGAAGCCCTCTGCATCGAATAGATGTATGGCCCCGTAACGACTGATCCCGAAAAGGGAGAGGCGTCGGTCTCTGTCACAGCCGGCAGTTAATGTCGGCACATGACAAATCTATGGCCGACGCAAGACGCGGGCTCTCAGCAAGTGGATTTACCGTCGTACATCTCCGGATACGTTGATGGGGAAGGATGCTTCACGGTTTCGATCTCGCCTCGACCAACTTTGTTGACGAGGTGGGAAGTGAGACCGAGTCTTTCGGTGAGTCAAAACGGCGACCGCAGCGAAGTGCTGCTGGAAATCCAGCGATACTTCGGATGCGGCACGTTGCGACCCGATCGAAGCGACAAGACGCTGAAGTTGGAAGTACGAAGCCTTCCACTTCTCGTCGAGAAGATCGTCCCTCATTTCAAGCGATATCCAATGCTCTCCGGAAAGCGCAACGACTTCGAGTTGTTCGCAGATATTTGCGAACGAATGACTCGAGGAGAACACAGAACTGCAACCGGATTGCAAGAGATTGTTCGACGGGCCGGCCAGATGAACCCAAGCGGCAAGCGCGGGTATCTGCCGGAACGAATCCTCGAAAGTCTTGTTGAGATGAAGGCATAGTCTGTGCCGCTGGTAACAGCGGAATCACACGAAGTTCCGACCTGCACGAATGGTGTAACGACTTGGGCGCTGTCTCGACTAGGGACTCGGCGAAATTGCATTGGCTGTGAAGATGCGGCCTACCCGCGGTAGGACGGAAAGACCCCGGGACCTTTACTGCAATCTGACATTGGTGTTCGGTTCGGCTTGTGTAGGATAGGTGGGAGACTTTGAAGCGCGGACGCTAGTTCGCGTGGAGTCAACCTTGAAATACCACCCTGGTCGTGCTGGGCGTCTAACTAGGGTCCGTTATCCGGATCTGGGACAGTGTCAGGTGGGCAGTTTAACTGGGGCGGTTGCCTCCCAAAGAGTAACGGAGGCGCCCAAAGGTTCCCTCAGCACGGTTGGCAATCGTGCGTCGAGTGCAAGGGCAGAAGGGAGCTTAACTGCGAGAC
>JAIVGO010000061.1 GCA_020201525.1 Actinomycetota bacterium | reverse complement strand
GTGATGGACAC
Source organism: Actinomycetota bacterium (assembly GCA_020201525.1). Classification (GTDB taxonomy): domain Bacteria; phylum Actinomycetota; class AC-67; order AC-67; family AC-67; genus JAIVGO01. The sequence goes on along the minus strand of JAIVGO010000061.1, from coordinate 10,529 downwards.
AGAAATGAGCTCGGTCGAGCTCTCCGCTCCGATGGCCGGCACCACGGTAGCAAGCGTAATCGCGGTGATGACAGCCCCGGATGCCCACATGCGGAACCGATGAAAACGCAAGTTGATCCCCCCTGATTTCGGATGAAGTTCGACTCTGGCCGGGGAATCCCTGCCTGCACCGCGAGGCGGCCTCACGCTGCGAACGCGGCGCCAACTGCTTCGATGAAGTTTGTGGCTTGCACTTTCCACAATTACAACAGACCCCACGGGGGTTTCGGAGGTCAGACCCCGGCACGAGAGATACCGCCAGAAAATGAGCGCCTCGGGCGTCAACGCGAAACGTTAGTTGCACAGAGCTCCGGGGGCGAGACTCGAACTCGCAACCTACGGATTAACAGTCCGCCGCGCTGCCAATTGCGCCACCCCGGACCGGAGACCCGCGCAGTATAGCGAACGGGTGCTTGGTCTCTTCCGAGATCTGAGCCACCGAGGAGGCGTGATTGACGGCGGGCGCCCGGCATCCATCGGCTCTCGCAATATTTCAATTCAGACATCTTTTGCGTCCAAAATCAAAGATCCGTGGGGGCACATGGTGTCCCCGGGGGAATACCAACGTCCGGCGGCTTCCGCTGAAGCGCTTTCTCGGGAAAACCCCGCTTCCGCGGAAGCGGAAACGGCCAGCCCTCAGAACTCTCCCCGGGTCCCCTTTCGCATGGCCGCGTCGAAACGTTCCCACGTCATGCGGAACGCTTTCTTCTTCTTCCCCGGCGCCCAGACCACGGCGCCCTTGGAGATTTTCAACTGACCGAGCAGCTCCCCATCGAGCCGGACGGAAAAAACCACGTCGGAGTTCCCGAGATCGCGCCACGGAATACGGAACTTCACATCGTGCTCGGCCATCGGCTCCCTCCCACGTGATCGGCGAAACCACCGTAGCGAGGCTCCGATGAGAATCAAGCAATCGCGGCGCGCACTCCCCGGAGCGTGTGATTGTGAGAGCCGCTGTGGGTAGGATCAGAGCACTGGTTGTGGGAGGTGTCGTGTGCGATTCAGAACAGGAATGATCGTCGGATTCGGTGCCGGCTACGTCATGGGCAGCAAAGCGGGTCGAAGCCGGTACGAACAGATTCGACAGGCGAGTTCCACTGTTTGGGAATCGGATCCGGGACGAAAGGTACGCGAGTCTGCGCATCGGGCGATGGAAGAGGTGCAGGACAAGGCGCTCGGTCTGTTGCATTCAATGCGCAGCGGCGGAGCCGAAACCATCGACCTTACCGAGAGGCCGGTCGATCAGCGCGCGACCGATGCCCTTTATCGCTGACTGAGCTGCTTCGCCGATTGCACGACCTGATCGAGCATTGCTTCGGTCAGCGTCCCGGTAAATGTGTTCTGCTGGCTCGGGTGATAACACCCGACGAGATGCCACGGCCCGACGCGCACGACGGCGCCGTGCGAAAACTTCGGCTTCGGTCGCGCCGAGTGTCCGAGCGCGGACGCCGCCCGCAACGCCCCGTCCCATGCGAAAGACCCGAGCGCCATGATCGCACCTACGTTCTTCAAAACGCCTAGCTCGCGCACCGTGTACTCCAGGCAGTTGTCTCGTTCTTGCGGAAGCGGCTTGTTCGTCGGCGGCGCGCACCGCACGATTGCGGCGATGTACGCATCGCTGAGCTTCAGCCCGTCGCTCTGGGAAATCGACGATGGCTGATTCGCATATCCGGCCTTGTGCAGCGCGCGGAACAGCCAATCGCCCGACCGGTCTCCGGTGAAGATGCGTCCGGTGCGATTTCCGCCGTGGGCGGCCGGCGCGAGCCCGAGAATCAGCAGCCGCGCCTTCGGGTCTCCCCACCCCGGGAGCGGCCGCGCCCAGTACGTCTGCCCGGCGAACCGCGCCGGAGGATTCGCGGCCGCCTCCTCGCGCCACCCGACGAGTCGCGGACAGCGCACACAGCTCGTCACTTCCTTGCGGATGCGTGCGAGCGAATCCAACTACTCGAGGTAGTCGCGCAGCTTTTGGGAGCGAGACGGGTGTCGCAGCTTCGACAACGTCTTCGCTTCGATCTGACGGATGCGTTCACGCGTGACGCCAAACTCGCGGCCGACTTCTTCCAGCGTTCGCTGGTGGCCGTCGGCCAGACCGAATCGCAACTGAATCACTTTCTTCTCGCGGTCGGATAGCGACCCGAGCACGCCTTCGAGCTGCTCTTGCAGGAGAATGAACGACGCGGCGTCGACCGGCACGATCGCGTCGGAGTCTTCGATGAAATCGCCGAGGTGCGAATCCTCTTCCTCGCCGATCGGCGTTTCCAGCGACACCGGCTCCTGGGCGACTTTCATGATCTCTCGCACGCGTTCGGCCGGCAGGTCCATCTCGGCGCCGATTTCTTCCGGCGTCGGCTCCCGGCCGAGATCTTGCAACATCGAGCGCTGAATGCGGATCAATTTGTTGATCGTCTCGACCATGTGCACCGGGATGCGGATCGTCCGCGCTTGGTCGGCGATCGCGCGTGTGATCGCCTGGCGGATCCACCACGTCGCGTACGTCGAGAATTTGAATCCCTTTGTGTAATCGAACTTCTCGACCGCGCGTATCAAACCTAAATTGCCTTCTTGAATGAGATCAAGGAACAGCATGCCGCGACCGACGTATCGCTTCGCGATCGACACGACGAGTCGCAAGTTCGCTTCGATCAGCTTTTTCTTCGCGAGCTGTCCTTCGCGTTCGACCTGCCGCAGCACTTCCCGGACGCGTCCGGCGTCCAGGCGCCGTGGATCCAACGATCCGACGCGCCCATCGATCGCAGACTTTTGGACCATCGCGGTCAGCACATCGGCTTCGACGCGGCGGTCGTTCAGCAACGCCTCGGATGCCTCGAGCCCCGCCTCGATCTTCTTGGCGAGGACCACTTCGTCGTTCGCGGTGAGGAGCGGAACCCGTCCGATCTCCTTGAGATACATCCGGACGGGGTCGTTCGTCGGCGCCCTCAGCATGTCCTCACGCGCTTGTGCCACCTCGTCCACCGACGGCTCGATCTCGGCCACGACTTCCAGGTCGCCGGGTGTGGTCTCGATGATCTCGATGCCTTCGCGCTGAATCTCGCCGTACATCGCCTCGAGCTGCTCCGGCGTCAAATCAAGCGAGGTAAGCAAGTCGTCGATCTCGTCGCCGGTCAGAAAACCGCGCTGTTTTCCGCGCGCGACAATTTCCTTCAGCTCGTCGGAGATTTGCTGGTTCGGAAGAGCCATGATCAACGGTCCTCGCTCATTTCGCGGCGTCGTCCCTCGAGCGCCATGAGCTCCTCGAACAGCGCTTCGTAGTCCGTGGGATGCCTTATCGGGTTCAGCGCTTGCAACCGAGATTTCATCTGATCAATTTGCCGAGTGAGCGTGAACTCCTTCAGGCGCGAAAAGATTTCGTCGACCAATCGGTCGGAAACCTCGCCGGGAATCTCCTCGATCGCGAGCGCCGAAACCATGCGGCGCGCGTTCGCGTCCTCGAGTGAGGAGGCAAGACCGCCGGCTTCTCCCCCCTTGCGAAGTGCTTGCCAGATCGATTGGTGCGCGCGCATGGAGAAATCCTCTTCGCCGACGCGGTCCAAGTAAGGCACAACGAGGTCCGGGTACTGTAGCGCGACTTGCAGCGCCTCGCGCTCGAGTCTCAGCTGCGCACTCGTGCGCTTCACGCTTGCCGCGGCGCTTTTTTCGCCGGGACGGGCGTCCTTTTGCATCTCGAGAAATACGACGTCTTCGTCGACCTGCACCCAGTTCGCCAAACGCCGCGAATATTCGCGGCGCAATACCTCGTCGTTCACCTGCCGAAGGAGTGGAAGCGCGGCGCGCAACGCCCGCGCGCGACCTTCGGGCTCGGTGACGTCGAAGCTCTTCAATTCCCTGCGCAACCGGTACTCGATCACCGGCACGGCCGAATCGATGAGCTTCGTGAACGCCTCGCCCCCGTCGGTCGTCACAAAGTCCGCCGGGTCGGCGCCGGCGGGAAGCTCGATCACGCGCGAGTCGATGCCTGCCTCCTGCGAGTAGGAGAATGCTTCTTCAAAAGCTCGTGCTGCCGCGGCTTGCCCTGCCTGGTCTGCGTCGTATGCCAGGATCGCCCGATCGGTAAAACGACGAAGGAGCTTGAAATGTTCGAGCCCGAGCGCGGTTCCGCAGCTCGCTACCGCGGTTTTCACCCCGGCCTGATGCAGCGCGATGACGTCCGTGTAGCCCTCGACGACGACGGCGCGACCGTCCTTCACGATGCTCGCTTTTGCGGAGTTCAGCGCGTAGAGCGCCCGGCCCTTGTGCCAGATCGGCGTCTCCGCCGTGTTGAGGTATTTCGGTCCGGTCCCGTCGAGCAGGCGTGCGCCGAACGCGACCGGGTCACCGGCCACATCGTGGATGGGGAACATCACGCGCCCGCGGAACGCATCGGCGACGCCCTCACTCGTCTTCCGGGCCAGACCCGCTTCGATCAGCAGCGGTAACGCGAATCCTTTCTCCTTCAAATGACTGACGAGCGCGTCGCGCCCTTTCGGCGAAAAGCCGATCGCGAAACCCACGGCCGTTTGCTTGTTGAAGCCACGGCTCTTCAAATAATCCCGCGCGGATTGGCCCTCTTTCGTCAGTAGCATCTCGTGGTAGAACGCGAGGGCTTCCCGGTGCGCCGCGACCATGCGCTGGCGCTTTCCCGTCGCTGCCTTTTCCGCCGGGCTGAGATTTTCGTAGCGCAGCGTGATCCCCGTTTTTTGCGCGAGCTTCTCGACGGCCTCGACGAAGCTCAGATTTTCGAGCTCCATGACGAGCGTGTAGACGTTGCCGCCCTTGCCGCATCCGAAGCAGTGAAAAAGATTCTTCGTCGAGTCCAGCGTGAACGACGGGGTCTTCTCCGGATGGAACGGGCAGAGCGCTTTCAGACGGCCGCTGCCTGCTTTGCGGACTTGCATGTATTCGGCGGCTATGTCGCCGATGCTTGCGCGATTGCGTACTTCTTCGACGTCCTCGTCGAGAATCCGGCCGGCCACGCTCTTACTCCCCGTACAGATCGAGATGACGGTTCAGCGCGTACCCGTCCGTCATCCCCGCAACATAGTCGGCCGCGCGGATCTCTGCCGTTCCCGGAATCGCTTGCAATTCGGCCGGCAGCTCGTCGGGATGATCGGAGTAATGCTCGAAGAGGTTCGAGATCACGCGCTCGGCGCGCTCGCGGTCGGGCGCCGTCTGCGGCGCGAGATACACGCGCTGGAACATGAACTCGCGCAGCTGGGACATCGCATCGAGCGGTGCTTGCGCCATCGCGACCCGGTCGAATCCGCGGCTCTCTTCGACGATCGCCATGACGAGCGCGTTGATGCGCTCTGCGTGTGAGGTGCCGAGCTCTTGTTTGATCTGCGTCGGGACGTCGTCGGGTGTGATGAATCCCGCCCGCACTGCGTCGTCCAGATCGTGGTTGAGGTACGCGATGCGGTCGGCAAAGCGAACGACTTGCGCTTCAAAGGTGGCCGGCTTCGGCTGCGCCCACGTGTGGTTGACGATGCCGTCGCGAACCTCGTGCGTGAGGTTCAAGCCTTTGCCGTCGTATTCGAGGACGTCAACGATTCTCAGCGATTGCTCCGCATGCTTGAACGGACGTCCGAGGGCCGTGCTCAGCACGCCTTCGCCGACGTGGCCGAACGGTGTGTGGCCCAAGTCGTGGCCGAGCGCAATTGCCTCGGTGAGGTCCTCATTCAATCGCAGAGCGCGCGCGATCGTGCGCGCGATTTGCGCGACCTCGAGCGTGTGCGTCAGGCGGACGCGAAAGTGGTCGCCGGAAATCGGCGCGAAGACCTGCGTTTTGTGCTTGAGGCGTCGAAACGACTTCGAATGGGTGATGCGGTCGCGGTCGCGCTGGAAGCCCGTCCGGAGCGGGTCGGGCTCCTCCGGGCGCTCGCGCCCCTTGGACTCGGCCGCGAGCTGAGCGTGCGGCGCCAAGATCTCGCGCTCGATGCGCTCCGTTTCTTCGCGAACCGTATTCATGTGGTGAGTTCCCCCCGAGGTCGTTCGATCGTTTAGATAATGCGAAGGCTATCAGCGAGGTGAGACGGACTGTAGGTCGTGAAAAAGCCCGTAGACGTCCGCGATGGATCGCGCGTACAATCGTCCGGAATCAGGGGAATTACTTGAAAATTCGCTCCGTCATCTTTGCGCTCGTCGCCACCGTCGCGGCCGTTGCGCCCGCCGGCTCTTCGGCGTGGTCGATCCCTCCCGACGAATCAGGTTGTTTCGTCGGCGGTTTCACCTGCGAAGACAACTCCACAGCCCACGGCGGCACGATCACGCTCGATCTCGTCGCAGGGTCGCTCGGAGCCGGCGCCGACCGCGTGATGAACTACGCTCGGTCCAAGGGCACCATCTCTTTGAAGACGCCGGCAATCGCTGTGATCTTCAGCGAGAAGTTCAAATCCATTACGGGTTCCGCGACCTACGACACGCCAATGCCGCTATTCGACAGCGGCTTCGCGGCCGCCCGCGCATTTTTCACACCGTACGAAACGACCGACATGTGTGCGTGCGACTTCTTGCCGCCGGGTCAAAAAACGATCGTGTCGCTGGGCACGCACGCACCCTCATCGCTGACGATGTCCTACACGCGCGGCGATCGGTCGCACTTCGTCCGGACGGGCCCGTATTCGATGTACGCGGGCGTGATAGGGCTCGCGCAGCTCGGCGAGACGCAATGCGTCGAGCAATCGCCCGAGCCGTTCTGCTTCCAAACAGCCGACACCGGCACGGCGCATCTCCACCTCCAGGCCACGCTGGACAGGATGGTGGTCCGCGTTTACCGCCTCGGCCTCGCCGTCCTGTATGACTCGCCGTCGGGTCAGGACGAGTATGTCGTGCTGCAAAATCCGGCACCGTTTGCCCTGTCGCTCAAGGGTTGGGCCATAAAGGACGGCCAGGGTCACACCTATCGATTCGGATCCGTTTCCCTCGCGTCCGGCAAAACAATCCGGCTCTACACGTCGCGCGGCAGAAATACCGCCGACGCGCTCCACTGGGGATTGTCCTCCGGCGTGTGGGACAACGGCGGCGACACACTGACGATCGCCGATCCAAGCGGCGTCGCGGTTCGATGCTCGTTCACCGGCCGCGAACAGTACGGCGCAAAGATCTGCTGACCCTTCTTTCATTGCATTCCTCACCTCTTGTTGGTTAGTGTCGTCCCCGATGAGGGCGACGTCGGATACACGAGCAACGCTTCCCGGTTCGCGGGAAACGAGCGCTCGACCCGATGCAATCACGCTTGCATGCTTCGCCGCCCTCGTGCTTGTCGCCGGAGGCAATCCCGTCGGGGTGCGGTTCAGCAATCGTGAGTTGGCACCTTTTTGGGGCGCAGGCTTGCGGTTCGGCGTCGCTTCGATTCTGTTACTCGCGCTCGCGCGTGCGAGACGACTCGCACTCCCGCGCGGCCGCGCGCTCGCGGGAACTCTTCTCTTCGGCTTCCTAGCATGCTTCGCGTTCTTCGCCCTTGTTTACGTCGCGTTCACACACGTTCCCGCCAGTCTGGGTGCGCCGATCTTCGCGTCAATGCCTTTGCTGACGTTCTTTTTCGCCCTTGCACATCGCCTCGAGCCGTTCCGATGGCGCGGACTGATCGGCGCGTCCGCGTCGGTCGCAGGAATCGCCGTCCTATCCAGTGCGGGCGGCTCGTCGTCGGCGCCAATCAAATACTTGTTACTGATTTTGGCTGCGTCGGCCTGTGCGGCAGAGGCCTCGATCGTTGTGAAAAAGTTTCCGAAGGTCCATCCGATCATGATGAACGCGATCGGAATGCTGATGTCGTCAATGCTGTTCCTCGCTATCTCGTTCACGAGAAGCGAAGCTCACACATTGCCGCATCGACGAGCCGGATGGCTCGCACTCGGCTACTTGGTTCTCTTCGGCTCATGTGTGACGTTCCTGCTCATCGTGACCGTGATCAACCGCTGGACGGCCACCGCGTCCTCGTATTACTTCGTACTGTTCCCGATCGTCTCAGTCTTACTGGCTGCGTGGATTGCGAAGGAACCACTGACTGCGTCGATCGCGTCCGGCGGCGCACTGGTGTTGATCGGCGTCTATATCGGAGCGCTCAGCGGGCGGCATCACGCACATCACGGCAAGAAACCAGCGGTCGAACCTGCTCCCTGCCCCTCCTGTTAAGCGTCAACAGTCGGTCGCATTTCGCAACGCGTCGCATATTTCGCGCATCTTTGAGGGAGCGAGTCGTGTGATGCGCTTCGTGAGAAGAGACTTTCGAACAGAAGCGATGTTGTCGATAGTGAAGACGCTCGTCTTCGGCATACCGTCTGCTCGGCCGACTCGCACTTCGGTTGGAATATCGCGAATCGTTTGCGTTGCAGGAATAGCAATGAGCCTATGCAGCACGGGAATCGCGGAATCCCGCGTGAGGACAAGGAAGGGACGCCTCCCGTTATCCGGATCGTCGTACCACCACACGTCCCCCCGAGCTACCACGGCTTCTTATCCGCATCTCTCTCTTCCGCGTCCAAGCGACGCAAGAGATCAGTCGTTTCGGCGTCGGTCTGTGCTTCGAGGTCCGCCCATTCATCCGGTGTTCCCGGAGGAATGCGCTTGTACCCTTCGACAATGCGCCGGTCGATTTCCGCCCTCTCGGACTCCGCGAAATACTTGGTAACTGCTTCGCGGACGACTTCCGAGCGGGACACATTGCGACGGGAGGCCTCGGCGTCGAGGAGTGCGACAATTTCCTCAGTGAGCTGAACGAGCGTTTGCGTCCGCGCCATTACCATATGGTAGGCATATGGTTTGGCGATGTCAACGCTATTTGCTGGCGCTTTCGCCGCCCCCGAGTGCGGCCTGTCCGGCCGCGAGACGCGCCACCGGCACGCGGAACGGTGAGCAGCTGACATAGTCGAGCCCGATCTCGTGGCAAAACTTCACCGATTCGTCGTCGCCGCCGTGCTCACCGCAGATGCCGAGGTGAATGTTCTCGTTGGCACTCTTTCCCTTTTCGACCGCCGTGCGCATCAATGACCCGACACCGTTGCGGTCGATCGTCACGAAGGGGTTGGCCGGAACGAGCTTCCGCTCTTCGTAGAGAGCGAGGAACTTGCCAATGTCGTCGCGGCTGAACCCGAAAGCGGTCTGTGTGAGGTCGTTCGTACCGAAGGAGAAGAAGTCTGCGACTTCCGCGATTTCATCGGCCGTGACGGCCGCACGCGGCAGCTCGATCATCGTTCCGAACTCGATGTGGAGATCGACACCAGAGTCGGAAATCATCTTCTTCGCGATCGGCTCGAGCTCTTCACGCATCTGCGCAAGCTCTTCTCTGGTCGCGACAAGCGGGATCATGATCTCGACGCGCGGGTCCTTGCCGGCCTTGCGCAGTTCGACGGCGGCCTCCACGATCGCGCGCACCTGCATTGCGTACAGGCCGGGCTTCACGATGCCGAGACGGACTCCGCGAAGGCCCAGCATCGGGTTCGCTTCGTGCAGATCTGCCACGCGCGCGAGCGTCGCCTTCAGCTCCGGCAGATCCTTCTTGTCGCCGGTCGCCTCCCTGACCGCAACCTCGACGGCGAGATCGGTATGGTTCGGCAGGAACTCGTGCAGCGGCGGATCGAGAAGCCGCACCGTCACCGGCAGGCCGTCCATCGCCTCGAAGATGCCGACGAAATCGCCGCGCTGAAGCGGCAGCAGCGCGTTGTAGGCCTGTTCTTCTTCTTCCGGCGTGTCGGCGAAGATCATCTTGCGTACGGCCGCGACGCGCTCTTCGCCGAGGAACATGTGCTCGGTCCGGCACAAGCCGATTCCTTCGGCGCCGCGCCTACGGGCGTTCGTCGCCTGGTCGGGCGTGTCGGCATTCGCACGGACGCGCATACGGCGAGCCTCGTCGGCCCGCTTCATAAAGGTCTCGTACGCGCGCCATAGCTTCGACGTGCGTGCCTCCTCGTCGCCACGCAGCGCGCGCTCCAATTGCGACGCCTGCAGCTCGAGGCCGGCTTGGAACACGGTTCCGTCGGTGCCGTCGATCGTGATGACGTCGCCCTGCTTCACAATGGTCCCGTCGACGGAAAATTGTTTCGCGTCCCGATCCACACGGATCGCGTCCGCACCGCAGACCGCGGGAATTCCTTCGCCGCGCGCGACGACGGCTGCGTGCGAGTTCGTTCCGCCGGCGCTCGTGAGGATTCCCTGGCTCGCCACCATGCCGTGGTAATCGTCCGGCGTCGTTTCACGTCGCACGAGGATGACCTTTTCGCCGCGCTCGGCCCACTCCTTCGCGTCGTCGGCCGTGAAGACCACTTTTCCGACGGCCGCGCCCGGCGAAGCGTTCAACCCGCGCGCGATCGGCTTCGTCTTCTTCTTCGCGTTCGCGTCGATGACCGGCTTGAAAAGCTCGTCGAGCCGGTTCGGAGTGATACGCAAAAGCGCAGAGTCGAGTTCGACGACGCCCTCCTCGTACATGTCCAGGGCCATGATCAGCTCACCTTGCGCGGTGCGCTTCCCGATGCGCGTCTGTAGCATCCACAGCTTTCCTT
>JAIVGO010000158.1 GCA_020201525.1 Actinomycetota bacterium | reverse complement strand
GTAGGTGTTGGTCGTGACGTTTCCGAGCGGATCGGTCAAAGTCAGCACGTGCCCAGCCGAATCGTAGGTGTAGGTCGTGGTGTAGTCGGATGCGACGCCACCTGGTTCATTGCCGCGCGCTTCGACCATAGTGAGGACTCGGCCTGCGGCGTCGTAGGTGAAGGTGCTCTTGTGCCCGAGCGGCGTCTGGATCTGCGTCAAGTTCCCGTTAGCGTCGTAGGTGTAGCTCGTGGTGTGGCCGAGGAAATCGCTCGACGTGGCGAGCTGACCCGACGCGGTGTAGGTCAGGGTGCGGAACGAGCTGTCCGGCTGCGTCTCCTTTGTCAGCCGACCCGACGCGTCGTACTGGTACTGCCACAGGTTGTTCCGACCATCGGTGTAGGTCAGCGGATTGTTCCTAGCGTCATAGGTCCACGATTGGGTGAACGACAACGGCGAAGGCGCTTGACGCGAAAGAAGGTTCCCCCGCGAGTCAAAGCTGAGTTGCCAGACGTTGCCCAACCGATCGGTAATCTGGGTCGGATTCAGTCCCGTGTCATACGCCATGTCCATGTGCTTTGTGAACGGATCCGTGCGCTGCGCGAGGAACCCGTTGGCGTAGACGTCCTTCCACACCTTGCTATCGGCATCGGTCATCGTAGCGGTCTGCGTGGTGGGATTCCACGCGAAGGTGGTGTGATTGCCGAAGACATCCGCCTGATCCGAGATGCGACCGGTCGAGTCATAGGTGTTGGTCAGCACGACACGGCCTGCCTGGTCGGTGATCGTTGTCAGGCGATTGCTGGAGTCATAGCCGTAATGGGTCGTGTTGCCGTTGAGGTCCGTGACGCCGGTCAAGTTGCCGGAAGTGTAGGCGTAAGAAACCGAGCGGCTGTCGGGAAGCGTCAAGGATGTCAGCAAACCGCTTGTGTACCCAAGGGTGATCGAGCGTCCCGAGGTATCAGTCAGCGACGTCAGCTGGTTCGACGTGTATGTGAGTAAGATCGCGTTGCCGCTTCGATCCTGGAGTTTGGTCAGTCGTCCCGTGGAGTCGAAGGTGTAGTCGATCTGATCTTGTCGTTTGAGGTCGTAGCCACCCACGATCGCCGTGAGGGTCGAGCGCGCACCGGGGTCACCGGTGAACGAGCCATTGGCCTGCTTTGTGAAGACCAGTTGCTGCCCTTCTTCGGCGCGCAAGGTCGCTGAGCCGTCCCAAGCGATCGAAAGCGATGCGTTGTAGGTATGCGTCCAGCCCAGTCCGAGCGGTCCAGTCGTGGTGTCAAGAGAGTTATAGGAGCGCGCGAAAACGAACGGAAGCCCGAGGCCGGGCAAGCTCGCGTCGGTTACGGTCGTGGAGTAGTTCCCAGTCGATGTGTCGACTGGTTCCGCGAAGGAGCCCGACGGATTGGCTCCATGGGCGCCTGACAAGCCGTACGTTTGTTTGTCGGGAACGACGTAGCTGCGATCGCGCAAGAAAACATCGGGCTGACCATTGGTGTCCCCGCCAACCAAGTTGGTGGCCGTCGAATCGAAGACCACGTAGCGGCCATCTTGGGACAGAAGAGGTCGCAAGCAATCCGATCCTGCACTCGTCTGCGTCCCAGAGGTGGAGACGTCCACGCGAGGCGTCGTTCCAGCCGTCATGTCGCGAACGTAGAGATCCGTCGATCCGTTCGCCGAGAATCCGCTATCCAGGTTTGTCGCCGCGGAGTGGAAGCCGACATAGCGTCCGGTGGCCGACATCGAGCTGATGTCATTACTGGCGCCGTTTGCTTGATTGCCCGCCGAGTCGACCGACACCCGCACGATGGTGTCGGTGGCAACGTCGGCGCGGAAGACGTCGCGAACAGCATTGGTGTCACCGGTGATGAGGTCTGATGCTGCGGAGGAGAATGAGACATACTTCCCGTCCGGTGAGATCGAGGCGGTGTCGCTATCCCCATTCCCCTGCGAGCCGCTACCCGAGATCCTCGTCACGCCGCCAGACACAACGTCCTTTACGAAGACGTTGAGGTGAAGACCCGTCACGCCGGGCGTGAACCCGCCCTTGGACGAGAACGCCACGTACCGGCCATCGCCGCTGACCGCCGTCGGGCCGATCGAACCGTTGTTTCCGTTGACTTGTGCCCCGCTTGAGGTCGTCGTCACCCGGATCGTGGTCGCCGTCGTCCCGTCATACTCGAACTCATCGCTGCCGAGGGAATTCGTGTCCCCAGACACTAGGTTGGTCGCGAACGATCCGAACACCGTGTATCGGCCGTCGGCGGAGACCGACGGCGTATTGCTTTGCGCGCTGCCCTGCACGCCACTGGAACTCACCGAGACACGGATGGTTGTGCCCAGCTGGCGGTCATGAAGGAAGACGTCTTGCTGACCGTTGGTATCCCCCGAAACGAGGTTGGTCGCGACGGAATCGAAGGCGACCCATCGGCCGTCTGCCGAGATCGCGGGGTGGCTGCTCGAATCGTTCGCCTGAGTGCCGCTTGAGTCGACCGAGTCTCGCTCGACGGCGCCGGTCACCCGGTCGCGCACGAAGATGTCGTTACGATTGTTTGTATCGTTGGCTACGAGGTTTGATGCCGAGGAACTGAAGGCGATGTAGCGACCGTTTGCTGAAATCGACTCACCTGCGCTGGCGTTGTTTCCTTGCGTGCCAGACGAACTCACCGATAGTCGGACCGTCGATGGCAGGAACGGACTCGTAGAGGCGAGGGCGATGGTCGGGCTTGAGACAATCAGCACAACCGGCAGACCCAAACTTAGAACGAGGACCATCAACCCCGAGACTGAACGCTGCCCCGCTACCTTCATGCTCCCCACTCATTGCACAACCCGCGAAAACTCTGTCGAGGGCAAGATATATCGCGGACCACGAATTGTGAATCGCCAAACCCGCCGCACCAGCACTGATCCGAGCAAGCCTCTCCAAAGGCCTGGGGGAATCTCGGTTGTGCGTGGGCATCCCTTGTAGGTCAGCCTTGATTTCTGACGAGCGCGCGCGCTCCGTGCTCACGAACCGCGCGTACATCGGCGAGATCTTCTTCCGCGAGCGCTACCACGCCGCTCCGCGTCCACAGCTCGTGGCCAAGGACACTTTCGACACTGCGCAGGCGATCCTAGAAGAACGAGGAGAGGATCCGAGCGTGCGACGTTCAAACTCATCGGAGTATCTACTCACCGGGTTGATCGTGTGCGATCGCTGCGGCAAGCGCTTCGTCGGCGCCGCGGCAACCGGTAACAAGTATCGCTACCCGTACTACGTCTGCTTCTCACGTCAACGGTACGGGACACATGAGTGTCCACAAGATCGGCTACGCGCCGAAGAGATGGAAGAGCGGCTGATCGAGAGTCTCGTCAAGATCCTAGAACGAAGCGACGTCATCGAAGAAGCAATCGAGCGCTGGGCGGCGCAGCAAGGCCAAGACAGGCCAAGCTCGAGAAAGAACTGGCAGCGGTCGATGGGCAGATCCGCAAAGCCGAGTCCGCCCTCGACCGCTACTTCAATGCCTTCGAGTCCGGCTCGATGACCGAATCCACGTGCGCGTCGCGCGTGCAGAAGCTCACGGCCGGGATCGCGGCGCTCAACGCACGCCGCGCTGAGGTTGCGGATGAAGTCTCAGAAGCCGCTCCGGAAACTCCCGCCGAGGAAGACCTCACACAACTGCGGGAGGAGCTCCTGTCCGCTCTGGAGGCCGGCGATCACGCGCAACGCAAGGCGCTGCTCCAAACGCTCGTGGCCGAAATCCGCGTCAAAGACCGCTCATGGATCCAGCCGACCTTTCGCGTACCGATATTTCGACCACCGTCCGGATCGGTGCTCCCAACGGGATTCGAACCCGTGTCACCACCTTGAAAGGGTGGGATCCTAGACCGCTGGACGATGGGAGCCGGACATCAGGATAACCGGCGCGCTCGGCTCGGCGTTGACGGATCCGGTTACAGCGCGCGCAGCTCTACTTCATTGCCGTCTTGGCGCGCGCAGCCCTTTTCGAGCGCTTCTGCGCGCACATACGCGATACCGGATCCGCCGGCCGCGCTCGTCACTCGCCCGACGTCGTCGTCCAAAGGACCGGTCGCGATCTCCGCGCCGCGCACACCCACGACCAGCCGGCGCACGCGTCCGAGATTGTGCACGCGCGCGACGCTTTCTTGACCCGGATAGCACCCTTTCGTGAACGACACCGCGCGCGCGAGATACGGCGTCTCGTTGATCAGCATGTCCGCCGTCACGTCGACGCCGTAGCGCGGGCGGCCCGCAGCGATCCGCGCTGCATCATGCTCCGCCAGGGATCCCTTTGCGGATGAGCGAGAACCGATGATGTCGAACCCCGGCACGGCCCACTCAACGCGAACGACGATCGAGCCATCGTCGCGCGTGAGATGCGCGCGCTCGCCGGCCGGGAGCGGCGGACCGAGAGGCGACGAGCGATCACCGCGTACCGCGTGCACGCGCAGGTCTGTGGGCTCGACGGAGCAGCCGGACAGCGGTGCGACTCGCTCCAGATAGGAGACGTCGCCTTCGCCGTCGAGCAAGACGTGGCCGGCGAAGACGAGCACGCGCAGCTCGGCGAGCACGTGTCCCTTGTCGTCGAGCACGCACGTCAGCGCCCCTTCGCCCGGACGTAGCTCGAGCAACGACTGGCTCGTCGTCGCTTCGAGGAACGCGAGCGGCGAGTCGCCGGTCACTCGCCAAATACGTCGCGGCAGCTCGACGGCATGCATCGTTTCGCTCAACCCATCCTCCGCCCGTATCCTTCCACGGCCATGACGGATCCGCATCGCTGGTTCGCCGCGCGCACGTTCGGCGCCGCAGGCTTGCCCGATGGGCGCGCGCTGGCCGCGCGGAAGACCGGCACGATCGCCGTCGCGCTGCCGGCCCTCGACGAAGCCGAGACCATCGGTGCGATCTGCGCTGCCGTTCCGCGCGACCTGGTGGACGAGATCGTGGTGCTCGACGGCGGGTCCGCCGACGGGACGCAGGAAGCCGCGAAGAGCCACGCGCGCGTTGTCGACGTGCGTGCGCTCCTGCCGGAATTCCCGCCGGTGCGCGGCAAGGGCGACGGCATGTGGCGCGGCTTGTCCGTCATCGACGCCGACATCGTCGTGTTCATCGACGCCGACATCCGCAACTTCGCGCCGCACTTCGTGACGCGGCTCGTCGCGCCGCTGCTGCTCGACGAGTCGATCGCGTTCGTCAAAGGTTTCTATCGCCGGCCGCTCGTGCACGGCGACACGGTCGTGCCGGACGGCGGCGGCCGCGTGACCGAACTCGCGGCACGGCCGTTGTTGAACGCGTTCTTCCCGGAGCTCGCGGGTGTGTTACAGCCGCTCGGCGGGGAGTATGCCGCCCGGCGCTCGCTCCTCGAGCGCCTTCCGTTCTTCTCCGGGTACAGCGTCGAGGTCGGCCTTCTGATCGACCTGTTGTCTCATGACGGTCTCGATGTGCTCGCGCAGGTGGACCTCGGGGAACGCGTGCATCGGAACCGTCCGCTCGTCGAGCTGACGCCGATGGCATCGGCGATCGCGCGCACGATCCTTGCGCGCGCCGAGCGCGGCGGGCGGCTTGTGGCTGCGCAGGATTACCCCGAGATGCCGCTGCTCGTTCCGCGCGGCTCGACGCTGGAATCCGCAGACGTCGCCGAGCTCGAGCGCCCACCCCTCGTCGAGGTGTGCGCGCGGAAGCGCGGCTGACGTGGCCGGCAAGGTTGTGCGGCGTCAGTGCGCGCGCTGCGGTCGCACCGAGAAATGCCTTCCCGGCGGCATCCCCGCGGGGTGGTCGATCGCGACCGAAGGCGACCGGTTCGAATACGTCTGCGACGTCTGCGTCCGAAGGAACCTTCGCGCGATCGAGTCGAAGCTTCCGCAAGATTATTGGGAACCGTGAGTCGTTCCGCGCGTGCGGGACATACTATGTCGCGTCATGTGCGGTGTTGCAGGCTTCTGGGGACCCCCCGATCGCGCGTTGCTCGAAGCCATGGCGCGCGTCCAGGTCCATCGCGGGCCGGATGACGAAGGCTTCTTCGAAACGCAGCATGCGAGCCTCGCCTTCCGCCGCCTTTCGATCATCGACATCGAACACGGCGCGCAACCGATGGGCAACGAAGACGGCCGAGTGCAGCTCGTTTTCAACGGCGAGGTCTACAACTTCCGCGAGCTGCGCGCGGACCTCGAGAAGACCGGTCACACCTTCCGAACCGACTGCGACACCGAAGCGATCGTGCACGCGTACGAGGAGTGGGGGCCGGACTGTTTCACCCGCTTCAACGGCATGTGGGCCGTCGGCATCCTCGATCTGCGCGCCGAGCCGAAGCTCGTGCTCGGGCGTGATCATTTCGGGATCAAGCCGTTGCACTGGGCGCGCGCCGGCGACCGGATCCTCTTCGCGTCAGAGATAAAGGCGATCCTTCAAGACGACTCGTTCGAAGCGAAGCCGAACGAGCAACTGCTGTACGAGTACCTGATCAAAGGCTTGCACGACCACACCGGTGAAACGTTCTTCGAAGGCGTTCATCAGGTGCGCGCGGCGACGTACGTCGAGATCGACGCGCGCGGTGTGCGGGAGCACACGTACTGGGAACCGTCGCTCGGGACCGGCGCGCGCGCCGACCCGACGGAGTTCCGCGCGCGCTTCCAGCGGTCGGTCGAGCGCAGGCTCGTCGCGGACGTTCCTGTCGGGACGTGCCTCTCGGGTGGGCTGGACTCGTCGTCGATCGTCTCGGTGATGACGAGCCTCCTTCAAGAGCACGTTCCGGATGCGGTGTCGCTCGGCGATCGCTTGAAGACGTTCTCCGCGGTGTTCGGGGACGATCCGATCGACGAGCGGGAGTACATCGAAGAGGTGCTCGACCGAACGGGCGCAGAACGCAACTACGTCGAGCCGACCTCCGAGGAGTTCTTCGAAGAGATCGAGCAGTTCGTATGGCACACGGAGGAGCCGATCGTCTCGACCGGACCGTACGCGCAGTGGTGCGTGATGCGTCTTGCGAAGGACAAGGTGAAGGTGCTGCTCGACGGGCAGGCGGGAGACGAGCTGCTCGCCGGTTACGTGCCCTACCACCGCGTCTACCTCAAGCAGTTGCTACGCGAACGGAAGCTGTCGCTGCTCGCGCGCGAAGCGTGGGCGGCGCGTGACGTCCTCGCGCCGCTGGTGAAGCGCCGGCTGCAGCAACGGCGCAAGTCCTTCGACGAGCGCACGCTGTTGCGGCCCGAGTACGTCTCATCGCGGCGCGCGCCGAACGACGCGCGCGTGCAAGCCGACCTGAAGAAGCGGCTGGTGCAAGACTTGACGACGTACAGCTTGCCGTCGCTCCTTCGCTACGAAGATCGCAACTCGATGGCGCACTCCATCGAGTCGCGGATCCCGTTCCTCGACCAAGAGCTCGTCGAGTGGGTGTTCAACCTTCCACCGGACGCGATCATCCGCAACGGATGGAGCCGCGCGATCTTGCGTGAAGGCTTGCGCGACGCGCTGCCGGAGAAGGTACGCACCCGGCGCTGGAAGGTGGGTTTCACGACACCGGAGATGCGCTGGCTGCGCCGTCGTCGAGCCGCGATCCAGAGCCTGTTTCGCTCGCCGCTGTTCGCGTCGCGCCCGTACTGGGACGCGCGCGCGGTCGCCGACGCGTTCCGTCGCGCCTGCAACGGTGAGATCGACGCCTCGATGTTCTTCTGGCGCGCGATCAACGTCGAGCTGTGGCTTCGCGTGTACTTCGGCGACCGGCGCGGGCGCGCGCTCACGAAGGAGTCGGTGCCGTCGTTCACCGCCTACGGTGACGAATTCACCGCGCGCGCGGCCGGAACAGAAGATGCCGCGCGCCTGCTGGCGTCGCACACGCCGAACCCCAGCCGGCACCTGTTCATCGTCGCGGGGTCATCGCGCGCGACGTACGCGCGCATCCCGGTGCGGACACCGCTCGTCAATGCGGGGGACGACATCCAAACGGTCGTGCAGAAAGCGCTTGTCGACCACGACGTTCGCGCGGGCGACACGGTCGTCGTCAGCGAGAAAGCGGTAGCGGTGTCGCAAGGACGCTCGTTCCCCGTGGCACAGGTGCGCGTGTCACCGTTCGCGCGGTTGCTGGTCCGGTTCGTCGGCAAGAGCGCCGTCGGGATCGGGCTCGGCATCCCCGAGACCATGCAACTTGCGATCGAAGAGGTCGGCATCGCGCGGATCCTTCTTGCGGCGATCGTCGCCGCGGTCACAAGACCGTTCGGTATCCGGGGAATGTTCTATCGAGTCGCCGGACCGTCGGCGCGCGCGGTCGACGGCCCGACACCCGGAACGCTTCCGCCGTACAACACCCATGCGAAGAAGGCGCCTGCAGATCCGGCCGGCGTCGCGCGGCGGCTCGCCGACGTGTTGAGCGCGTCTGCGGGAGGGCGGGTTTCTGCTGCCGTCATCGATGCGAACGACATAGGCGCCAACATCCTCGGTGCGAGCGAGGACGTGGACGAGGGATTGATCGCCGAGCTGTTCGCAGACAACCCGCTCGGCCAAGGACTCCAGCAAACGCCGGTCGCGCTTATCCGGCGGGTATAAGAAAAGTGCGGCCGTTCGGCCGCACTTTTCGAGTTTGCGCTTGTTACGCGATCGACATCGAGAAGTTGCCATTCGGCGTGCCGAGGACGACCACGAGCGCCGTCGTCGAGAAC
Organism: Actinomycetota bacterium; assembly: GCA_020201525.1. Classification (GTDB taxonomy): domain Bacteria; phylum Actinomycetota; class AC-67; order AC-67; family AC-67; genus JAIVGO01. Next base: position 2,007 of record JAIVGO010000158.1, on the reverse strand, counting down.
GCGGGAATGGTTCCACTGATCGATGCGGCCGGTGCGGCTGCCGAAGCCTCGACCGTCGGCCCGCCACCCGTTACGACGCCGTCGCAGGTGCCGAGGTCGCTGTAGAAGGCGACATAGACCTGGTCGTTGTCGCTCGAGAGCGTGAAGCTGTGGCCCGCGTCGGCGTCGGTGAGGTCGACCGCGTAACCGACAAGACCATCACTGGTGTGGCCGCCGGCGAGGAAAGCGCAACGCTCCTGACGGGTGAGCGTTCCGCCGAGCGTCGTGCCGACGGTTGGCTCGGTTACGCTGGGAACCAAGATAGTGCCGCTGACGGTGTGCGCGTCCGCGTGCGCCGGGACGAAACCGAATACCGCGATCGAAAGCGCGGCAAGCGCCAAGAACTTCCTCACGTGTTGCCCCCTTCTCCGTTGAACCCTTAGGACTGATTCGCCGGCGCGGCGGCAGTTTCCTCCCTTGTGGAGCGCTTTGGGCAGGTTGAGCCACGGCAGAACCGGACAAATATGTCGCAGCCTCATTGCCGAGCCGCGGCACGCGCCTTCAGGATCCGCATCGGCATGACCGTGGGGCGCGAGGGAATCGAACCCCCAACCGTCGGGTTAAAAGCCCGCTGCTCTGCCGATTGAGCTAGCGCCCCGGGCGCGAGCAATCTATCAGCCCGTCGAGCAAGCCCGGTCGAGTTGGCGCGCGCGCTCGCCCGGTGTTGTGATTGGGTCTTCATCGGAAGGAGCCGACATGCCCGAAGCAGTGATCGTCTCGACCGCGCGCACACCGATCGGCCGTGCAACGAAGGGATCGCTCATCGATGTTCGCCCGGACGATCTCGGCGCGTTCGCGATCCAGGAAGCGCTGAAGAAGGTTCCGCAACTCTCGCCTAGTGAGATCGAAGACGTCTACATCGGCTGCGGCTTCCCCGAAGAAGAGCAAGGCATGAACCTCGGGCGCCGCGTCGCGCTCCTCGCAGGGCTGCCGGACACGGTGCCGGGAGCAACCGTGAACAGGTTCTGCGCGTCGAGCCTCCAGACGCAGCGCATGGCGTTCCATGCGATCAAGTCCGGCGAGGGTGATGCGTTCATCGCCGGAGGCATCGAGTCCATCACGCGCGTCCCCCAACTGCCGCGGAACATGGAAGCGTTCCATCCCGATCAAGGTGGGACCACTTTCACAAAGGTGTACATGCCGATGGGCATGACCGCGGAGAACGTCGCGGAGCGTTACAACGTCAGCCGCGAAGAGATGGACAAGTTCGGCAAGCGGTCACAAGACCGCGCCGTCGCAGCGCAAGAACGTGGTTTCTTCGACAACGAGCTGTCGCCGTACACGAAGAAGGACGGGACGGTCGTGTCGAAAGACGACGGTCCGCGCGCCGGCACGACGTTGGAGAAGCTCGGCGAGCTGAAGCCGGTGTTCAAGCCCGACGGGAAGGTCACGGCAGGCAACGCGTGTCCGTTGAACGACGGCGCTGCAGCTGTTGTCGTCATGAGCGAGGAGCGGGCGCGGCAGCTCGGCATCACGCCGCTCGCTCGGATCATCGCCACCGCCGTTTCCGGTATCGATCCTGAGATCATGGGGGTCGGTCCCATCGAAGCAGTGAAGACGGTTCTGAAGCGCGCCGGGATGTCGATCGGAGATATCGAACAGTTCGAGCTGAACGAAGCGTTCGCGGCACAGGTCATCCCCGTCTGTCGCGAGGTCGGCATCGACCCGTTCGACGACCGGGTCAACCCGAACGGTGGGGCGATCGCGCTCGGCCATCCATACGGTATGACCGGCGCGCGCATCATGTGCACGTTGCTGAACGGACTGCGCGAGCTCGACAAGACGATCGGGCTCGAGACCATGTGCGTCGGCGGCGGCCAAGGGATGGCGATGATCATCGAGCGCCTCAGCTAACGTCGTCCCCGACGATCACTGCAGCAGCGGCTCGACGCGCGACCATGATCGCGGGATCGCTGCGTTCCTGGCCCGGCGCGGTCCAAACGGCCCTTCCCAAGCGGTCTTCGAGAC
>JAIVGO010000108.1 GCA_020201525.1 Actinomycetota bacterium | reverse complement strand
CACCGGAATCGCGGGTCACGAGGATGACGACCACCGCCACCACGGCCACTACGGCAGCGGCCGGCCACGCCCACCTCGGAGGCCCTGCTCGACGCGCGGGCGACGGGGGCTGCGGGGCGGGGGGCGGTGGTGTGCTCATGGCTCCTCGTCTCGGGGCACGCACGCTATCGGAGAGCGATCGCCGCGTGCAAAGGTCACCGGGCGGGGACACGTCGTCGCGGCCGCCGATACACTTGGGACGCACCCGCGCGGGCGTGCTGGAACTGGTAGACAGGCGCGGCTCAGGACCGCGTGCTCGTAAGAGCGTGGAGGTTCGAGTCCTCTCGCCCGCACCGTCGAGCAACCGCGGGCGTTTCGGCGCCCCCGCCGGGGGCATGTAGCTTCGAGCGGCAAGCTATGATCGCCGCGGATCGCCCCACTACCTGCGAAAACGCGGAAACCTCGTGAGCATCCTGCGCGACTTCGAGCGGCGGTTGGAGGGCCTGGTGGAGGGATTCTTCGCCAAAGCCTTCCGCTCCGGCCTGCAACCCGTGGAGCTCGGCAAGCGAGCGCTGCGCGAGATGGAGGCGGGGCACACGACCGGCGTACGCAACGTGTGGGCCCCCAACCGCTACACGTTCCGGATCTCCCCGGACGATCACGAGCGGTTCGCGCAGGCCGAGAAGGCCCTCGCGGCCGAGCTGCGCCAGCTCGTGCGCGACGGCGCCGCGGAGCGAGAGTGGGAGCTCGTGGGTCCCGCCGATGTCGTCTTCGAGGTCGACGACACGCTCGGCCGCGGCCAGTTCCGGTGCGAGGCGGCTCTGGTCGAGGGGCCCGACCGCCCGATGACCGGTGAGATGCAGCGCGTCGCGAGAGAGAACGAGGGCCGGGCCGCGGACGCGGCGGCCGGCGACACCGGGCTCCTCTATCTGATCGAGAACGGCTCCCCCACGAAGAGCTTCGTCCTCGACAAGGACGTCGTCACGATCGGACGCACGGGCGAGTGCGACGTCGTGCTGGCGGATCCGGGAGCCTCCCGCCACCATGCGGAGGTCCGCCGCACCGCCGACGGCTACGTGGTGGTCGACGTCGGCTCCACCAACGGCACGATGGTCAACCAGACGACGGTCTCCGAACACACGCTGCAGCAGGGGGACCGCATCACGATCGGGAACACCGTCCTCGAGTTCCGGACCAGCTGATGGCAGTGCTCGCCCTCATCTCTCCGTTCGTGATCGCCGTCCTCAAGTACGCGTTCATCGCGCTCGTGTACTTTTTCGTGTATCGCGCCATCCGCGCCGTGGGCGTCGAGATCGCCGGCCGCAAGGACGGGCGGCGGGCCGTCCCGAGGTCGGAGTCCCGGACGAAGGGCAAGGGGAGAGCCCCACAGGCCGTGGTGGTCAAGGACGACGACGGGCGCAAGATCGGGTCGCACCGCCTCAGCTCCACCATCCAGATCGGGCGGGCGGAGGCGTGTCACATCCGGCTCGACGACACGTACGTCTCGAACTTTCACGCCAGGCTGTACCCGAAGGACGGGGCGTGGCACGTCGAGGATCTCGGCTCGACGAACGGCACGTACCTGAACCGCCAGCGCGTGACCGGATCGGTCGAGATCCAGGCCGGCGACGAGGTCCGGGTCGGGAAGACCACCCTGGAGCTGAAGCGATGAAGCTCCGCGTTGGCGCCTCGAGCGACGTCGGACGATCGAGGGAACGGAACGAGGATTCCTATCTCGCGAGCCATCCGCTGTACGTGGTGGCCGACGGGATGGGCGGGCATCGTGGCGGGGCCGTCGCGTCGTCGATGGCGGTCGAGGTCCTCTCCGGGATGCCGCAGCGCGACCCCGCGGGGCTGCCGGAGCGGGTCCGGGAGGCGAACCGGGCCGTGTTCGAGCGCCAGGCCTCCGACCGCGCGGTGGCCGGGATGGGCACGACCGTCACCGCGGCCGTCCTCGACGGATCCACCCTGCACCTCGCGCACGTCGGCGACTCCCGCGCGTACCTCCTGCGCGACGGCGAGCTCCGACAGCTCACCGAGGACCACACCCTGGTCCATCGCATGGTGCAGGAGGGCAAGATCTCCGAGGAGGAGGCGCACACGCACCCCCAGCGGAGCATCCTCACCCGCGCGCTCGGCGTGGATCGCGACGTCGAGGTCGACGAGCTGACCGTGGACGTGCAGGAGGGCGACCATGTGCTGCTCTGCAGCGACGGCCTCACCGGGATGATGCGCGACGAGTCGGTCCGGGAGATCCTCGAGGGCCACCGAGACCCGCAGGAAGCGGCCGAGATGCTGGTCGACGCGGCGAACCGTGCGGGCGGCCTCGACAACATCACGGTGGTGGTCATGGCCCTCGAGCCCGGCGACGGCGTCGAGACCCTCGCGCAGACGTCGGGCGGCGCCTTCGCCACCGCCGGCACCACTCCGGCCCCCTCGACGGCGGAGACCCCCAGACCCGACGTGACCGCGGCCATCCCCCGGGTGGCCCCGGGCGAGGCCGAGGGGCATCCGCCCCGCCGGCGGCGCCGGGCGCTGCTGTGGGTCGGCATCGCGCTGGTTCTCGTCATCGGAGGCCTGACCGCGTTCGGGCTGTACATCAACGGCCAGTGGTACGTGGGGCAGCAGAACGGCCACGTCACGATCTTCCGGGGCATCCCGAGCACGGTCGTCGGCATCGACCTGTCGCGGAGCGTGCGCGAGACCGGGATCGCGGCCGGTGACGTACGGCGCCTGGCGCCCTACCGGGACCTCGACAGCGGCATCACGGTCGACAGCGAATCGGACGCGAACCACGTCATCGACTCGATCTGCCGCGACCTCATCGCGCAGCAGAACTCGCAGAAGGGCCCACAGAAGCCGCAGAAGCCGCCGGGGTGCACGTGAGCGACGCCGCGCTCCCACGCCGACAGACCACCGCCGGGCCGTCCCTCGCGCTCACCATCCTGGCCGTCGTCCTGGCCATCACGGCGTTCGTGCTCGTCGGCCTGGGACGTCGCGGCACCGCGCCGTCCAACCTGCCCCTATACGCGGCGCTCTTCGCCATCGGCTACGTGACCGGCCACCTCGTCGTCCGGCGGCTCGCGCCGCACGCCGATCCGGCGTTCTTCCCGTCGGCCGCGCTGCTCACCGGCATCGGGTTCGCCATGATCTACCGGCTCGACCCCAGCAGGTCCACGGAGCAGGCCTCGTGGCTGATCGTCGCGCTCATCGTGTTCGCCGCGACGCTCCTCGCGGTCCGCGACCATCGCCGTCTCGACGTCTTCACCTACACGATCGGGTTCCTGGCGGTGGGCCTGCTCCTGCTGCCCATCGTCCCGGGCCTGGGCAAGGAGATCAACGGCTCGCGGGTGTGGGTGGGGTTCGGGCCGCTCACGTTCCAGCCGGCGGAGCTCGGCAAGGTGTTCATGGTCGTGTTCCTGGCTTCGTACCTGAACAACAAGCGCGAGCTGCTGCAGGAGGCGAGGGCGCGTCTCGGGCCGTTCCACGTCCCCGAGCTCAAGCACCTCGGACCGGTGCTCGTGGCGTGGGGCGTGTCGCTGGTGATCCTGTTCCTGGAGAAGGATCTCGGCGCGTCGCTCCTGTACTTCGGCATCTTCGTGGTCATGCTCTGGACGGCCACCGCCCGCGTCGCGTACCTCGTCGTCGGGGCGCTCCTGTTCGCGATCGGGGCGTTCATGGCGTACTCCACGTTCGGACACGTGAAGGAGCGCGTGGTGATCTGGCAGCACGCGCTCGAGCCGAAGTACCTGCACGCAAGCGGCTACCAGCTCGCCCAGTCGGAGTTCGCCATGGCCACCGGCGGCATCGGCGGGTCCGGCCTGGGGCAGGGACAACCCAACGAGATCCCGTTCGCGGAGACCGACTTCATCTTCGCCGCCATCGGGGAGGAGCTCGGCATGCTCGGCTCGACCGCCGTGCTGCTGCTCTTCCTGGTGCTCGTGGGGAAGGCCCTGAAGACCGCGATCGATCAACAGGACGGCTTCGGCAAGCTCCTCGCCGCCGGCCTCGCCGCGATCCTCGGGATCCAGACCTTCATCATCGTGGGGGGCGTGACGCGGGTGATCCCGCTCACCGGCGTCACGTTACCGTTCGTGTCCTACGGCGGGTCCAGCCTGCTGGCGAACTACATCCTCCTGGCCCTGCTCATCAGGATCTCGTCGGGAGCGACGGCGGGGACGAGCCCCGCCACACCGGAGGCGGGCGATGGATAGGCAGATCCGCCGGCTGGCGGTGGCCATGGCCGTGATGTTCGCCATCCTGTTCGCGCAGGTGAACTACCTGCAGGTGTTCGCGGCGGACGACCTGGCGGGCAACCCCGCCAACTTCCGCATCATCATCCAGGAGTACAAGATCGACCGCGGGGCGATCCTCGCGCGCGACCTGCACACCGAGCTCGCCCGCAGCGTGCCGACCAAGGGACGGCTGAAGTTCCTGCGCCTGTATCCGCAGGGACCGCTGTACGCGGACGTCACCGGCTACTACTCCCTCGTGTACGGCCGCAGCCGCATCGAGTCGAGCGAGAACACCTACCTCGGTGCGCACGCCAGCGAGCTGCTTCCCTCGACCATCGAGGACGAGATCCTGAACCGCCCGAAGCGCGGCGCGGACGTGGTCACCACGATCGACCCGCAACTGCAGCAGGCGGCATCCGCGGCCCTGTCCGGCCGGCCGGGCGCCGCCGTGGCCATGGATCCCCGCACGGGCGAGGTCCTGGCCATGGTGTCGAACCCGAGCTACGACCCGACGGAGCTGTCGAGCCACGACCCGGGGGCGATCCGGCGCGCGTGGAAGCAGCTGAACGACGACCCGTCGAAACCGCTGCTGTCGAACGCGACCGACCAGATCTATCCACCGGGGTCGACGTTCAAGTTGATCGACACGGCCGCGGCGCTCGAGAACGGGTACACCCCACAGTCGCGGTTGCCGAACCCCTCCGAGCTGACGCTGCCCCAGACCACGCACAAGTTCCACAACTTCGCCGGGGTGACGTGCCCGGGCGGGTCCTCGATCACGCTGGCGGCGGCGCTCACGGTTTCGTGCGACATCACCTTCGCCGAGCTCGGCTTGAAGCTCGGCGCCGAGGTGCTGAGCGCGGAGGCGGAGAAGTTCGGGTTCAACCAGAACATCCCGTTCGACGTGCCGCTCGCCGAGGGGCGATTCCCGCCGGCGAGCTTCTTCCCCGATCGCCTGCCGCTGCTGGCGTTCTCGGCCATCGGGCAGGCCGACGTCGCGGCCAACCCGCTGCAGATGGCGCTGGTGGCCTCGGCCATCGCCAACCACGGCGTGGAGATGCGTCCCCAGCTGGTGAAGGAGATCCGGGGGCCCGGTGGCGACGTGCTGCGCTCGTTCCACCCGCAGCCGTGGGGGCAGCCCATCCGCTCGGACACGGCGGCGACGATGACCCAGATGATGGTCGACGTGGTCCGGTCCGGCACGGGGACGCCCGCGCAGATCCCCGGGGTCGACGTGGCGGCGAAGACGGGCACGGCGCAGACGCCGTCCGGGAACCCGCACGTGTGGTTCGTGGCGTTCGCCCCGGCCCAGAACCCCGAGATCGCCGTGGCCGTCGTTCTGTTGAACGGAGGCGGCAACGGCGCCGAGGCCACCGGCGGCACCGTGGCCGGCCCGGTGGCGAAGGCCATCATCCAGGCCGCGCTGGGGATCGGACAGTGATGTGCCGGAGGTGGGACCGATGACGTCGCCGGCGACGGGCATCGTCCTGGGAGGGCGCTACCGGCTCCAGGAGCGGATCGCCTCGGGCGGCATGGGCACGGTATGGGCGGGCCAGGACGAGACGCTGCACCGGCGCGTGGCCGTCAAGGTCCTGAACGAGGGACTCGCCGCCTCGGATCGCTTCACGGAGCGGTTCCGCCGGGAGGCGCAGGCCGCCGCGGGGCTGTCGCATCCCAACATCGCCGGTGTGTTCGATTTCGGGGAGGACGACGGCAGGCCGTACATCGTCATGGAGCTCATCGACGGCGAGACGGTCGCCGAGCGACTGGAGCGCCTGGGCAGACTCGGCGCCGGCGAGGTCGTGCGGGTCGGCGCGGCCGTGGCCGACGCGCTCGCCCACGCGCACGCCGCCGGCATCGTCCATCGCGACGTGAAGCCCGCGAACATCATGCTCACACCGCAGGGTGCGGTGAAGGTCATGGACTTCGGGATCGCCGCACCGCTCGAGGGCGCGACCGGGCTGACGGCCACCGGCGCGGTCATGGGGACGTCGCGCTACATCTCGCCGGAGCAGGCCGAGGGCGAGCGCGCCACGCCGGCCTCGGACGTGTACTCGCTCGGCGTCGTGCTGTACGAGGCCCTCGTAGGGGAGGCGCCGTTCCTGCGGGAGACGCCGGTCGCCACCGCGCTCGCCCACATGCACGAGCGCCCCCGGCCCATCGGGGAGCTGCGTCCCGGCACGCCGCCGCAGCTCGCCGAAGCCGTGCACGCGTGCCTGGCCAAGGACCCCGCGCTCCGGCCCTCGCCCGACGCGCTCGCCGCCGGGCTCCGTACCGCGAACCTCGGGCGTGACGGGGGTGGCGCTACGGCGGCGAGCACGGTGGACGGAGCCGTGGCGACGGCGCCCATCGCCGCGGCGGGATCCGACACCGCGGTGCTCCCGGTGGCGGAGGCTTCGCCCGCTCGGAACGGCGGCCGGACGAAGGTCCTCGGACTGAACGTGCCGCCCGGGTCGATCGCACCCGGACGGCCGCGGCGCCAGCGAAGGCTGCGATGGCTGGCCGGCGCCGCGATCGTGGCGTTGGCGCTCGTCGGGGCAGGCGTGGCGACCTCCGGATCGAACGTCGTGAGCGTCCCCCGCTTCGTGGGGTCCGCGGGTCACGATGCCCAGGTGAAGGCGCTCGGGCTTGGGCTCGTCCCCCACTTCAGCTCGGAGATCTCCGACCTACCTGCCGGAACCGTCATCCGGCAGAAGCCGCACGCCGGCGCCTCCCTTCCGAACGGCGGGGACGTGGCCCTCGTGGTGTCCCTCGGGCCGGAGGAGGTCGTCCCTCCGCCGGGGGGCGATCAGGGCGACGAGGAGCACGGCAAGGATCACGGCAAGGACCATGGCAAGGGTCACGGCAAGGGGCACGACAAGCACGGAGATGAAGGTTGAGCGACGAGGGGCCGGTTCTCGGCGGGCGATACCAGCTCGAGGAGACGCTCGGTGAGGGCGGGATGGCGAAGGTCTACCGCGGGACCGACCGCGTGTTGGGACGCACCGTGGCGATCAAGGTGCTGTCGCCGAACTACGCACGCGATCAGAACTTCGTCCAACGCTTCCGGCGCGAGGCGCAGGCCGCCGCGCGGATGAACCACCCGGGGGTCGTTTCCGTCTACGACACGGGCTCCGACGACGGCACGCACTACATCGTCATGGAGCACGTACAGGGCCGCACGCTCGCGCAGATCCTGCGAGCCGAGGGCCATCTCCTCCCGGAGCGCGCGGCGGAGATCGCGGAGGCGGTCGCGGCTGCGCTGTCGTTCGCGCACGCACAGGGCATCGTGCACCGCGACATCAAGCCCGCGAACATCATGATCACGCCGGCCGGCGAGGTGAAGGTCATGGACTTCGGCATCGCCCGGGCCACGGCCTCGGGCGACACGCTGACCCAGACCGCGACCGTGCTGGGGACCGCCACCTACCTGTCGCCGGAGCAGGCGCAGGGCGAGCCGGTCGACGGCCGGTCGGACATCTACTCACTCGGCGTGGTGCTCTACGAGATGCTGGCCGGGCAGCCGCCGTTCGCCGGCGATTCCCCGGTGGCCGTGGCGTACAAGCACGTTCGCGAGGATCCGGCGCTGCCCACGCGCGTGAACCCGTCGGTGCCGAAGGGCCTCGAGGCCGTCGCCATGAAGGCCCTGGCGAAGAACCCGGCCAACCGCTACCAGAGCGCTGAGGAGATGCGAGCCGACCTGGCCAGGGTCCGCCACGGCGAGGCGCCGCTGGCGACGCCGTTGTTGGCGCCCGAGCAGACCCAGGCCATCCGGCAGCAGGCCGGGTCCACCGCGGTCATGGCCGAGGTGCCGCCGGACGAGGACGGCGGTCGCGTCCGGCGCGTGATCGCGTGGACCGTGCTGGGCCTGATCATCGCCGGCGGGCTCGCCGGGCTGTTCCTTTTCCTCTACAAGAGCATCGTCGGCAGCGAGCCGCAGGTGGCGGTGCCGAACGTCAGCGAGCCCCACCTCGAGCGGGTGGCCGCAGCCCGGCTGATCCGGCAGGCCGGACTCGAGGTGGGGGAGGTGACGAAGAAACCCAGCGAGACCGTCGCGAAGGGTCACGTCATCAGCCAGGATCCCGCGGCCGGGGCGCAGATCGACAAGGGCGGCGAGGTGGCTCTCGTTCTCTCGAGCGGCCCGCCGAGGGTGGACGTGCCGTACGTCCTCGGGAAGAGCCAGTCGGATGCGGAGACCATCCTCACCGACCAGGGGTTCGTCGTCGGGACGGTCGGCGAACAGGCCGACCGCAGGGATGCGGGCACGGTGATCGGACAGGATCCTTCGGCGCACGCCAAGGTCGACAAGGGATCGACCGTGAATCTCGTGGTCTCCAGCGGGCCCGAGCTCGTGGCGGTGCCGTACGTGATCTGCCACACGCTGGACGACGCCCGTCAGATCCTGGAGGCACACGGCCTCGACATGGTCGAAGCCGGCACCGACGTGAACCTGAACTGCCCCGATCCGAGCATGGTGGCCTCGCAGAGTCCCGAGTCGGGAACCGAGGTGCAGAAGGGATCGGCGGTGCAGGTGTTCGCGGCGGAGCCGTCACCGACGCCGAGCCCAACACCGACGCCGAGCCCGACGCCGTCGCTCTGACTGAGTCTGACGCCGCATCGCTTCACGATTTCCCCGATTTCTCTCTTGACATTCGAACACGTGTTCGCTATAGTCAGCTTCCCTCCCCCGCGACAGGAAGGCTCGTCGTGGGAACGAACCGACATCGAGAAGCGATCATCGAGCGCCTGGACCTCGTCCAGTACGAGTTGGGCGGGATGCTTCGGCAGCGCATGCGCACCATCGTGGAACTGGACGAGTTCGATGGCTGGGAACAGTTGGGCGCTCGCGACCTCGCCCATTACCTGTGCATGTCCCTCGGGATCTCGGAGTGGAAGGCACGTCGGTTGATCGAGTGCGCCCACGCACTGGAGAAGCTTCCTCGCATCGCGGAGGCGTTCGCCACCGGCCTGCTCTCCGAGGACAAGGTCGTGGAGCTCACCCGGTTCGCCACCCCCGAGGACGAGGGGGAACTCGTGCGGTGGGCGAACACCGTCTCGGGGTCCTGGATCCGCAAGAAGGCGGATCTGATGGAGCGCCAGCGGTTGAAGGACGCCCGCAGGGCCGAGAAGCAGCGGTACCTCGGCTGGTACTTCACTGGGGACCGGTTCCGCCTGGAGCTCGAGGTGCCGAGGGCGGAAGGGCCGAGGATCGTGGCCCGGTTGCGTGAGGTGGCGAAGGACGTCCCCATCCTGCCCGATGAGGAGGCGACCTCGGCCCGGTTGGCCGATGCCGCCATGGTGCTCCTGACCTCTTCGGGGGAGGGGACCGCGGAGGCCACCGTGATCATCCACGCCCGTCTCGATGACCTCGTCGCGGGCGACAGGGCGTGCTCCGTGCAGGGCGAGGCCGTCCACCCCGAGACGGCCCGGCGCCTGGCGTGTCACTCGAGGTTCCGCCTCATGCTGGAGAACGACCAGGGGGAGCCCCTGAAGCTCGGGAGGACCAGGCGCGATCCCACCACCGCCCAGCGCATCGCCCTTCAGAAACGTGACGAGCACTGCGTGTTCCCGGGGTGCGGGGCCACCCGGTACCTGGTGCCTCACCACATCGGGTGGTGGAGCCACGGGGGCCGCACGGATCTCGATCCTCTCGTGCTGGTGTGCACCTTCCACCACAAGCTGGTGCACGAGTACGGGTGGAGGATCGAGCGGAGCCGGTCCGGCGAGGTTTGGTGGTACCGGCCCGGCGGTGCGAGGTACCGGGCGGAGCGGGCACCGCCGAACGTGCCCATCGAGGATCCGATCAACTACGGCTACGTGGCGAGCTACGCCGCGGCGAACTGAGGGTGGCGAGCCACCTACGGTCTCGCCGCGGCGGGCTGCGGCCGCGTTGGGATCGACGTGTCGCCAAGTAGCATGACGACCGTGCTGCCCTGGACGCCTCCGGACGAGTTCACCGGCGAGGAGCGGGCGGTGCTCGAGCGGCACTTCACCGACGTGGACGGGCCGGTGTTCGCCCTGGTCAATCTGCCCGAGGTGACGAAGGGGGCGCTCTTCGCCCGGTACTCGAGATCGCCGAGATCGCTCCGTCGGCTGTTCCTCGACGAGTTCGTCGACGACGAGGGCCCGGTCGGTTCGTCCTCCGGGACCGGCGACGCGGGACTCGAACGGGCGGAGCACCTCTACGAGCGGGTGTTCCTCGAGTACGGGGACGACTCCGTGGCGCAGCTGGGGGGCGTGCACCTCGCATGCGAGCACTCGTCGCAGCTGCTGGCGAAGGTACTGGAGTGGGGGCGGCTGGCGGCGTACCTGGAGCAGTCCACGCGGTACGTGCCGTACGACGACCGGCCGGGCGGACGGTACCGATATATCGTGCCGCCGGAGATCGAGGGGTCACCACTGGAGGAGCGGTTCGAGCGGAGCTGCGACGAGGCGTTCGAGACGTACGCGCGGTGGCTCGAGCCGATGCAGGACTTCTATCGCGAGCATTATCCGAAGGATCCAGAGGACTCCGACTTCGTCTACCGCATGTCCATCCGGGCGAAGGCCTGCGACACGCTGCGGGGGCTTCTGCCCGCGGCGACGCGAACCAACGTGGGCATCTACGCCACGGGACAGGCGTACGAACAGCTTCTGCTGCGCATGCGCGCGCATCCCCTGGACGAGGTCCGGGCGTACGGGGAGCGCATGCTCGAGGAGCTCCGGAAGGTGATCCCGGCGTTCCTGACGAGGGTCGATCGGGAGGATCGGGGCGGCGCCTGGTCGCGGTACCTGGAGGACACGCGCGGACGAACGCAGGAGGTGGCGGGTCGGCTGTTGCACGAGGAACCCGAGCCTCGCCCTCACGTCGTGCTGACCGATTTCGACCCCGAGGGGGAGTACAAGGTCGTCGCGGCCGCGCTGTATGCCGCGTCCGCGCTCCCCGACGACCAGCTCCTCCGGCGCGTGGAGAAGCTGGCGCCGGCCGAACGCCTGGCCATCCTCGAGGCCGCCGTCGGCGAGCGGACGAACCGCCGGCACAAACCGGGGCGGGCCTTCGAGCGGACCTCCTACCGGTTCGACGTGTTGTGCGACTACGGCGCGTTCCGCGACCTCCAGCGGCACCGGCTCCTCACGATCGAGTGGCAGCCGCTCTCACCGCAGCACGGGTACGACCTGCCGCCGGAGGTCGAGCCCGCGGGCGCGCTCGGCGAGTGGCAGCGCGTCATGGAGGAATCCGCGAGCCTTCACGACGCACTCGTCGAACAAGGCCTCGTCGATGCCACGCAGTACGCGGTGGCGATGGCCTACCGCATCCGGTTCGTGATGCAGATGAACGCCCGCGAGGCGATGCATCTCATCGAGCTCCGCTCGACGCCGCAGGGCCACCCGGCGTACCGGCGCGTGGCCCAGGACATGCACCGGCTCATCGCCGACGTCCATCCGGCGATCGCGGGCACGATGTCGTTCGTCGATCATTCCGACGTGGACCTCGAGCGGCTGGAGGCGGAGCGACGGACCGACGCCCGGCGAAGGGAGCTCGAAGCACGATGACGGCGCTCGACCGCGAGGGCTGGATCCTGACCGGGTTCGCGCTGCTCTTCTTCGCCGCGCTCGTGGTCTCGGTCTGCGGCTGGCTCCTCGTGTGGCGCACCCGTCGGCCGAAGGACGCCCCCGTCACGCCGGAGGAAGACGCGACGCCGGAGGAAGACGCGACGCCGGTGCTGCCGCCGGCCAATCCGCTTCGGTAGCGGAGCGATCAGCCGCTCTTGGCGGCTTTCTCCTTCTCCTCCTCGACGAGCTTCCGTCGCAGGATCTTGCCCACCATCGTCTCGGGAAGGGCGTCGCGGAACTCGATCTTCTTCGGCACCCGATAGCCGGTCAGCCCGGTCTTCGGGTCCTTGCACCACTTCACGATCTCCCCCGCCGTGGCCTCCTGGCCCTTGCGCAGCACGATGAACGCCTTCACGGCCTCGCCCGTGGTGTCGTCCGGTACGCCGACCACCGCGACCTTCTCGATCTTCTCGTGCCGGTACAGGACCTGCTCGATGTCCGTGGGATAGACGTTGAAGCCGGACACGATGATCATGTCCTTCTTCCGGTCCACGATTGCGAAGTACCCGCCGTCGTCGATCATCGCGATGTCGCCGGTGTGCAGCCACCGCCGTCCGTCGGCGTCCTGACGGATCATCTCGTCGGTCTCTTCCTTCTTGTTCCAGTACCCCAGCATCACCTGCGGTCCGGAGATGACGAGCTCCCCCGACTCGCCCTTCGGTACCTCCTTGGTCGGATCGTCGATGTCGACGAGCTTGCAGTCGGTGTCGGGGAGGGGCAGGCCGATCGAGCCGGGCTTGCGCCTGCCGAAGATGGGGTTCGCGTGCGTGATCGGCGAGGTCTCGGTGAGCCCGTAGCCCTCGGCCACCTCCGCGCCCGTGATCGAGTGGAACTTCTCGGCCACCGCCAGCGGCAGCGGCGCAGCTCCCGAGAGACACGCCCGGATCGACGACAGGTCGTATCCGCGCGTCTCCTCGCTCTCGTTGATCGCGATGTAGAGCCGGGGGACGCCGGGGAACAGGCTCGGCTTCTCCTTCTGGATCTCCTTGAGCGTCATGTCGAGCTCGAACCGCGGCAACAGCACGAGCTTGGCCGCCTTGTAGATCCCGATGTTCATGCACACCGTCATGCCGTAGGAGTGGAAGAACGGCAGGACGCACATGACGGCCTCCTGCCCATCGACGATGCCCGGGAACCACGACGCACCCTGCATCGTGTTCGACACGATGTTGAAGTGCGAGAGCATCGCGCCCTTGGACAACCCGGTCGTGCCTCCCGTGTAGATGAACCCGGCCGGGTCGCGCATCGCGTCGACCTCGGCCACGGGTGGGATCTCGCCGGCGGTGGCGATCATCGGCTTCCACCGCTTCACGGACTCACCCTTCGGCACCGGCGGCCAGGGACGCTTCTCCTTCTTGGCCTGCTTCCGGAAGACGAGGAGCGGCGCGAGGATGTTCTTCGGGAACGGCATGTAGTCCTCGAGTCCGGTCACCACGACCTCGCGCGGCCGGAACTCCTGCCCGATCGACTTGAGGCTGGCGTAGAGCTGGTCGAGCACGACCACCACGTCGCAGCCGGCGTCGTTCAGCTGATGCGCCAGCTCGCGCTGCGTGTACAGGGGGTTGTTGCCGACGATGACGGCGCCCAGGCGGACCGTCGCGAAGTACGCGATCACGTACTGCGGGCAGTTCGGCAGGATCAGCCCGACCCGATCCCCCTTCTCGACGCCGAGCTTGGCCAGCGCGGCCGAGAACCGCTCCGTCTCCCGGAGCAGCTCCCGGTAGGAGATGTGGCGCCCGAACCACGCGATGGCCGGACGATCCGGGAACCTGGTCGCGGATTCCTCGAGCACGGAGAAGAGCGACTTCTCCGGGTACGGCTCGAGCGTCTTCGGCACGTCCTCCGGATAGCTCTTGAACCAGGCTCGGTGGTCGGTCATCTCGGCTCCTTGGTCGGACCTCGCCGCCGGAATCATGGCGGAAACCCGATCCATACGCCTCCGTACCTTGGTTTGCCCGTCGATGGCGTCTTCCCTACCGTTGCCGCATCGACGACGGGAGGACGACGTGACCGAGTGGGCCCAGATGATCCAGGAGCGGGCGGAGGCGGCGCTGCCGCCCGTCGAGGGCGAGCTGCAGGTGGACGGGCTCCAGCGCCCGGTCGAGGTGATCCGCGACCGGTGGGGCGTGCCGCACGTGTACGCCGAGAACCTCCACGACCTCTCGTTCGCCCAGGGCTTCCTCATCGCCTCGGAGCGGCTGTTCCAGCTGGACTTCATGCTGCGGCTGTCGAACGGCCGGCTGGCCGAGCTCGTCGGCGACCTCGGGGTGCACCTCGACCGGTTCTTCCGCACCGTGGGATTCAACCGGGCCGCTGCTCGCATCGCCGCCGGTTACGACGAGCGGGACCTGGACCTCGTGCGCGCCAACACCGCGGGGCTTCGCGCCTGGCTCGACCACATGCCGGCCAAGCCCGTCGAGTACGAGATCCTCGGCGTCGACCCGACCTTCCCGGAGGGAGACGAACTCGTCACCTACGGCGCCGCCGGCTCCGTCTTCATGGCCTGGATCCTCTCCACGAACTGGGACGCCGAGCTCCTGCGCTTCGAGATCGCACAGAAGCTCGGGTACGAGCTCATGCTCGAGCTGTTCCCCGCCGTCGCCACCGACCCCGCGGTCGTGGTCGCCGGCAAGCTCGGCGGCGACGCCAGTGCCCACCGCGCGCTCGACATCCTGAAGAACGCGCCGCTCACGCCGAAGGGGCTGGGGTCGAACAACTGGGTCGTGGCCGGCTCCCGTACGGTGAGCGGCAAGCCGCTCCTGGCGAACGACCCGCACCTGTCGGTGGCCGTGCCCTCCATCTGGTTCGAGATCCACCTCTCCTGCCCCGAGTACGAAGCCTCGGGCGTCTCCTTGCCATTCTCCCCCGGCGTCGTCATCGGGCACACCGCGCGCCACGCGTGGGGGTTCACGAACGTCGGCGGCGACACCCAGGACCTGTACCTGGAGCACCTGAGCGAGGACCGCACGCAGGCCCTCCACAACGACGCCTGGGAGCCGACCACGATCCATCGCGAGGAGATCCACGTCCGGGGGCGCACCGAGCCGGAGGTGGTCGAGGTCGTCGAGACCCGCCACGGCCCGGTCATGGACTCCTACATCATCGGCGTGCTGTCACCGCAGGTGATCCAGGGCGGCATCACCGAGACGTTCGCGCTGCGGTGGACCGGCGCGGAGCACGCCATCAAGCCGGACACGCTGATCCGGATGGGACAGGCGGGCACCTTCCAGGAGTTCCGCGAGGCGGTCCGCACGTGGGAGTGCCCGGGCCAGAACATGGTGTACGCCGACGTCGACGGCCACATCGGCTACCAGTGCACCGGTCTGTATCCGATCCGGCGCAAGGGCGACGGCACGCTCCCGTCCCCGGGTTGGACCGACGACCACGAGTGGGACGGATGGGTTCCCTTCGAGGACCTGCCGTGGTCAGAGGATCCCGACGAGGGGTTCCTCGCCACCGCCAATCAGAAGATCCACGGTGACGAGTACCCGTACCTGATCGGCAAGGACTTCCTTCCACCGTACCGGGCGCGTCGCATCTCGGAGCTCATCACGGAGACCGCGAAGCATTCCCAGGAGACCTTCGGCCGTATCCACATGGACACGATGTCGATCCCGGCCCGCGAGATCGTCCCGCTGCTGTTGGAGGTGGCGCCGGCCGACGACCGCCAGAAGGAGGTGCTGCACCAGCTCGAGGGCTGGGACGGCGACCTCGCCCCCGACTCAACCGCCGCGTGCATCTACGAGGTGTGGTGCAAGCACATCGGGGCCGAGATCCTGCTGCCCAAGCTGGGCCAGGAGCTCTTCGATCACTTCCACGGACGCCGGCAGTGGACGAACGGGTTCCAGTACCAGGTCCTGCCATCGCTGCTGCGCTTCCCGACCGCGACGTGGTTCGGGGCCGAGGGCCGCGAGGGCCGCGACGAGCTCCTGCGCCGGGCGCTGAACCGAGCCATCGAGGAGCTCACCGGCTCGCTCGGCGAGGACGTCTCCGCCTGGCGGTGGGGCGCCTTGCACAAGGTGCGGTTCGTGCACCAGCTCGCGATGATCCCCGACCTCGCCGAGATGTTCACTCCGGGGATCGTCGACATCGGGGGCGACGAGCAGACCGTGCTCGCCTCGCTGTTCGAGCCCGGCTTCGGCTACGACGCGGAGGTGGTGCCGTCGTGGCGGCACATCATCGACCTCTCGGACATCGAGGCCTCCGTGGGCGTGCACACCGTGGGGCAGTCCGGGCACCCTGCCTCCCCCCATTTCCGGGACTTCGTGGAGCTGTGGTCCAAGGGCGAGTACCACCCCCTGCCGTACTCGCGCGCCAGGGTGGAGGAGGCCGCCGAGCACACGCTGCGCCTGGCCCCCTAGCCCGGGGCGAGTTCCGCCCGGCCGTTCGCTATCATCGGCGAGCCATGCCCAAGTCCAAGTCGAAGCGGCGGCGCTACCAGCCCCCGCCGAAGCCGAAGCCGAAGCCCAGCCCGAAGTGGTACGGGCCGGTGATCCTGTTCCTCATGGGCGCGGGCGTACTGGTGATCGTTCTGAACTACATGGACCTCATGCCCGGCCCCACCTCGAACACCTGGCTCTGGACCGGGCTCGGTGCCATCGCCGTGGGGTTCGTCGGCGCCACGCAGCTCCGCTGAGGCTTCGAAAACCACCGCCCTGTAATTCTCCCCATGTGGTTTCCCCAGTGTGGACAACCGTTGCCCCCTTGTGCGTTCCGCTGTGGATACCCTGTGGATATGCCGGTCTACGAGTACGTCTGCAGGGCCTGCGGACACCGGCTGGAGGAGATCCAGCCCATGGGCGCCGCCGCGCCGGGACCGTGCCCGGAGTGCGGGGGCGAGCTGCGAAGGGTCTACAGCCGGGTGGGCGTGCGCTTCTCCGGATGGGGATTCTCGAGCACGGACAAGCTCCTCCCCGAAAGGGGGGGCGGGCGAAAGGACTTCCGGGCGCTGCGGGAGAAGGCCGAGGAGATCCGGGAGAGCTAGTTGAGCTCGGGCCGGGCCGCCGGACGCTGGACGGCCTCCATCGGCTCGCCGCAGTGGCGCGGTACCTGGACCTCCCCGAGCCGTGTCACCAGGAACTCCGTTCCGCACTCACGGCACACGAAGGAGACGTCGAGGTCGGTGACGTCCTCGGGCTCGGCGGGGCGGTCGTCGTCGCCGATCCGCCGGGCCGACATCGCCCGGGTCAGGAGCACCCCCACGGCGAGGATGCCGAGAGCGATCAGCACGGCGACGAGGATGCGCACCACGCCGGCCAGTGAAGCACGCGCCCGGCTCCCGGGTCTCGGCGGGGGCGACCGGAGCTACGCCGCCCCGGCCCGTCAGTCCAGGCGTTCGATGATGGTGGCGTTGGCCATGCCGCCGCCCTCGCACATGGTCTGGAGGCCGTAGCGGCCGCCGGTGCGCTCGAGCGAGTGCAGCATCGTCGTCATCAACTTGGCTCCCGTGGCCCCCAGGGGGTGCCCGACGGCGATGGCGCCGCCGTTGGGGTTGACCCGCTGGTCGAACCACTCGTCGTCGATCCCGAGCTCCTTCTTCCACGCCAGCACGACCGTGGCGAAGGCCTCGTTGATCTCGACGTGGTCGATGTCCTCGAGCTTCAGCCCGGCCCTGTCGAGCGCCCGCCTCGTGGCCGGGATCGGCGCGGTCAGCATGAGGATCGGCGAATCCCCGGCCAGCGAGAACGACACGAACCGCGCACGCGGCCGCAGGCCAAGTTGCTCCGCCTTCTCCCGCGAAGCGATGAGAACGGCGGATGCGCCGTCGGAGATCTGCGATGAGTTGGCGGCCGTCACCGTCCAGTTCAGCTGACCGGGGAACATCTCCTCGAACATCGGGTTCTGGAAGGCGGGCGCGAGCGTGCCCATCTTCTCGCGGTCCAGCTCGAAACGGATCCCCTCGTCCTGCTCCAGGAGCTGCGTGGCGCCGTTCTCCCCCGCGACCTTGATGGGGAAGATCTCGTTCTGGAAGAACCCCTCACGGGTGGCGTGCGCCGCCTTCTCGTGCGAGCGCGCGGCGAAGTCGTCGGCCTCCTCACGGGTGAGCCCCCACTTCGAGGCGATGAGGTCCGCCGAGATGCCCTGCGGGACGAGCTTGCCCTCGTAGCGCGTCGGCATCATGGTGCCGAACGGGTTCTGGCCGGTGGTCGACGATCCCATCGGGACGCGGCTCATGTTCTCGATGCCGGAGGCGACGACGAGGTCGTAGGCCCCGGCGATGACACCCTGTGCGGCGAAGTGGACGGCCTGCTGCGACGAGCCGCACTGCCGGTCGACGGAGGTCGCGGGAACCTCCTCGGGGAACCCGGCGGCGAGCCACGCGTTGCGACCGATGTTGATCGACTGCTCCCCCACCTGCGACACGCACCCCGTGATGTTGTCCTCGATCAGGGCCGGGTCGACGCCGGCTCGCTCCACGACCGACTGCAGGATGGTGGCGAGCAGGTCCACCGGGTGGGTCCCGGACAGGCTGCCGCCCCGCTTCCCGATGGGGCTGCGGACGGCTTCGACGATCACGGCCTCGGTCACGATGGGCTCCTTCCGAGCGGGTTGCGGTACCTACCGAACGGTAACAAATAGCCGGCCGAGGATGTTCCCGCTGGTCAGCGGGCGAAACCGCCGCTACCGGTACGCGTCGGGGGGCGGCTTGGCGAACGGGTCGCCCTGACAGTCGGTCCGCTGTGGGAGTGGATCCGGCTCGCGCGGCGGCTGCTCGAAGTCGAACTCGCGGAACAGGTCGCCGGCGGCCAGGTCCCGTGGTGTGTCGAGGTGGCCGAGCCGCCAGTTGTCCTCGATGAGCCGAACAACGTCGGAGAACTCCGTGCGCTCGTGATCGATGAGCCCCTGCTTCGCGTACGCCGAGATCATCAGGAACGGCACCCGGATCCCGAGTCCGTACCGGTCGATCTGTGTCGGCGGCACGTGATCGTAGAACCCGCCCCAGTCGTCCCAGACGACGACGATGGCGGTGTCCTTCCAGTACCGGCTCCGCATCACCGCGTCGACGATGCGCGTCGTCCAGTTCTCCCCGTGGCAGAAGCTGTATTCGGGGTGCTCGGAGTACGCGAACTGCGGCGTGACCCATGTCACCGGTGCCAGGCGTCCGTCACCGACGTCGCGCACGAAGCTCTGCACGGGGAACACGTGCGACTCCCAGGACTGCGGGTGCTCCCGGTAGTGGCGAACGGCCGCGTACGCGTTCCAGATGTAGCCGGACTGGGGGGCCTGGTCCCAGGGCACGGGCGCCGCCGCGTAGTACGACCACGGGATCCCCTTCGCCGACAGCTCGTCGCCCACCGTCTCGAAGTCGAAACAGGGCGGCACGTGCAGGATGTGGCCCTCCGTGTCGTGCACCTCGACCGTCTCGCTCTCCGGCGCGTCGCAGCCCCACGTCTTGAAGTCACCGCGCTCCTTGCTCGGCGGGGCATCGGGGTTGTCGACCGTGCCGCCCGACTGCGCCGCGATCGTGAACAGATGGTTCGGGAAGGAAGGGCCGTTGACCGACGCGAAGAACCGGTCGGCGAGGACGAACCGCTCGGCCCAGTGCCAGTAGTTCGGGAGCTGCTCCTGCTCGAGCTGGGTGTAGGCGTACCTGCGGCCGGTGGAATTGAAGCCGAACCCGTCCATCTTGCCGTGGTCGAAGTCCTTCAGCGCCGCGATCCGGTCGTGCGGCAGGTCGTGGCCCATCCGCTGCGAGAACGACGGGTCGTGCTTCAGGGGGATGTTCGCGCCGTACGAGGAGCCGACCGTCGCGCCGTCGGCACCGGGGAACGTGCCGAACAGGTTGTCGAAGCTCCGGTTCTCCTTGATCACGAACACGACGTGCTTGATCGGCGTCGCGGTGGCGAAACGCCCCGCGTTCACCTTCGATGGATGCGAGGGCGACGGCGTCGACGTGCACGCGCCCGCCAGAACGACGGCGAGCAGGATCGAGGACGTGCGGCGGCGACTGTCACGCATGGGGTGAGCGAGTGTACCCGCGGGTCACGCCGACGCGACGAAGCTTCCCGTGGCGTGGATCGTCTTGCCTTGCGACGTGAGCCCGGCGCAGGCGAACTTCGCCTCGAATCGTGAGGTTGTCGACCCGGTCACCGTGATCGTGCACTCCCCCCGGGCCGATGAGAAGGCCCGCGCCTGGTCTGCCTGGATCACGATCGACAGCGTGAGGTCCGGTGACGTCCGCGCCGTGGCCGATGGCGTGTCGCCGCCCAGGATCAACGCGTTGCCGTCTCGCCCCAGGAAGCTGAGACGGAACGTCCCCGGCGCGGGCTGGTACACCCCGTTCGGGCCGATCGGCAGCGTGAGCTTCGACTTCAGCTGGCCGGAGATGAGGACCGTGGCCGTCCCGTGCGCGATCGTGACCGCGGGGGCGAGCGGAGCGCTGGTGGTGGCGATCTGGGACGGCGTCGGGGCGCTGGTGAACGTGGACGAGGGAGACGCGGTCGGCTCGGGCGCCGAGGTACACCCACCCAGCGCGAGGGCCGCCCCGACCACGGCGATCCCGGCCATCCTCGTCATGGGGGGCATCCTATTCGGCGGGCTTCGATATCGTGCCGGCCGTGACGACCGACGCGATCTGGCGGCGGCGGTTCCGGGCCGGGGTTGTCTCGTTCCCGTCGTGGGCCCGCGACCGTCCCGAGCGCCTCGTGTACTCCTCGAACGCCGGCGGCAAGTGGGAGCTCTACGCCTGGGACCGCGAGCGCGACACCCACCGGCAGGTCACGGACCGGCCGGAGGGCACGTCGCACGGGGGTCTCGATCCCACCGGCGGGTGGATCTGGTGGTTCGACGACGAGAAGGGCAACGAGTTCGGTCGATGGGTGGTCGAGCCCTTCGAGGGAGGCGAGGCCCCACGCCAGGCGGCCCCCTCCCTCCCCGCCGCCTACCCCGGCGGCCTGGCCCTCGCGCCGGGCGTCGCGGTGATCGGCTCCTCCACCGACGACGGAACGCGCGTGTACGTGATCCGCGGCGACGGCGAGCCGGAGCTGCTCTACGAGCACCGCGAGCAGGCCTCGGTGGCGGGGCTGTCGCGCGACGGCGAGCTCCTCGCGCTCTCGCACTCCGAGCACGGCGACAGCCGCAACCCCGCCGCTCGGGTGGTGGACCTCTCGGGACGGACGCTCGGCGAGCTGTGGGACGGGCCCGAGCGCGGCGTGTGGCCGTCGGGATGGTCGAGACGGCCCGGCGACCGCAGGCTCCTGGTGGAGCACGAACGGGGCGACCTCCCCCGGCCCATGATCTGGGAACCGGAGGCCGACGCCGCCACGGAGCTCCCGCAGATCGACCTCGCCGGCGAGGTCGGCGCGTCGTGGTTCCCGGACGGCTCCGCGCTCCTCCTGCGGCACGACCATCGGGGGCGGGCCGAGCTCTTCCGCCTCGATCTCCCGGACGGCCCACCGGAGCGCGTCGAGCTCGAGCGGGGGACGGTGCAGGGAGCCGTGGTCCGTCCCAACGGCGAGATCTGGTACTCGTGGAGCAGCGGGTCCACGCCGTCCGAGGTCCGAGGGGCCGCCGGGGTCCTGCTGCGGGCTCCCGGCGAACGCCCGCCGGGTGGCGCGCCGTACTCCGACATCGAGGTCGACCGGATCCACTCGTTCCTGGTCGAGCCGGAGGGCCCGCGCCCGCACCCGCTCGTGATGAACGTGCACGGCGGTCCCGAGTATCACGAACGCGACGTGTTCTCACCGCGGGTCCAGGCCTGGGTGGACCACGGATTCGCCGTCGCACTCGTCAACTACCGGGGAAGCAGCGGGTACGGCAAGGCATGGCGCGACACGCTGCGGCACGATCCCGGGTTCCCCGAGGTGGAGGACGTGACGAAGGTCCGCGACCGGCTGGTTGCCGACGGCATCGTGGACGGCGATCGGGTGCTGCTGCACGGCGGTTCCTGGGGTGGCTACATCACGCTGTTGGGGCTCGGCATGCGGCCCGACAGATGGGCGGCGGGCGTCGCCGCGGTGCCCGTGGCCGATTACGTCGCCGCCTTCGAGGACGAGATGGAACCGCTGAAGGCGTTCGATCGAGCGCTCTTCGGGGGATCACCCGAGGAGCTTCCCGACCTGTATCGCGAGCGCTCGCCGATCACCTACGTCGAGCAGGTGAAGGCCCCGGTGATGATCCTGGCCGGGGAGAACGACCCGCGGTGCCCGATCCGGCAGATCGACAACTACATCGCCCGACTCCGTGAGCTCGGCGCGGAACACGAGGTCTACCGGTACGACGCGGGCCACGGTTCGCTGGTGATCGAGGAGTCGATCAAGCAAGCCGAGGCCATGCTGGCGTTCGCGGCGAAGCACCTCGGTACGCCTCCTCCCATGTGAGCCCCTCGGGGCCCGAGCCGATTTGCCTCGCGGCATGAGGACCTCTTTGCTGGGCTCGTTCCCGAGCAAGGAGGTCCTCATGCTGAGGAAGTTGACCGTCATCGCGGGCGTGGCGCTCGCGGTCGCCGCCGTTGCCGGGTGGGCGCTGTCCGCGTCGGCCGGACCGTCTGCATCCGCCGGTTCGTCGGCGGCGTCGAAGACCCTGAAGTTCCTCGATCACACCGCGAAGGGCTCGTACGTCGACCTCGCCGACGAGGGCTACAGTCCCGGAGACGAGTTCGTGTTCCACGACGTCCTTCGGCGGGGCGGGAAGGCCGTCGGAACCGTGGACGGCTTCTGCAAGATCACGGCGGCTCGCCCCGTTGGTTTCAGCGCGTGCGCCGGAACCATCAAGCTGCCCGGTGGGCAGATCGAGATCCAGCTCGGCGGGCGCAACATCGGAGGAGGTCGGAAACCGTTCAGCCTCGGCATCACCGGTGGGACCGGCAGCTATGAGTCCTCGCGGGGATCCGGCCTCGTCAAGCCTGTCAGCGAGCAGAACAGCTACGTCACGCTGAACCTCACGACCTAACCCGGCGCTCCGGCACTCGGGAGTTCGGTGTGGTCTGCTGGACCACGTGTTCGGGCTGATCGAGCGCCTCGTCGAGTGGATCGCGCCCGCGTACGTCCACGCGGGCTACGCGATCGTGGCCGGCGGGGTGCTCGCGGAGCGCTCCATCCTTATCGGCCTGTTCGTGCCGGGCGACGTGATCCTCGCGCTGGGAGGGATCTACGCCGCCCGTCACGACCTGTCGCTCACGCTCGTCATCGTGATCGGGACGTTCGCGGCGATCATCGGAGAGTCCACCGGGTACTGGCTCGGACGCCGCTACGGGCTCGCGCTCGTGAAGCGCCTGCCGCTCGTGCGGCGCCTCGAGGACCGCATCGAAGGGGCGCAGGAGTACTTCAAGCGTCACGGGGGCAAGACCGTCGCGCTCGGACGGTACGCCACGGCCGCGGGCGCGTTCATCCCGTTCGTGGCGGGCATCGGCCGCATGGGCTACCGGAGGTTCCTGCTCTTCGACGTGCCGGCCGTGGTGCTGTGGGCCGCGGGGATCACGCTGTTCGGCTACTACTTCGGCGAGCACATCGACTTCGTGGACACCGTGCTGTCGCGATTCGGGCTGATCATGCTCGGCCTGCTGGCCGTGGTCATCGGGGGCTCCGTGCTGATGCGGCGGCGGCGCGAGAGCTAGCGACCGACGACGACGCGGTCTCGTCCGCCGCGTTTGGCCTGATACAGCGCGGCGTCGGCCGCGGCGAGGAGCGAGTCGGCCGCGACGCCGTCATCGGGGCACGACGCGACCCCCACACTCACCGTCAGGTCGATGCCGTCCTCCGTCGGGGACACGGCCACGGCGTCGCGGATCTTCTCGGCCACGATGACGGCCCCCAGCGGATCGGTCTCGGGTAGCACCACGGTGAACTCCTCGCCCCCGTAGCGGGCGACGACGTCGAGATCGCTGCGCACGGCCTTGCGGATCCGGGCCGCGATCTCGACCAGCACGCGGTCTCCCACGGCGTGGCCGTACTCGTCGTTCACGCGCTTGAAGCGATCGACGTCGACCATGAGGACCGAGAACGGCCGGCCGAACCTCGTCGCCCGCTTCGTCTCCTCCGCCAGGGCCGCCTCGAGCGACCGCCGGTTCGGCGCCCCGGTGAGGGGGTCGGTCATGGACAGGCGTTCGCTCTCCGCCAGACGGCCGAGCGCGCGCTCGTGCGGCCTGCTCAACACCCGCGCCAGCTCGAACGCGAGCGCCGTCGCCAGCAGCACCCCGAGCGCGATCAGGATCAGGATCCCGGGAGAGAACCCGGGAACGAAGCCGACCGGCTCCACTCGGGTGAGGATGGCGATCCCCGAGGGCGCATCGGGGGTCCCGCCGGTGCAGATGCAGAACCCTCGGTATCCGCCGTCCATCGCGAACGACCCGCCGCTCGGGATCCTCGACGGCGGGCGAGCCGACGAGCTGAACAGCACCGAGTAGTGGCTCACGGTGAACGCGGGCATCGACAGGCGCTCCAGGAACCTGCGGTCGAGGAAGCGGCCTCCGGTCACGGAGCCGGGCGTCCGGCCCGTGATCTCGACGTCTCGGGCCACGAACGGTGCGGCGTCGCGCGCCGTCTCCAGGATCGTCCGAGGCGACCGCACCAAAGTGCCGGCGAAGCCGCCTTGGCGGATCGAGGAACCCGTCACGGTGCCCCGCTGCACGACGATGAGGAAATCGAGCCCCGCCGAGCGGCGGAGCTCCGCCAGCTCGAGTGACGACGCGCCGAAGGCCTCGCGGGCCAGCCTCGCGGTTACGGAGGTGGCGACGGCTTCCCGCTCGCCGGCCAGGGCGGCGCGAACGGACGGCGCCGCGCCCTCCAGGTGGGCCCCGGCGTCGCGGTCGGCCTGGCGCTGGGCGAGCAGGTGCGCGGCGAGGCCGCCGGCCACCAGCGGTGCCAGCACGAGCGCCGCCAGGAACAGCGTGAGCCGGCCCCGGAAGGTCACGCATCC
Source organism: Actinomycetota bacterium (assembly GCA_020201525.1). Lineage (GTDB taxonomy): Bacteria > Actinomycetota > AC-67 > AC-67 > AC-67 > JAIVGO01. The sequence continues at coordinate 4,690 of JAIVGO010000108.1, read as the reverse complement.
GGTATCGGCCGGATCGGGGCCCGACCTTGAGCCCGGCCCAGGACTTTCGGCGGAGGCGTCCGCTCAAGTCGGGCGCGCCGATCGGCCGATATCTGGGGGATGAGCGAGGGAACCCGGGCGCGAGCTCTGACGGGGTCGATGAGCCTGCTCTCGGCGGGCCTCGTGGTCGCGTTGCTGCTCGGAGCCGCCGCGGTCACGGCGCGACTCATCTCGCCCCTGACCGGCGGCGTGAGTCACGGCGTGGTGCGGCTCAACGGCCCGAGCGAGACGGCCGGTGGGCAGGGCGGGCGAACTGCTGCCGCCGGGCGATCGCCCACGGCGTCAACGCGTGCCTTCCCGAAGTCCCATCCGGTGAAGCACCGGCAGCGGCACACCACCCACGAGAGCGTCCGGCACGAGTCCCCCGGCGGCTCGAGCGGATCCCATGACTCGTCGTCGAATGGATCGACGAACGTGCAGGTCCACGCCGGCCCCGTTCACGGATCCGCCACGGTCGGGTCATCGGGAGCGTCGGTCGACGTCGACGCGGGCCCGGTTCACGTCTCGGCCGACACCCATGATGGCGGCGACGTGGTCAGCGACACCGCCGACGCCGTCGACCAGACCCTCTGCAAGCTCGCCTGCTGAGCCCCTTCGTGTCACGACTCCAGAACCGAATCGGGTTCACGGGTGGTCTTGATTGATCGGTGCGCGAACCGCTTCGCGGCGGCGGTGGAGGCTGAGGCCGTCTCCCTGGGATAATCGGGCAGGAAGGAGTTGCCGGTGGCCTCCAGTACCGTTCGAAAGTTCAAGGTCCTGATCGAGTGGGATCCGAAGGATAACGTCTGGGTGACGTACGTCCCAGCTCTGGGGCATCTATCCACGTACGGAGACACTCGGGAGGAAGCCCTCGCCCAAACCCGGGACGCGATCCTCGGCTATCTGGAGGCGGCAGCCAAGGAAGGACTGTCCATCGCAACCGACTCCGAGGCCGACATCGTCGAGCTCGAGGTGGCGACGCCCTGACCCGTCTTCCGCGGGTCAGCGGGAAGCGGCTGCTGCGAGCGCTGGAGCGGGCGGGGTTCGATGAGACTCACGTTCGAGGAAGCCATCACTACCTTCGCCGCCCCGACGGCACGGGTCTCGTTGTCGTTCCGGTTCACGGCGATCGCGATCTGCCGACGGGGACGCTGCGGTCGATCCTCAGACAAGCCGACCTGAACACGGAGGATCTGGCCGAGCTGCTTTGACTTGGGGGACGGCCGTTCGCGCACCGGTCGCATGTCGATGCTGAGTATCAGCTCAGAGGCCGTGTGGGCCTGAGGGGACTGTCTTCGACCGACAATTCGGACAATCTGTCCGTTACCTGGGCGAGAGGCGGATGACAGGAGACGGAACGGGACCCAAGCATCGAAGGTGAACGGGAATCGAGCCCCTTCGTGCGATCGAAAGCTTGGGGCCCTATGGCTTAGCTCAGAGAGAGCTCGCTTCAATGCAAGCAGCGTCGCATTGGATTCCAGTATTCACCCAGAGACCCCATCCGGCATACGCCCCCCCATCATTGAGGGCCTCCTCCGTAGCCCTTTGCTCTCCCGCGAACCCGAGGTATTCAGGGCCGGACGCGGCGTCCCATCCGTCGATGTTCAACACACCTATGAGGAATCCGGCGGGTGCTGCCACAGCCCTCAGGACGAAGATCGTGTCGTTGTCATCGGATTCCCAGTCCGGGTCCGTCGGAAGGAGTGGACAGCCTCTCGGATGATCTGTCGGATCAGCGGATCCGCCGGGGGAGAACAAGGAAGGGTATGCGCAAGCCGCCGCCGAAACGGTCCCCGGTGGCTCAACACCGAGCAGTTGGCTGGGAATCCAGGCATAGGCAACCGAAGCGACCTCCGCGTACTGGCGGACGGCATGGGTCGCCCCGCCGTGCCCGAAGTGCCGACAGTCAGGGTCGACCCCTTGACTCTCCGGGCATGAGGCGCTGAGTTTCTGTAGCGTCGCGTCGATGCTGCCACTCGCTTGAAGGGATACAGCGCCATCGAGACCGGCGAAGTTGAGGGTCAGGGTTCCCCCACCATCGCTCACGAAATAGACGTCGTAAAGGCCGGGCGCGACAGTCGGTGGGTCCGTGCCGAAGAATGATGATGGCTTGTACGGGTAATCCGGCAAGTAGAACAGGCGCCAATACAGGCACGTTCCGAAGTCGGGCGGATCGGGCTCGCACTCGTGTGGCCCCAGCGCTGCCCACGCGAAATGACCGCTCGTCAGCTGGATGCTCATGCTCTGCTCTGTCAGCTCAGTCTGACGCGGGATGTCGATCTGAATACCTGAGAACCCCTGTGCCGTGATGACCGTGCTGCCCCGGGCGATTGGCGGGAAGGACGCGCTGGCACTCGCGTGTAGACCGTCTCCAGAGGGGATCAACAGGATCGTAGCGATGAGCAAGGAGGCAGCCCGTCCGCCTCCTATGTATCGGCGGTGAGTCTCCGCCGTCCTTTGGAGCCACGTAGGCATCAGATCAAGAACCGGCCGCGTGCATGCAGGCATCGTCGCAATCGATTCCGGTATTCACCCAGAGTCCCCAGGCCGCGTAAGAACCTCCCCCGTTTAGGGCCTCCTCGGTGCTTCGCTGCTCGTCGACGAAGCCAAGATATTCGGGCCCCGCTGCCGCGTCCCAGCCGGCGAGAGCCAATGTCCCTACATTACGAGTTGCCGGTGACGTCACGACGCTCCCCAAGAACGGAACAGCTTTCCTGCCCTGGTCCCAATCTCCATCGGTGGGGAGTAACGGGCAGCCCCTGGGGTGATCTTGCGGATCTGAGCTCTGATTCGGCTCGGCAGGCGATGGGTACACGCACGCTTCGACCGCGTCCGTGCCCGGCGGAGTAAGCCCATCCCCGAGAGGGACCCAAGAGTACGCCAGAATGCCTACGAAGCCATACTTCCGAACCGTGTGCGTTGCTCCCCCGTGGCCGAAGTGCGTGCAATTGGGATCGATTTCTTCGGTCTCCGGGCAGGACGCGCTGAGCTTTTGAAGTGTTGCGTCAATGGTTCCGGCCGCCCCAAGAGCGACAGAACCATCAATACCGGGAAACTTGAACGTGAGGGTTCCCCTTCCGTCACTCACGAAGTACACGTCGTACAGACCCGGCTCAACTGTCGGAGGGTCCGTCCCCCAGAACCACGTAGGCGAATAAGGGAAGTCCGGCTGGTAGAACAGCCGCCAGTACATGCACGTTCCTATGTCCGGCGGCTCTGGTGTGCAATCGTGCAGCGCCAACGCAGCATAGGCAAAGTGTCCTTCGGTCAGCTTGATGCTCATCCCTTCTTCAGTGAGCTGGGTCTCCTCAGGAATGCTCAAGGTGATCCCGGCAGAGCCTTGGGCAGAGATGACAGTGGTCCCTGCGGCCGACGGAGGGTATACCGTGGTGGCGCTGGCCACGGTTGTTGGGAGAGACGCGGCGATCATGGCAACCGTGCCGAGGCAGACGGAAATCCTGCGGACGGGGGTCATCTTCTGGGCCTATGCACGCAGACTCCCTTTTGGGTACCCAGAGACGTCCGCCCCGAGGGGGGGTCTCAGAGAGGAGAAGCTCGCTGGGGATGACTCCTTCGCTCCCGCGCGGAGGGAATCCTTTGTGCCTCTGCACAAATCGCGGGAGACGCTTGAGACACGGGAGACCTCAAGGATCCGGCTGCCTGGCGTCCGGTCTTTCTTCCGATCCAGGCCAGTGACCCTGGACAGGAACTTCGAGCAGTCCTTGCGCACCGACGTCTTGTGGTGGCGCGCCTGGCCGTTGCCATCCAGTCGCGGCTCGCGGCCCGTAGTCAGCGGAGCGGCGAGACGTCCACTCTCCGTCGCGTCTCCAGGGGAACCCCGAGCTTAGCTCCCAAGATTTTCCCCGTTCTCGGGTTTCGAAACCCGCGATTGGGGAATACATGTTGGCCGCCTCGGTCTCAAGACAAGGCGATTCCTCGCTGGAGTTCTCCGCTTCACACCCCCGCCACCAGCACCGAGCGCCTCCGAAGCGCGATCAACTGCGGCGCTCGGCCCTCCCCCGGGGTCCACAGGACGCACGCAAGCCGTCCCGGTCCGCGACCCCTCAACCCCCTTGGGGGATGCCATGCCCTCCGAACACGCCGTCCCCCAAGATCCCGCCCAGCCCAGCACCGTGGAGCTCCTGCCGCCGGTGACAGTGCCGCTGACCGCCGCCGACAGGGAGCACGTGGTTCGGCTTCTCGCGGTGCTGCTCCGCGAGCGATCCACCCCTCGCGCGCACGGGACGCGCACAGCGTGGGAGCGGACACCCGCAGCGTTGCCGATCGGTCCCGCCCCGAACGGCAACGGCTGGCCCGACAAACAGGGAGGCCAGACGCCATGAGCACCGGATATCCTCGCCCCCGAAGGTCCTCGGGAGGACCTTCGTCCTCCCTCGTCCCCCCCGGCGGCGCCCTCCGCCCCGGGGCGCGCACCCGCCGCCTGTCCCGCCAACACGCCATCTCGCTCCTCTCCCCCACCGATCAAGAGCTGCTCCAGCTCCTCACCGAGCATCGCGTGGCAACGACGCATCACGTCCAGACGTTCCTCGATCTGCCCGAGCGGACCGCCAGGTACCGGCTGCAGCGGCTGAAGTCGCTCGGGATGGCCGGGGCGGTCCGCCCGTACGCCGAGTCCGGATCGGAGCCGAACCACTGGTACCCCACGAAGACC
>JAIVGO010000060.1 GCA_020201525.1 Actinomycetota bacterium | reverse complement strand
GTCTTGGGCAGCTGCGATCATGTCGGCGAGGGGCGCGGTCGCAGCGCCTATGGACGCCACAAGGATCTGCGCCGTGTGTGAGAGATCGAAGAACTCGTGCGTCCGGGCCACCATGTACACGCCGGCGGTTACCATCGTCGCCGCATGGATCAGCGCGCTGACCGGGGTCGGACCTTCCATTGCGTCCGGAAGCCACACGAACAGCGGAATCTGCGCGCTCTTACCGATGGCGCCCCCGAACAGCAGCAGGGCGATCGCTGTCGCCGTGCCGGTCCCGAGCACCGAGCCCGCCGAGCCGAAAATCGTGCCGAAATCGAGCGTTCCGAACGTTACGAAGATCAGCATGATGCCGACGGCAAACGAGACATCCCCGACTCGGTTCGTGATGAATGCTTTTTTCGCGGCGACGGCCGCAACATTTTTTTCGAACCAGAAGCCAATCAACAAATAGGAGCACAAGCCGACAAGCTCCCACCCGAGATACAGAACGAGGAAGTTGTTCGCCATGACCAGCGTGAGCATTGAGAACGCAAAAAGGTTCAAGTACGCGAAGTAGCGATGCTCGCGCTCGTCGCCGCGCATATATCCCGTGGAGTAGAGGTGGATCAGCGATCCGACTCCCGTCACCACGAGAATCATGACGAGCGAGAGCGGATCGATGCGATAGTCGGCCGCGATGGTGAACCGGCCAGATGGGATCCAGTGATAGAGCGTTTGAACGAAGCTGCGCCCGTCCGACGGTCGGCCGGCGACTTGGAAGAATGTCGCAAGGCCGGTGACGAACGACGCGGCCATCATCAGCGTCGCGATGGAGCCGGCCGCGCGTTTCATGCGGGAGCCGAATAGCAGGAGCAGCACCGCACCGAAAAGCGGAAACGCCGGAATGAGCCACGCCGCATCCACCCATCCCGGCGCGCTCAAGCGGTCACCATTTAAGCGAGCTCGCCTCGTCCACGGACGCGGATCGCTTCTGACGGTAAATCGAAACGATGATGGCCAGTCCTACAACTGCTTCGGCCGCAGCGACGACGATGACGAAAAACGCAAGCACTTGACCGTCGAGATTTTGACGCATCTTCGAAAAGGTCACGAACGTCAAATTCACAGCGTTGAGCATCAGCTCGATTGACATGAACATGACGAGAGCGTTCTTGCGCGTCAGCACGCCGACCACGCCGATTGAAAAAAGCAGCGCTCCGAGCACCAAGAAATTTGCAGGGGAAACCGCGTACCCGATCACAGGCGCACGTCCTCTCCCGAGTGTCGCTCGACCTCGGACGCCGACTCTTCCTCGGTCCGTCCACGCGCCAGAATCATCGCGCCGATCGCTGCGACGATGAGGAGAATCGACGTGACCTCGAACGGGAATATGTATTTGCTGAAGAGGAGCCGGCCGAGGCCTTGCACGTTGCCGGCCGAATTCGCGCCTGCGAGAGAACCGAATGCCGACTCGTCGTACGCATTCAGCAGGATCCACACGAGCGTACCGGCGAGCGCGACGCCGAGAATCCCCGATACGACGCGCTGAATCGGAATGGCCTCGCCGAGCAGCTCTTCGCGCGTCACGCCGAGGAGCATGATCACGAACAGGAACAAAACCATGATTGCCCCGGCGTAAATGATGAATTGCACGACCCCCAAAAACTGCGCATCCAAGTCCACGAACAACACTGCGAGCGCCATCAAGTTCAAGATCAGCCAGAGTGCCGAGTGCACCGCGTTTTTCGACATGATGATGAATAGCGCGCTGCCGAGAGCAATCGGCCCGGCGATGAGAAAGACGATGGTCTCACTCATCGTGCTTGATCTCTTCGGGGACGATGTCCTCGCTCCGAGCCTCGGGTGCGAACGGTGCGGGCTCGGCATTCAAAGCCGTGGCGGCCTGATCGGTCTCGCGCGTCGTGGGCAAACTCGGTCCGACGCCGGCGGGCGGCGGCTCGGTTCCGAGCGACGCCGGGCCGGACACGCCGGCCTGTCCTTCCGCGGCCTGCGCGGACGCAAGTGGCGTCGTGAACGCAAAACCGCCGTAATACTCCTCCCCGCGGGCGGTGACTTCCGCGTCGGTGTGCGGAGCCGGCTTCACGCCGGCGACGACGGGAGCAAGCAACATCTCCTTCGTAAAAATCATAGATTCTCGCGTCGTACTGGTTACCTCATCTTCTTGGGTCATCGTGAGCGCCCGGGTCGGGCACGCCTCAATGCAGAGTCCGCAGAAGATGCAGCGCAAATAGTTGATCTGGTAGTCGATCGCGTAGCGCTCTCCCGGCGAAAACCGCGCGTCGGGCGTGTTGTCCGCACCTTGGACGTAAATTGCATCCGCGGGGCATGCCCACGCGCACAGCTCGCAGCCGATGCATTTCTCGATCCCGTCCGCATACCGATTCAGCTGGTGCCGGCCGTGGTACCTGGCGGCGTAGTCTTTCTTCTTCTCCGGATATTGAATCGTGACCGGCTTTCGGACCATGTGCTTGAGCGTGACACCGAACCCCCGGATGAATTCAGACAACATGGCTGTCTCCTCGACGGAGTCGGCCGCGTCGCAACGCCGTCGTCGTAAGACGCGCCAGCCACACTATCAGCGCGACTTCGAACACAATGCCGACGACGACGATCAGCGTCGTTCGGTTGACCTCTTGTGGCAATACGACCATGGCGGCTGTGATCATCGTCCACACGAGCGACGCCGGTATCAGCACCTTCCACCCCAGATGCATTAGGCGGTCGTAGCGAATACGGGGAATAGTCGCGCGCGCCCACATAAACAGGAAGATGACGAGGCCCAGCTTCGCGAGGAAATATCCGACGAAAAGCAGGGGCCCGAGAAACGGAAGGATGTTCGGCCCGCGCCAGCCGCCGAGAAAGAGCGTCACGACGAGGGCGCTGGTCGTGATCACATGGAGGTACTCGGCGAGGAAGAACATTGCGAACTTAATGCCGGTGTATTCGGTGTGGTATCCGCCGACGAGCTCCGTTTCCGCTTCCGGCAGATCGAACGGTGCCCGGTTGGTCTCGGCGAGTCCGCCGAGGAGGAACATCACAAGCGCGGGCAGCTGCGGGATGATGAACCATCGCGGTACGAATCCGAACCACGTACCGGATTGCGCGTCCACGATCCCCGAGGTCGACAGCGTTCCCGACCAGAGGACGACCGAGACCACGGAAAGCCCCATGCCGATCTCATACGAAATCATTTGGGCCGTCGATCTCACGGCGCCGAGCAACGGATACGTGCTGCCGCTCGACCATCCGGCCAGAACGATGCCGTACACCATCAACGATCCCATCGCGAGGAAGAACAAGATGCCAACGTTCAAGTCGACGAGGTGGAGTGTGATGACTCGGTGACCAATGTGAAAACCGCGGCCCACCGGTACCACGGCGAAGGCGAGGAATGCAGGCAACAGGGCCGCAACCGGTGCGAGAAAGTACACCGACCGATCGACGTTCGTCGGGGTGACGTCTTCCTTGAAGAACAGCTTGATGCCGTCGGCAAGACCTTGCAGCACACCGAACGGACCGACGCGATTCGGCCCGATTCGCTGTTGCATGAGCGCGACGATTCGCCGCTCCGCCCAAATCGTCAGCAGAACGGATACCAGAAGGAAGCCAAAGACCACGAGAACCTTGATCACCATGATGAGGACGTCGATACCGTCGATCACCCTCGCCTCCCGGCGTCGGCGGGATCGACGCGTACGAACGTCATTGCGTCGGTGCTATCGAGCAGCGACTGAACGCGCGTACCCCGTTGGTTCGTCGGGATGAACACAGACCCGTTCGGAAGATCACGCAAGACGCGCAATGGCGCTTCGATCGCTCCGTGCTGCGACGATACGCGCACGCTTTCTCCCGGCTCCACGCCGATTCGCTCGGCGTCCTTCGCGTTCAACTCGACGAAAACGTCGTCGGCTGTGCGCATAAGGTCGTTTGCGCCCAGCATCATCGTTCCGTCGTCGAGGAGAAGCGGATACGTGAGGAGCATGAACGGGTAATGCTCCGTCGACTTGGGAATGGAGACGTCCGGAACGAGCACCGGCGTGCGCGTTCCCTGGGGTCGCACGAGTGATCGAATCTCACGTCGAATGTCCTCGAGCGAGCGCGGGAAGGCGACGCCGAGCTCGGCGGCGATCATCGACAATATCTGCCAGTCGGGTTCCGCCAAGCCGGGAGCGCCGACGGCGGGCGAGAACGTTTGAGGCCGAATTTCCCAGTCCGTGAAAGTGCCGGCCCGTTCCGGCACGGCGACCGCGGGCAGAAGAACGTCGGCACGACGCGATGATTCGGTGAGAAGCAAATCGTGCGCGACGATGAAATCGCTCGTGTCGAGCGCACGAGCGCCGAGCGAGGAATCCGGGGCATCGAATGCGGGATCGATGGCGACGAGATACAGCAAGCCGATCGCGCCTCGCGATGCGCCGTCGAGTATCGAGCGTCCGTCCAGTCCCGGCTGAGCAGGCACACTCGTTTGCCACGCGGCCTCGACTTCGAGGCGCTCTCGATCGTTATCCACCAGCCGGCCGCCGGGAAGCAGTTTCGGATGCAGCCCGGTCCAGACAGCCGCCGCCGCGCCCGGTCGCCTGGACACGCGCGCGAACTTCGCGCCGAGGCCGGCGGCTAGGTTCCAGCACGCGGCCAGCGCGCCGGGCGATGTAGACAACCGCTCGCCGGCGAGAAACACCGCGTCGGATCCTGCCCGCTGGAGGAGATCGGCCAGCGCGTACACGTGATCGGCGTCTGCACCGCACCGCTCGAGGAGCGCGCTCACGCTTGGGTGATGCGCTTTCACCGCCGACGCGTCGACGCCCCCGCGTTCGCCAAGCCGGGTTGCGGCCGCGAGCAACACGTCGGCCTCCGTACCGGGCGCGCACCGGATCGAGCGCGCACCGAAGCGTGCGAGCGCCGTGCGTCGCGGCTGCAGCTCGACGATGGGGACTCGGTGCTTGAGCGCCGCTTTCCGCAGCCGCAAGAACAGGATCGGCGACTCTTCGCGCGGATCGAGCCCGGCGACGACGACGAGCTTCGCGCGCTCGAGCGTTTCGTACTCGACCGGTTCCGCATGCATCAATTGCGGAAGAACGGCGTCCTCCTCGGCGCTGCCGCGACGCAACCGATGATCGACGTTGTTGGTTCCCAGGATCGTGCGTGCGAACCGCGAGACCGCGTACGCATCCTCGTCGGGCAGCCTCGCCCCGGCGAGAACTGCCGCTGATTCGCCGTTCGCCTTCACCGTTTGTATCCGTCCGGCGATCAAACGGACTGCCTCCGCCCACGAAACCGGGACGAACGAACCTTCCTTCTTTATCATCGGCTCGACGACGCGCTCCGGCCGCTGCACGTATGCATGGCCGAAGCGACCCTTGTCGCACGTCCATACTTCGTTAACGTCCGGGTTGTCGCGCGCCAGCACTCGAACAATTTGACCTCGCCTTTGCTGAATCGTGAGTGAGCAACCACTCGAGCAGAGGTTGCACACCGACGGCGTGGACGTCATGTCGAACGGGCGCGCCTTGAAGCGAAATTCGGCATCGGTCAGCGCGCCGACGGGGCAAATCTGAATGACGTTCCCGCTGAAAGAGCTCTCGTACGGTTGGTCTTCGAAGATGGCGACCTGTTCGAGCGCGCCGCGTTCAAAAAGCTCGATAAAAGGATCACCGGAGATCTCGGAGGCAAAACGAGTGCAGCGCGCGCACAACACACAGCGCTCACGGTCGAGATAGACGAGCGGCGACACCGGCACGGGCTTTACGTACCGGCGCTTCGGCTCCCGATAACGGCTCCCCCCGGGCCCGTACGCGAGGACTTGATCCTGCAGCGGGCACTCGCCACCCTTGTCGCACACCGGACAGTCGAGCGGATGGTTGATGAGCAAGAGCTCCAGCACGCCTTTCTGAGCTCCCGCCGCAATGTCGGACGTGAATTGCGTTTTGACGACCATCCCTTCGGTGACCGTCGTGGTGCACGACGTCAGCGGCTTGCGCTGACCTTCGATTTCGACGAGACACTGCCGGCACGCGCCGAGCGGCGCGAGGTACGGGTGATCGCAGAAACGCGGAACGTACAAGCCGAGTTGCTCGGCCGCCCGGATGACGAGCGTGCCTTCCGGGACCGTGATGGCGCGGTCATCGATCGTCACGTTGACCATCTTCTTATCGCTCAAAGGGACACCCCTTCTTTGCGATGTGCTCCGTGTACTCGTCCGCGAAGTACTTGACCGACGACAACACCGGCGAGACCGCTCCATCGCCGAAGGCGCAAAAGGACCGGCCGAAAATGTTGTTCGAAACGTCCGTAAGCAACTTCATGTCCTCGCTTCGACCGCTACCGTTCTCGATCCGGTGCAACACTTGCGACAGCCAGAAGCAGCCCTCACGGCACGGCGTGCACTTCCCGCACGACTCGTGCTCGTAGAACTTCATGAAGCGATACGTCGCTCGGACCATGCACGCATCTTCGGCGAGAACGATGATTGCGCCGGTGCCCAAGAGCGATCCCGCGGCGGCGATCGATTCGAAATCCATCCCGGCGTCCAGATGTGCTGCGGTGAGCAAGGGAGTCGAAGATCCTCCGGGCGTAAAGGCCTTCAGCTTCTTTCCACCTTTCACACCGCCGGCAAAGCCGTCGATGACTTCACGTACCGGCATCCCGAGAGGCCCTTCGTAATTTCCCGGCCGCTCGACGTCGCCCGACACGCAGAACATTTTCGTGCCCGGCGACTTTTCGGTTCCCCATTGCTTGAACCAGTCGGCACCGTTCTTGATGATGTGCGGAACCGTTGACAGCGTCTCGACGTTGTTCACGACTGTCGGCTGGTCGTACAAGCCGTTGGTTGCGGGAAACGGCGGCCGAAGGCGCGGCTGGCCTCGTTTGCCTTCGAGCGATTCGAGCAGCGCGGTTTCCTCACCGCAGATGTACGCCCCGGCGCCTCGATGCAAGATCACGTCGAGCGAATAATCACTTCCGGCGACGCGCTTACCGAGAATGCCTTGGTCGTAGGCCTCCGCGATCGCCCGTTCGAGCTGTCGCCCTGCGAACGCGAACTCTCCGCGGCAGTAGATGTATGCCTGCGCCGCTTCGATCGCGTACGACGCAATCGCGATCCCCTCGATGAGCTGATGCGGATCGCGTTCCATGAGCTCGCGGTCCTTGAACGTACCCGGTTCTCCTTCGTCCGCGTTACAGACCAGATATGTCGGCTTGCGCTCACGCGGGATGAATCCCCATTTCACGCCCGTCGGGAATCCCGCACCGCCACGGCCGCGCAGCCCCGCGGCCTTCACCATGTCGATGATCTGGTCCGGCGACATCTCGAGCGCCGCGCGCAAGCCTTCGTATCCGCCGGTCCGCGTGTACCCGTCGTACGTGTCGGAAGACTCGGCGCCGAACCGCCCAGTGACGACGGGCGTCTGCTCGGTCACGGTTTCGCCTCCACGCTCGACAAGCGGCGGCTCACGGCATTCGATTCCTTCGGCCGTTCGCCGCGGGTCGGCTGCGGAACGTTGCCAGCGCGCAGCGACTCGATCAGCGACAGGGCTAGATCCTCCGTCACGTGCTCGTAGTTTTCGTAGTTCACCTGAAGCACCGGCGCGCCATCGCACGCGCCGAGACACTCGACCTCCTCCACCGTGAACAGGCCGTCGGCCGTGGTCTCTTCGGTCTCGGCTCCGAGCGCCTCTTTCAAGCGGCGGTAGATCTTCGTGCCGCCGGCCAAATCGCACGAAACATTCGTGCACACCGATAGGAGCCACGTTCCACACGGTCTCCGCTTGAACATCGTGTAAAAGGTTGCGACTGCTGCGATTTCCGCGGCCGATAAGCCGAGCAACTTCCCGACTTCTTTCATGCCTTCGCGCGACACGAAGCCGTGCTCCGCCTGCACGAGGTACAGCATCGGAAGCAGCGCGCTGCGCGGGCGCGGGTAACGCCCCATGAGCTTCTGCATGGCGGCGAGCGTGTCGACAGACAACGGCGGACGAGCGGGCACGGGAGACGCGACGCGCACCTGCGTACCCCGCGATGTCATCGGTCGACACCCCCCAGCACGGGATCGACAGACGCGAGCGCGGAGATAACGTCGGCTAGGAGCCCGCCCTCGACCATCTTCGGCAACGCTTGCAAGTTCACGAAGGAAGGGTCGCGCACGTGCACGCGCCACGGCTTGTTCCCGCCGGCCGACACGACGTGGTAGCCGAGCTCGCCGCGTGGCGACTCGATCGGCACGTATACCTCTCCCGCCGGTACCTTGAAGCCGTCGGTTACGAGCTTGAAGTGATGGATCAACGCCTCCATCGACTCGCCCATGATCTTGCGGATGTACTCGGGCGCGTTTCCCATCCCATCCGGACCGAGCTTCAACTGAGCCGGCCACGCAATCTTCGGATCGTCCACCATGACCGGCCCGGGCCTCAGGCGATCGAGTGCCTGGTGAGCGATCCGCACCGATTCCCGCATCTCGCGCAGGCGTACGACGTACCTGCCGAACGAGTCGGCAGTATCCATCACGGGAACCTCGAAGTCGTAGTGCTCGTAGCCGGAATACGGCTGGCGTTTGCGAAGGTCGTGCCCGACACCGGCGGCCCGGAGCAACGGCCCGGTCACGCCGAGAGCAATGGCGTCACTCGCCCGCAATATCCCGATGCCTTTGTTGCGCTGCAGCCAGATCGGATTTTCCGATAGCAGATCCTCGTATTCGTCGATCTTGCGAGGAAAATCGTCGAGGAACGCCTTGACGCGCTCCGGCGCTTCCGCCGGCAAGTCTTGGATCAGGCCGCCGGGACGGATGAACGCATGGTTCATGCGCAGCCCGGTAATCGACTCGAACAAGTCGAGAATCGACTCGCGTTCGCGGAAGCCGTACAGCATCATCGAAAGAGCACCGAGCTCCATCCCGCCGGTGGCAAGCCAAACAAGGTGTGACGAGATCCGGTTGAGCTCGCAGAGCAGCACGCGAATCGTCTGGGCACGCTCGGGCGCCACGACGCCGAGGAGCTTTTCGACCGATAAGCAATACGCAAGCTCGTTGTAGAACGGCGCGAGGTAGTCCATGCGAGTCACAAATGTCACGCCTTGCGTCCAGCTGCGAACTTCTGTGTTCTTTTCGATTCCCGTGTGCAAATAGCCGATCACCGGGCGACACGACAACACGGTCTCGCCGTCGAGCTCGAGCACCAGCCGCAAGACGCCGTGCGTCGAGGGGTGTTGCGGCCCCATGTTGACGATGAGCGTGTCCGGGCGCGACCCCGCGGTATCGGGCGAAGCGATCTGCTCCCAGTCATCCCCGCCGACGAAGACCTCTCGGGTGCTCACGAGATTCTCCCGGGATACCCGGTCGTCGTCGTGGGCTGGCCGCGGGTATCCGGCGGCGGGACTTGCGCGCCCTTGTATTCGATTTTGGTTCCGCCGAGTGGATAGTCCTTGCGCTGTGGGTGGCCCTCCCACTCGTCGGGCATGAACAAGCGTCGCAAATCGGGATGACCTTCGAACTCAATGCCGAAAAAATCGTAGGCCTCGCGCTCTTGCCAGTTCGCCGTCGGCCAAACGCCGCATACAGACGGACACGTTTCATCACCTTCCGGCAGACGCACGCGCAAGCGCAGCCGCGCGTTGTGCGCAAACGAATACAGGTGGTATGCAACGAGAAATCGTCGCTCGGGTGGTTCGATGCCGAGGAAGTCGACGCACGACAGATCGGCGAGCAGCTCGAAAGGAAATTCGTCGCGCAGATACGTTGCAACCTCGATCAAAGTTTCCCGCCCGACTTCGATCGATGCCTCGCCCAGCTCTTCCACGGGCTCCGTGGTGCGCTCGTGAAATTGTTCACGAAGGCGGGCGCACACGGTCGCGATTTGATCGTTCATCAACTCTTCACCAACGGGCCTTTGCGTATCTTGTCGTGCAAAAGAAGGATCGCGTCCATCAGCTGCTCGGGGCGGGGCGGGCATCCGCCGAGATACACATCTACCGGAACTAGTTGATCGACGCCTTGGACGATCGCATAGTTGTTGAACATTCCTCCAGCCGACGCGCAAACCCCCATCGAGATGACCCACTTCGGCTCGGCCATCTGGTCGTAGATCTGGCGCAACACCGGCGCCATCTTCTGCGAGACGCGACCGGCAACGATCATCAAGTCCGCTTGCCGAGGCGAAGCGCGAAATACCTCCATGCCGAATCGTGCGAGGTCGTGCGTCGGGGCGCCGGTCGCCATCATTTCGATCGCGCAGCAGGCAAGCCCAAACGTCGCAGGCCAAAGGGATCCGGCCCGCGCCCAGTTGACGAACTTGGCCACCTGGGTCAGCAAGACGCCCGACGGCATGTTCTCGTCGATCGGCATTAGCTCGCTTTCTCCAAAGACTCGGGCTTCAACGCGGGCCGCGGAAGAATGCTCTCCCATTCCAGGCCGCCGCGCTTCCAGATGTAGATGTAGGCAATGAACAGCATGCCGACGAAAACACCCATCTCTGCGAGGCCGAACAGCCGCATCTCGCGGAAAATCACCGCCCAGGGATAGAAGAAGATGACTTCCACGTCGACAATACGGGAAAAAGCACGATCGGCAGCCAATCAGCGAGACCGGCGGCTCCGTCGGTCGAAAACCGCGTCCACGATAAGAACGGGCGTCGTCCTCCCGCAAGCCGTCATCCGACCATCCTTCGCAGCGTCGGGGCCATCCGGCACAGCGCGTTGAACAACCGGTCTTCGGCGTCGCCGTCGCGCGGGTCGGTGAGATTCCCGAGCACTTTGAAAGCGAACTGCATCAATCGGCGGTTCGGCAATCCATATTTCGTGAGCGCGCCCATCACGGGCGCGTGCCCGATCGCGCGCACGAATGCGCGTCCCAGTACGAAGTAGCCTTCGTAGGCCTCCTTCAGCCGGTCCGGATACAGCCGCAGCTTCCACGGATCACCGGCATCGATCGCGATCGCCCCGATCTCGGCCGCCATCGCGCCCGTCTCCATCGCGTATGCGATACCTTCCCCGTTGAATGGATTCACTACACCGGCGGCGTCGCCTACGAGCATGAGGCCGGGCCGAGCAAGCGGCATGCGGTTGAAACCCATCGGAAGCGGACCGCCGCGGACTTTGCCGATCTGGTTGTCGGGAACCAGTTCCCAGTCCGCGGGGAACCCGGCCAGCCAGTCGCGCAGAAGCCTCTTGTAGTCGACGTTTTGAAAGTGCGGGCTCGTGTTGAGCAAACCGAGACCGACGTTCACCGTTCCGTCGGGCAGCGGGAAGATCCAGCCGTAGCCGGGCAGAAGCTCGGCGCCGTGCCACAGCTCGAGGTAGCTCTCGAGATACGTCTCCTTGTACCGCGGCGACCGGTAATACGCCCGGACGGCGACGCCCATCGGGCGGCGTTCGAGGCGACGCCCGCCGAGCGACAGTCCCATGCGGCTGGCGGCCCCGTCGCTCGCAATTGTGACGAGGGCTTTCACGAGTTCGGTCGAGCCGTCTTCGCGCTTGACCTCGACGCCGCTCACCACACCGTTGATCACAAGCGCCTTCGTGACCTCGGTCTCCTCCCACACGGTCGCACCCGCGGCGCGTGCCCGGTCGAGGACGAGTGCGTCGAAATCGAGGCGCGTGCGGACGAGTCCGTAGCCGGGAAACGTCGCAAGGTCGGGCCACGGCAGGTCCAGGGTCACGCCGGCGCCGACGATCCGCAACCCCTCGGCGCGCGCCCAACCCGGTCCGTCGGTCTCGACGCCCATGTTCTGGAGCACCCGGACCGCCCTGGGGGTAAGGCCGTCGCCGCACACCTTTTCTCTGGGGAACTTCGCCTTGTCGACAACCAGCGTGTGGTAGCCGCGCCGCGCGAGGTGGTACGCAGCGGTCGCGCCGCCGGGACCGGCCCCGACGACGACGGCATCGAACGGCTTGTGAATCATTTCACAATCAACTCTAATCCCCTGTTCGGTTCGTGGGCAACCACACCTGGCCGGGCCTTGTTATCGTGCGCGCCGAGCCTACTCCGGGAGCGCTGTTGTCTGTCGTCCAAGCGATCATCCTCGGCATCGTCCAAGGCCTGACGGAGTTCCTTCCCGTGTCGAGCTCCGGCCACTTGATCCTCGTGCCGTGGCTCTTTCACTGGACGTTCTTTCTCGAGCACCCCGACCTCAACAAGACGTTCGACGTGGCGCTCCACATCGGCACGTTCGTCGGCGCGGCGACGTATTTCCGAGCCGACATCGCGCGGTATCTCGGTGCGTTCTTCCGCTCGGTGCGGCGGCGCACGGTCCTCGCTGTGGACGAGCGGCTCGCGTGGTACTTGATCGTCGCGTCGATCCCGGGAGCACTCGCCGGAGCGGTGGGCGAAAGCTTCATCGAAAAGCATCTCGGGCAACCTTGGCTGATTGCAGTGATGCTGGCTCTCTTCGGAGTTGTGCTGCTGGTGGTCGATCACCGCGCGAAGCAGCAGCGCCACATCGAGCAGATCACAATCGGCGACGCCGTGCTCATGGGAATCGCGCAAGCCGTGGCGCTGTCGCCCGGCGTGTCGCGTGCCGGGGTCACCATCACGGCGGGGCGAGCGCGGGCACTGACGCGCGACGCTACCGTGCGATTCTCGTTCCTGATGTCGCTCCCCATCATTGGCGGTGCCGGCCTCTACAAAGGTCTGAAACTCGCCAAAGATGGGCTTCCGCCGGGGACCGCGGCTCCATTTGTGTGGGGAATGATCGCGTCGGCCGTCACGGGCTTCGCAGCCGTTTGGTTCGTCCTGCGGTTCATCCGGCGGCATTCCTTCGATGCATTCGCGGTGTACCGAGTGCTGGCTGCGCTCACTGTATTCGGCGTGATTCTTTCGGGGCTTCGTCCGGCTCGCGGCTAAATGCACTCGCTTCTCGTCGCACTTGCCGTCACGGCGAGCGTTTGGATCATCGCGATCGCGCTGCTCTTCGTTTTCGGACGCAAGTCGGCAGCACGAGAGCTCGCAACGCTTCTGCCGAACTTGGTTCTCCTTTTCAAAGGATTGCTGGGAGACGACCGCGTGCCGCGGCGCGCAAAGATCTTGCTGTGGATCGGCGTCGTGTGGGCTGCATCGCCGATCGATCTCATTCCCGAATTCATCCCGGTGATCGGGCCGCTCGACGACGCGATCATGGCCGCACTCGTGCTGCGATACGTCGTCAGCCGGTCGGGCCGCGAGGTCGTCACCGAACACTGGCGCGGCGACGAAGCCACGTTGCGGTTGATCTTTCGTGTCGCCGGCTTATCCACGTAAGGGCTTGATCACACGTTCCGCGTACGTGCGCACGCGGTCTGCCGCGACATCGAACGGCATCCCGACCGTCGCGATGATGGCGGAGATGAACGTGTCGGAGAAACCGAGTGAGTCGATTTCGGTGATCGCGGGGCGTAACGCGTCGACGATTTGCTCCGGTGTCCCGAGCAAAGCTCTTTCACGTACGGTTGGCTCGAAATTCGTGGCAGCGAACTCCGATGCGTTCGCGACGTCCTTCACTCCCATGGCCCACAGCGCGTACGCGCCTTGAACGTGCATCAAGCCGCCCTTGATCGATTCCCATGCGTCGTCGGCATCGGCGCCCAGACCGATCGGCAAGAACATGCCGTACCGAAACGGTCCCTCGATCGCAAGGCTGTTGCGTATGTCCATGATCTTTTTGGCGCGCTCCACACCGCTTTGCGGCCCCGTCGTCGACGGTGGAAAGTGACCGTCGGCCATCATCGCCGCACGTTGCAGTGCCTTGTCCTCGTTGCCCCCGAGAAAGATTGGAATCGGCCGCTGCGGCTTCGGCTCTACCGACGCGTCGTCAAGATCGTAGAACCGACCGTGGAAGCCGAACCGTTCTTGGCTCCATGCCAGGCGCAGAATGTCGACGATCTCCTCCAGCCGCTTGCCGCGTGCTTTTTTCTCGACGCCGAACATCTTGTATTCGTGATCCGCCCACCCCAGGCCGAGGCCGATCGTCACACGGGAATTCGAGATGAGATCTACGACGGCGGCGTCCTCCGCCAAACGGATTGGATTGTGGAACGGCGCGAGAATGACACCGGTCCCGATTTCCAAGCGTTCGGTGCGCGCGGCAACGGCCGACATCATCGGAAGCAGCGATGGGTTGTAGCCGTCGGACGCGCCGTGATGCTCCGCGAACCAGATGGAATCGAAACCGACTTCTTCGGCGAGCTCCGCTAGGCGAAGGAAGTCCGAGTAGATCTCCGAAAACGAACGCGTGTCCCACGGCGGCCGTTGCAACGTGAACTGTCCCAGCCCGAACTTCATCGCGTCTCCTTCCGGCGGCTCTAGCCTACTTCGCGAGGAAGGAACGGGGCCGCATGCACCCAGGGATCCGGAAGCTCTTGCTTGGTCGACGGATTCATGCGGCAAAAATACGACCGACAGACTCCTCACGTCCGCATGAATGCCGGGACGGCCGGCCGACGCCGGGATAAGTGTAGACGGAGAGCTGCAAACTAACGGCTGAAGAAAGCGGTTTTCCGATTACACGCCGGCGTACGAGTGCAGGCCCACGATCCAAAGGTTCACGACGTAGTACGTCACCATGAGCGAAACGAAGCCGACGATGTTGACCGCCGCCGCCTTGCGTCCGCGCCACCCTGCCGTCGCGCGTGCGTGCAAGTACCCCGCGAAGATCGTCCAGGTGATGAACGACCACGTTTCCTTCGGATCCCAGCCCCAGTAGCGTCCCCACGCCTTGTTTGCCCACAGGGCGCCGGCGATGACGGCGAACGTCCAGATGGGAAACGCGAACGTGACGGTGCGATATGCGAGCCGATCGAACGTCGCAGCCGGCGGCATACGCGACATCAGCCCGCGCAACCCCGGCGGAGGCTTCTGCTCGTCCGCCTCCGACGCCAAATAATCGGGCGGGAAACCGTCCGTCGTCGTCCCCGCGCCGGCATATGCGGCGC
>JAIVGO010000059.1 GCA_020201525.1 Actinomycetota bacterium | reverse complement strand
CTACGGGTTCAACCCTCCACCGAGGCGTTTCTGATGACACGCGATACCCGCCCCCTCACCGGCATCTACGAGACGAAGCGCGGCCACGCCTACCGCCTCGACGGCCAGAAGGCCGATGGCGTGACCAGCATCATCAAGGGTGGGCTGCCGGCACCGGCGCTGACCTACTGGGCGGCGAACACGGTTGCCCAGTACGTCATCGACCATCTCGACGAGGTGACCGAGGCCGTGCACCTGCACCCCGACACGGCCTACTACCACCTCAAGGAATCGCCCTGGCGCGACCGTGACCTGGCCGCCAACCGAGGCACCGAGGTGCACCGCTACGCCGAGATGTTCCTCACCGGCGACGAGAGCGACCTTGAGATTCCCGACGAGCTGGTGGGCCACGTCGAGATGCTGGCTGCCTTCCTCAACGACTGGCAGCCCACGTTTCACCAAGTCGAGTGCGTCGTCGGCAACCGCCAGTACCGCTACATGGGGCGCTTCGACTTCCTGGCCGACATTCCCGGACTCGGGTTCGTGCTCGGTGACTGGAAGACGTCGAGGTCAGGCATCTACCCGGAGACGGCCTTGCAGCTTGCCGCCTATCGACACGCCGAGTTCATCATCGACGAGAGCGGCGCCGAAGTGCCGATGCCCGAAGTGGACTGCGCTGTCGCCATCCACGTGACGGCGAACAACTACGAGGTCATCCCGCTCGAAACCGACGAGTCGGTGTTCCGGGCCTTCCTGTTCGTGCAGCAGGTCCACGAGTTCGCCAAGGACGGGGCCAAGTCGTGCATCGGCCAACCGCTCGCGCCCACGGTGGAGGCGAGTGCATGAGCGACCTCGGGGACTGTTGGGTCTGGCCTGGCGCTTTGCTCTCTATAAGTGGCTACGGCGCCATCTACCTTGTAGGTCCGCCGCGCCAGAAAGCCTTGGCGCACCGCGTGATCTATGAGTTCGCCCATGGGCCAATTCCTGACGGCATGCAGATCGATCATCTTTGCCGTAACCGTGCGTGCGTGAACCCAGCCCACCTTGAAGCGGTTACATGTCAGACGAATCTTCTTCGAGGCGACACGCTCGCCGCAGCGAACCTCGCTAAGGACGCCTGTCCCGCTGGACATCCTTACGACGCAGCCAACACCTATTCCTACAAGAACACTCGTATGTGCCGGGTTTGTCGTAAGGAAGCAAGCAAGCGATCACGGCTCGGGAAACGCACGTGAGCGACATAGACGAAAGACTCGAATTGTTGCGTCAGCCATTTTCGTCCGAAGTGGTTGGTCGGCTACCGCGCGTTACCTGCAAGGCGTGCTCGGAGAAGAAGTGCAGCGAGCACACCCGGCGCAAGTGCGACGTGTGCGGCGCCTTCATGAGCCCGGCTCATATCCACCTCGACTACGTGGGCCACGCTCCTGTCACCGACCGCCTGCTCAGCGCCGACCCCGAGTGGACGTGGGAGCCGGTGGCCTGGGACGAGAAGGGGATGCCGTTGCTCATCCGCAACAACAACGGCTACCCGACCGGCATGTGGATTCGCCTGACGGTGCTTGGCATCACCCGTCTCGGCTACGGGTCCATCGAGATTCCCAAGGCCGAGCCCATCGCGGTGAAGGAACTCATCGGCGACGCCATCCGCAACGCCGCCATGCGCTTCGGTGTGGCCCTCAGTCTGTGGTCGAAGAACGACTTGGAATCCGACATCATCGACAGTTCCGAGCCGGCTGACGAGGACGAGGGCGACAAGCCCGACGCCAAGGCGAACGGACGGGTCGCCATCGCCAAGGCGCGCGCCGCCGTCAAGCGGGCCAAGCCTGCCGAGCCGCCGCTGCCGAGCGAAGTGCCGCTCCGCAAACCGGCCCCCTCGCCGGTGCATATAGCGGGGTCGCCTATCTGTGGCCTCTGCAACGAGGCCATCGCACCGGACCAACCCGCTCGCAAGGTCAAGGGCGTCATCAGCCACAAGGAATGCCCCGACCCCGGCCGCCCCTTCACAGATCGCCCCCCGGCGACGCAGGACGCCACCGACCCTTCGCCCGGGTCGGTGGCTCCTGCGGATACGGGGCGGCACCGCCCTCCGCCCGCTGACGCCCCGGTCCTGCACGGCTCGGGTACCAGCGAAGCGGAGTCAGAGGGAGGCGCGGGCACCGTGACACCCGCGCCTCCCTCACCATCGCCAGCACCAACCGACACTGCGCGAGGGAAGGGGGACGAAGACGCATCGCATGACCATGCCGAGGCGAACGCGGGGCCTGGCGGTCAGGCCCCGGCCTCGCCCCGTCGCCGCTCGGCCGCCTCCGCCCTCCACGCCGCCGCCGCCAAGAAGCTGCCGGGGCCGCACCAAGAGGGGATTTTGGACTGCGTATGCCTCGTCGTGAGCGGCGACCGCACCACATCGGCCGGCGAGTTGTCGGGGCACGAGCTGGCCCAGGCGCGGGGCTGGGTGACCGACCTGGCCGAGGGGCAGTCGGCCCAGGTGTTCGCCGACTCCGACGCCATCGAACTGTGTGAAGGGACGACATCGCACCTGTTCGCGCTGGTGGATGGTGGCACGTGGGTGCGAGTGGAGGATGAGGGGTGAGCACAACAGTGCTCCGCGGGCGGTCGAAGATCGCCATCGCCAATCATTGCCGCCTCGCGTCCGAGACGATGCACCCGCGCTTTCTCGCCACCGGGCCGGACTGCGCCTACTCCACCATCCTCACGGTGAACAGCGGCTATGAGTGAATCGAGATGGGATTGGGCGGGCCGGTCTGGCACGCATCGGTGGCGAACCAGCGCAAGCACCATCCCGACGACGAGATGCGTCTCATCGCGCTCGCCGTGCTCAAGGGACTCGGTGACGCAGACCTCGGCCAGTGGGAGGAGCGTGGCGTGTCCGCGTTCCACATGCGCCGTCGTCTCTCAGACGAGGAGGCGGTGCTCGTCGGCCCGGTTGTCGACATCAGGCGCACAGACGAGGCGGGGAAGCGGCTGTTCGCCGTGCGCAAGCAACTGGCCGCGGTCGGCATGACGGACTGGGCTTACGAGGAGGAGGGACCGGGGTGGAAGCCGTGAACGTCGCAGGGTTCCTTGGAATGGAACAACCCGAACCAGTTTCCGAACGCGAACGATGGGCGAACGCCGTGGAACGACTGGCGATGGCTCTGTCCGAGGGGGGTTACCCGACGACCGTCAATCGCTTCTCGTCCCGCCTCGGCCGTGAAAACGAGCTGATGTTCCACGGGCGGTTTCCCCCGCGAAACGTCGCCCTGCGAGCCGCCGAACTCTGCGGTGTCCGTGACCTCATGGAGTTGGCCATCGTGGACGCTGAGGGCTGGATGTGACCCGCGCCCCGACCATCGTTGCTCAGTCCATGCGCGCCCACCTCGACTACGTGCGTCGCCATCCGCCGCAGACGAACGTCGATGAGCCCAACCGCAAGGCGGGGTTGGCACGGCGCGAACTGCTCAACGCCTTCTGGCGGGCCGAAGTCGAGACGTGCGTGGCGCGGGTGGCGGCATACGAGCGTCGGTGCGAAGCAGCGGCGTGATGGGCAACCACTGGAGCGACGACGGCGACCTCGTGATCGAGGACCGCACTCTGTTCCGCCAAGTCGGTTGGCAAGGGCACTCGGGCCGTTTCTACAACATCGGCGACATTCTCGACGAGCCCAGCGGCTACAGCCCCGTCTACGAGCAGATCGCCACCGACCACGGCGACGGCTGGGAGGACTGAATGGTTCCCGTCTTCCTCGTTCTCTACGTCGTCGCCTCTGTCGCCGCCGCGTTCCTTGTCCGCGCCCTCATCCGTGAGTCGAGGCGCATCGAGCGGCTGACGGTGGCGCCGCGGCCCCGCTCCACGACGGTGCGGGTGGTGCGGCCATCCGCGGTGCCCTTCGATTGGAGCAAGGACGGCACGGCGTGAGTCACACGACCTACGAGTACGAAGTCCACGACCCTGGCGAGGCCGTGCGCGACGAATGGTGCGAGACGGTCGAAGAACTGCCGGTCACCCACGTCGTGCGGTACCAGCCCTGCTTCCGCATCGAAGTGAAGCTGCCGCCATGGGTCGACCCCGACGCCTGGCTTGCGGAAGCGTCGATGGGCTGGAACGACTGGCTCTGCGACGCAGGCGAAGCGTGGACGGAGCCCGGAGGCTACGCGTGGATGGAGATCGTGAACGAAGGATCGTCACAGGGCATCGTTGACAGAGACAGCGGGGGGGCGGCGTGATGCCGACCATCACCTACACCGAGGAACTGGTCACCGTTGTCTGCACGTGCGGGATCAACTTCGCCGTCCCCCGTGCCCTCAAGAGCCAGGCACTCGACCATCGTGGACCTAGCGGCAAGCACATCTACTGCCCGCTCGGTCACTTATGGCACTACAGCGGCAAGACCGAAGCGGACAAGCTGCGTGAGCAATTGGCGACCGAGCGCACGCGTATCGAGTTCTGGCGCGAGGAAGCGGAGGCCAAGGCCAAGCAACTGCGCACGACGAAGGGCCAGCTGACCAAGGCCCGAAAGCGGGCGCAGGCTGGCGTGTGCCCTTGCTGCAATCGCTCGTTCGTGCAACTGGCACGGCACATGAAGTCGAAGCACCCCGGCTTCGAGGCCGGGCTGCTAGAGAGGCTGGACGCGTGAGCGCCGAGCCCTTCGTCCGCTATCTCATCGGCGACGCCCGCAAGCGGCTGGCCGAGATGCCCGCCGCCTCCGTGGACCTCGTGCTCACGTCGCCGCCCTTCCTCGGACTGCGCTCCTACCTGCCGGTCGGCGACCCGGCCAAGGCGCTGGAGATGGGCTCCGAGCCCACGCCGGGCGAGTTCCTCGACACCCTGCTCGGCGTGGTGGAGGAGTGCCGGCGGGTGCTGGCGCCGCACGGCTCGGTGGTGTTCGAGCTGGGCGACACGTACTGCGGTGCTCGTGGCTACGGCAACCCCGACTCGCAGAACCCGGCCTACGGTGACCGCTCAACCGAGCGATGGACGGAAGCTCGCGTCGAGCGTCACTTCAAGAAAGCCGATGACGGCTGGCCCCTCGACAAATCCCTGTGCCTCATCCCCGAGCTGTTCCGCATCGCCCTGGTGTACGGGTTCAACCCGCTCACCGGCCGGGAGACGCCGCGGTGGCGGGCCCGCAACGTCGTGCGCTGGTGTCGGCCCAACCCGCCTGTGGGCGCGCTGGCCGACAAGTTCCGCCCGGCCACCTCGGACCTACTCATCGCTTGCATGAGCCGGAAGCGGTACTTCGACCTCGACGCCGTGCGGACTCCGAGCGATTACGACCGGCCGAATCTTCGTGGACAAGGAGCGCGTGGCCCGGGCGAGGAAGTCACGGGGCAGAAGCGAAACCACTCCGACCACACGGTGAACGATGCTGGCGCCCCACCCCTCGATTGGTGGGAGATACCAACTCAGCCCGTGAAACTCAGCCACTACGCCACGTGGCCGTCTGCGCTGCTGGAGCGGCCCATCAAGGCCATGTGCCCGGCGCGGGTGTGCGAGACGTGCGGGGCACCGAGCGAGCGGATAGCCGAGACGACCAACGCCGTGGGCCATGCCGTCGGTCAGCGCTCGTGGGCCAACGGTGCCGGTGGTCGAGCCCGCGATATCCCCGACCGCAACGTCGCTGCCCCGGACGTGGCCGAGCGCCTCACCACCGGCTGGACCGACTGCGGCCACGACGCCTGGCGCCCCGGAATAGTCTTAGACCCCTTCGCCGGCAGTGGCACGACGTTGGCCGTGGCGCAGGGACTCGGTCGCTCCGCTATCGGCATCGACCTCGATCGACGCAACGCCGACCTCGCCCGGCTGCGCGTTGGCATGTTCCTCGAGGTGGAGGAGGCGGTCGCGTGAAAGTCCTATCCGCCGACCCCGGCCTGACCGGTGCCCTCGCCGTGTACGACGCCGCCGAACCGGACCGCATCGCCGTGTGGGACTGGCCGGTGTGCGACAACGCCACCAACGCCCACGCCCTGGCCGACATCGTCGTCGCCGCCGGTTCCGTGGCGGCCGTGGTGGTCGAGCGGGTCCACTCCATGCCCCGCCAGGGCGTCGCCTCCACGTTCAAGTTCGGCCAGGCGTACGGCACCATCCTCGGCGTGCTGGCCGCCCTGGAGCGCCCCATCGTCGGCGTGACGCCCAACCAGTGGACGCGCCATCACCGCCTGGGCGCCGACAAGGAGACGCACCGGCGGCGCTGCATCGACCGCTTCCCCGCCGACGCCGCCCTGTTCGCCCGGGCCAAAGACGACGGGCGGGCCGACGCCGCGCTGATGGCGCTGTGGTACGCCGAGACGCACTTCGCCGGCCGGTTGGTGGTGGCGTAGTGGTGACCGGTACGCACACGCACCGCCGTCCGTGGGGTCCACCGGACGCACAAGCCTCAGCCCGAGAGGGACGGCGACCATGAGCACTGAGCAGGCCGGCCACTACTCGGAGAGCGGGGCCGAAAAGGAGGCCAGCGACCATATGTGGGACGACCACGACCTCGCTGTCTGCGCCGACATCGACGGAGTGCCAGCGATGCCACACGATGATCGGAAAGTGACGATGGCGACTGGACACCCGAGACGAAAGGACGTGATGAGGCCGTGATGGCGAAGTACCGCAAGAAGCCCGTGGTGATCGAGGCCGTGCAGTGGCAGGGCACCAACCCCGACGAGGTATCGGCCTTCTGTGTAGCGGGTTGGTTCGACGGCAACGACCAGTCGTTCATCATTCCGACGCTTGAAGGCGACATGCGAGCCAACCCGAGCGACTTCGTCATCAAGGGCGTGAAGGGCGAGTTCTACCCATGCAAGCCCGACATCTTCGAGGCCACGTACGACGTGGCGGACTGATGGCGAACATGAGCACTGACCAGGAATCCGATGTGAAGCCGTCCGAACGGAACCTGCTTCCAGTGCAAGACGGCCTTCGATGCAGGAAGCGAGGACGGCTACTTCGTCCAGGTGTCGTGGAACACGGTGCATGGCGACCCCGATGGCGACTGGCTGTGTGGTGCCAAGTGTCTCGTGAAGTACGCAGCGGGAGAAAGGTGAGTGGCGATGATGAAGCAGGAGCAGCCTGTGAGTTATGAGGCCGTAACGACTATGGCGATCGACGCTGTTACGAATGTCGGCGGTTGCGCCGCTGTCTCGCCTGACGAGGCGCGCATCTGCATCCTCGAAGAAGGTCACGACGGCCCGCATGGTTGGGCCGTCGAGCATGTTCACGAATGGCGGTGCCCGCACTGTGGCATGACCGTTGAGGAATACAACGAATATCTGCGGAACCGTGCCAAGCAAGAACAGGCAAGCCGGGCGGCACACTACGCAGACGATGACCCGGCCTACGCGGAGCGGTGGGGGACGATGTGATGGCGACCTGCCCTGTCTGTGGAGTGGCGCTGCCCGACAGCGAGCACCGCAAAGTCAGGGGAACGTGCGGGGTGAAGGGCATGACGTGCCCGCAGGTGCCGATGAATCAGATGGTCGTCATGCCCAACGAAGGGACGAAGTGACGATGGCGACTGTGAGACGTGCCCCCAAAGTGCAGCCGCGCTACCCTGACGATGCGAGGGACCGGCTCCATTGCGGCGTAGTCGCTCATGGGTTGACGCGTTGCACAGCAGCCCTTCCGGTCCCTCGCTCTGCCAGTCGCCCCGTCGCTCGCGCCCACGCCTCGACGTCGTCCCAAGCCCACGCTGGCATCCCGCTCACCGTCCAGCGTGGCGCGGGCATGGGCACGCGCACATCACCGCCCCGCCAGTTGCGCGCCGTCTGCGGCCGGACCCCGAGCCGCTCGGCGATCTCGAGGAGGCCGACCGGCTCGGGGTCCGGCCGCGTGGTCTGCGACCTCACTGGCTTGCTGCTGCGTCGTCGCTCGGTGGGCCGAGATAGCGTGCGTAGACCCTGCTCTCGCCCTCCAGGGTGCGGGTGGCGAACTCCCATCGACCGGGTGGTATGACGTACTTCCGGTGGCGCAGAGCCACCGTGGTTTGGGACGCGGCCCGCCGAGCACGTACGGACTCCGGGGCACGCTTGACTATGGCCCATTCGCCCGGCCGACCCAGTAGCGGAGTGAGATGCCGCTCCCATGCGATCTTGAGTCCGGCGTGCCCCGGTGGCAGGCCATCGACGAACTCGATGGCCTCATCGGGACTGGTCACAGCCCTACTGGTGGGCCAGTGGCGACGAGCCAGCCGTCGGCGTCTTCGGCCCAGCGGCGACGAGCCAGCCGTCGGCGTCCTCGGCCCAGTCGAGCCGGGCACCGATAATACCAGCAGCCCACACCAGAGCGGCCTCTACGTCGTCCTCGGCGATACCGACCCCGACTGCCACTCTCGCCGCTCCGTCGGCGTCCTCGGTCCTCAGCACCCACGCCCGCTCGTCGGCGGGGGTGTACTCGTCCTCGTAGCCCAGCATCCAAGTCACGTCCTGCGCCATCGTCGTCTCCTCTGTCTGTGTGGTCATGGAGCCAGTATGGCACGTACTGGGCGAGGCGTCAACAGGGAATACTGGCGATGATGCATAGCGGGCCGCTCCATCGATGACGTGCCCCCACTGCGGTATCGACCGCCAAGAAGTGGTGAAGACGCTCGCACTCATGCTGGGGCTCATAGACGACTTCGCGAACGGCCATGCCGTGACCGACGCTCGCTGGCCGCAGATGTTCCACGCCATCGGCCAGGTCTTCGGCCAGGTCTTCGGTGACTGACTTCCGCGTCCCCACCAACGCCGAGGCGGAGCGCCAACTGGTGGGCGTTGCCATCGCCTCCCGGCTCGGTGCCCGGCTGGCGGGGCGACGGGTCAAGCCGGCGCCATCGTGCACGACGCGGTGTCGCTCGACGACCGGGGCGGGCGGTGGGCGGCGCGGGTGCTGGCAGCGGCGGCCAAGCGCGCTCGCATGGGGGAGCTGCTGGCCGAGCTTGAGGAGTGTGTGGCTTGACAGATGAACACGAGTTTGTCGACCCAATCTCCGGCAAGACGATGACGGTGGTGTTCGGCCCCGAGCCGCTGTCGCCCTACGACGGCAAGCACGGCGTGCGCCACGATGGCTGCGACCGCCTGGCCGACGTGTCCCCCGAACTGGACGCCTGGTACTGCACCGCATGCCAGGCGAGTGGGCGCATCAGCGGCGCGTGGTTCATGGACATGTGGATGACGAGGGGCGCCCTCCACCCACCCTGACCGCCCCCATCCCCCGGCAACACCGAGGCCCACGTCGGACAACAGGCGTGGGCCTCTCTCAGCACCCGGAGCGAAGTTACGGCGTTGTAAGACGGAGGAGGGAATGGCAGTGGACGTACTCAGCATCGCAGCGAGTGGAGCCTGCTACCTGGCGACGGCGGTGGCCCTCGACGGGCCACATTCGATCGACATGCTCTGGCGCGTCGACCGGCACCCGTGCGACGACCAGCCGTTCCTCGCCGATGTGTGGCCGGTACTGGTGGACGATGCGGTGTGGCTGACGTAAGTGGACGACGATTGGGTGCGCGAGCCCGACGAGCACATGGCGTCGGTGCGCCGTCATCCCTCGTCGCGGGGTGGGGGCGAGGGGAGCGACGATGGGGTCACCGAGCTACACGCCGCGCAACTGCGCCAAGCCATGTTGTCGGTGGCCGACCTCGCCGCCCTGCCCCCTCCGGTGCCCCTGGTCGACGGCGTGCTGTGGCGCAACACGCTGGCCATGTTGTGGGGACCACCGGCCGCCTACAAGAGCTTCATCGCCCTCGATTGGGGGCTGTGCGTCGCCACCGGCACGGAGTGGTTCGGCCACGGGGTAGCCCAAGGCCCGGTGCTGTACCTGGCCGCCGAGGGGACGTCGGGGCTGCGGGGGCGCACGGCGGCGTGGATGGAGGCCCAGGGCATCGACGACGTGGGCCGCGACAGCTTCGCCTTCATCCCCCAGGCGGTGAACCTTCTCGACAAGGCATGGGCGGCGGCACTGGTGGAGGTGGCCGAGCAGTACCGCCCTGCGCTTCTCATCGCCGACACCCTGGCCCGGTCCCTGGTGGGAGGCGAGGAGAACAGCTCACGGGACATGGGCCTGGCCATCGACGCCGCCAACAAGGTCCAGGCGGCCACCGGCACCACTGTGCTGTTCGTCCACCACGCCACTAAGGAGGGTTCGACGGAGCGGGGTTCGGGGGCGCTGTTCGGGGCGTGCGAGACGTCCATCCACTGCCTGCGGGCGGGAGCGGTGACGACGGTGAAGTGCCGGAAGCAGAAGGACGCCGAGGAGTTCGCCCCCATGCGCTTCGGGCTCGAGACGGTGGGCGAGTCGTGCGTGCTGGTGGACGCGGCCACGGTGGGCTCAGACGACTTCCGGCCCACGTACTACATGGAGAAGGTGTCGAGGGAGCTGGAGAGCGTGGCCGTGGCGATGAGCATCAATCAGATCTGCTCGGTCGTCGGCGGCACCAAGGAGTACGTGCGCAGCGCCATCAACGCACTGGTGACAGAAGGACACGTGCTCCGTTCCCCAGGGAAGGGCTCGACGTTGCTGCACACCTCGCTGCGCCCGTTCCGCCAGGAGGACGACAAGGGGCCATTCGATGACGGGGCTCAGTGGGCGCCCGGCGGCGAAGACGACTTTTGACGCCTCTTGCCGGCGTCGGTGCCGAAGCGCACGGCGCGGCGTATGTCGATGCCCAGCAGCTCGGCGATGCGCTTCCACGTCCACCCATCGGCCCGAAGCTGGTCAACGGCGGCGTTTCGCCGACGGGAGCATGCGAGCATGCAGGCGCGGGCGGTGGAAGCGGCGACGTGGTTCGCTCGAGCCAGGTTGGCTGAGCGGGTCTGGCATGACGCGCACCGTCCCCCCGCATCGGAGGGGACGGGCGCCGCGCAGGTTGAGCAGTTCACTCGTCGTTCGTGGTGTCGAGAGACTTAGCGCGTGCCCTGCACGCCTCGTCCCTGGCCAACAGGTCGGCTTCCTCGGCGGTGATGGGCTCACGATCGAGGGTTACGGCGCCAGGCTCATCCTTGATGCCGAGAAGGCGCTTGGCCCCCTTGCAGACCGTGCAGACGGGCAAGCCATGAGCGGCGTAGTCGAACCCACAGAACTCGCATCCAGCCGCCGTCAATGTCCCCACCCCTGGGCCGTCTCGTACTTCGAGGCGCCGTCCCACAGGTAGGCGTCGGCGTAGCTGGCGATGTTGAACGCCGGCGTACACCGCGTGCCGTCGCTGTAAGACGTACGGATGCGCTTGAGCATCGGCACCTCGTCGCGATACACGGTGCCTGGCACAGGCACGACGCGGACAGATCCCACGTTCTCGCCGATGGCCTCGGTGTAGGTCTGCACGACGCGCACCGACTTGCCCGACTTCGTGACCTCGACAACCTCGTAAAAGTCCACGTTCGTCTGGTCGTATCCCCATGAGCTGGAGAACAGGTCACCGACCTGAGGATGATAGGTGAGCCGTTCGCCGCACAACCCGGGGCCGTACTCGTCGTCCTGGGCCATGCAGGTGTCGGGCTCGTAGTGCTCAGTCCAGTGACCTCGCGGGCATTCGTACAGCGGCAGGCGGTCCATCATGGTCATGACTTCGGTCCTTGCAGCCGTTCCCGAATGTTGCGGGCGCTTTCGTAGTCACGCTGGAGTTCGTCAGCTTCGGCTTGGAGTGCATCCGCTTCCCGGACGTCTCCCTTCCCTCGCCAGTGTGCCGCTTCGGCAATCTTGTCGCTGGCCGCGTCGAGAGCCCATTGCGCGTAATCCTCCAGCGCGTTGAGCACCGTCCAGCGTTCGCCGGCGTCGAGCTTGAACGTGCGCCGGGCGCTCATGAGCAGCACCCGCAGCAAGGCGCATCCTCGCACCGGCCGGCACGATTGCGGTAGCTGATGACGGCGCCCGATCCGTTCCGGGTGATCGACGACCTCGCGTAGCGGTCGCTCGAGTAGCGGTTCCTACTGCCACCTCCCCCGCCGGTATGGCCGGCGGTAGAGGCGAGCAGCGAAATGAGGCTGGACATCTGCTGGCGGGTCACGGTGGCGCCGATGTTGGCGTGTCCGTGCCAGTCGGTACCGAACACTGCGCGGCATGCCTCCTCGTAGCGGTCGTCGCCGAGATCGGCGCGCAGCTTGCGCACGTAGGACTGTTGGCGCGGGGTGGGACCGTTCATCACTTCACCTCCCCAGGGAGGCGCACGGGCATGACCACGCCCACAAAGCGCGCTTCCTTAGTGTCATAGGCGACAACCGCGCCCATCGGCTTAGACCCGTTTTGCTGCAATTGGGCGTCACCGAAGATGGCTGCATAGGCGGAATCCACCGCCACAATCCGCCCGTCATGCGCGGTGTAAAGCGACACCTCGCGGGCAGTGCTATAAGCGTGGACTTCGGCACCGGCCACCTTGAATGGTTCGAGGTCGACCAGTGGTCCATCGCTGGAGCTGGTGACGATCTGGCCGATGTTCGGCGCATCCGTCTCGAGCATGGCAGTGATGGAACCGTTCACTTCGAGCCGGCCGCGGTGGGCGCCCAGGTTGTAATCCTCGAGCGTACGCCGGGCAGCTCCAGGGATGCTGGCGTCGGCGGCCCAGTAGGACGTTCCGATCCATGGGCGCTCATCGTGGGTGGCCACGTAGGCCGTCCCGACCTTGAGCGCAGCTTTCACCTTTGCAGGCGTTACGGTGGTTGTTGCGGACATAGGGCTCACTCCCTTGTTCGTGGGCCCGGTCGGTGGTTGCACACTGGCCGGGCCGTTTCTTGTTAGCAGTTCGGAGCGTACACCTTACGGTGAACGGTGTCAAGGGGGTTAGCGGTTCGACCGGTTCGGAAGCGGTTCGGAACCGGTTCGGCGAACTGGTCCGAAGCGGTTCGGCGACCGGTTCGGCGGTCCGGACAAACGTGCTGGTACAGCGGTTCGGCGGTATCGGGTCTCTAGGACCCGAACCGCCCCACCAGCACGTCCGGCCCGTCAACCCGGTCCCGCTTCGGTGGTTCGACGCCGACACGAGGATGCTCACAAAAGCAAGCGAAACGCTAACGCCTCCCCTGCGGAAACCTCCGGAACCACGCGCTAACCACACTCTCAGGCGTCAGCGACTACCGATAGGTGTTGTTTGGTAGTACGTCAGCACGTTTAAGACTGCGGTAATCCTCCTTATCCAAGTTTCGGCGTGGGATGCGCTGAGATGGGAGTCGAGCTGGTCAGCCGGCGCCGGCCTGCCCCAGACCTTTGACGGGGGGGTGTGCCGTGCCCGGCCGGCTGCCTCCACACCCTGGCCCCACAACCAAATCTCACCCCTGTGATTCGCGCACCCAGAATGCGTACACTGTCCACATGACAGACACCCCCGCACCACCCGAAGCACCGACCGACGCCGAGCGCCACGAGTCCGAGCTGGCCAACCAGCGCCGGGATGCCGCCCAGACCGCCGCCGACCTCGCCCACCAGTACCCGGACCTGGACATTCGGGTGCGCGAGGACCTCGACGACCCCTCGGTGCGTCCCAACGTCCCACCCGTGACCGGCGTCCCCCGCACCACCGATGCCGACACCGGCCGCCAGTTCGAGGTGGACTCCGATGCCGTGGTCCCCGAATCGGACCAGGCCGCCGCCCAGGACACGCCTTCGGCTTCCGAGGCGCCCTAGGAACGCCCGGCACTACACAGATGTGATTTGGGTCGCTACACTGCGCCCCATGCCGTGCACGCCCCCTTAGAGCCGGCGGGCGATGCCCGCGACCGACGCCAGCGTCACCTGGGCCGAGAAGAAGCGCCTCGCCCTGCGCGCCATGGCCGAGGACCCCTCCATCACCGTGGAGGACGCCGTCGAATTGGTGGGCCGTAGCCGCACCACCGCCAAGGTGTGGATGTGGAAGGACCCGGAATTCGCCGCCGCCGTGCGTGCCCTGCGCCCCGTCCGCAACGAGCGGGGCCATTGGGTAGCCGCCCCCGACCGCCCGCCGGGGCGGGCCACCATCCCCGAGATGGACCGGACCACCGCACCGCCGGCCAAGGCGCCCAAGCGCCTCTCCGGCCCCGACGGGTCTATGACCTTCCCCGAGTTCCGCAAGAAGTACTTCGGCTTCGACACCCTCGCCCACCACGCCCGCATCATCGGAGCGATCGAAGCGGCCAAGCCCCTGTCCGTGACCATGATCCTGGGGCCACCTCAGTGCGCCAAGACGGCGATTCTGGAGGACTACTTCTGCTGGAAGTTGGGTGCCGACCCCAACTTCCGCATTTGCGTGATATCCGAGGCGCAGAACCACGCCCGCAAAGTCATCAAGCACGTGCAGGAGCGGATGACGGACAAGGCGCAGTACGCCGCCTTCATCGACGACTTCGGCCCCTTCCGCCTCGACCCCGAGACCAAGGACCGCAACGGCGCTTACGACCGGGACTTCCGCCGGCCATGGAACGCCGACTACTGCACGGTGGAGAAGGCGAGCAACGACGACCGGGACTTCTCGCTGGAGGTCAAGTCGGCCAAGAGCCAGATCCGCGGTGCCCGGTACGACCTGGTGGTGCTCGACGACATCCAGTCCGACAAGAACTTCAACGACAGCGTTCGCCTGCTCGAGACCCTGCGGCTGGAGATCTTCACCCGCCTGAGCCCGCAGGGCCACATCGTCATCATCGGCAACCGGGTCAAGGCTCACGACTTCTACGAACGGGCGTTGGAGGCCGAGGGC
Source organism: Actinomycetota bacterium (assembly GCA_020201525.1). Taxonomy (GTDB): domain Bacteria; phylum Actinomycetota; class AC-67; order AC-67; family AC-67; genus JAIVGO01. The sequence goes on along the minus strand of JAIVGO010000059.1, from coordinate 5,012 downwards.
CTCATCGACGCTCTGGTCAAGATCCCCGCCATCGGCGAGGACGGGCAGAGCTACTGGCCTGAGCGCTTCCCGCTGGAGGACATGCAGACCATCCAGGCCAAGGTCGGCCCCATCGTGTGGGACACGGTGTACATGCAGAAGGCGGTCTCCAAGGTGGGGGCCACCTTCACCGACGACGTGCTGGCGAAATGCCTCGACCGAAGTCGCACGCTTGGTCAGACCGACGTGGGTGTCGACACGCTGTCGGGATGCGACCCTGCCCTAGTGAACTTCGCTGCCTTCGTGACTGTCGCGTACAACCGAGAGAAGCTGTGGGTGCTCGACATAGAGGCGCACAACCACCTCGGTTCCAACGAGGGGATGATTCGCCACATCGAGCGCATCTCGGGTGTCTATGGCCCGACGCGCTGGATCATCGAGTACGACGGCCAGGGCCGTTCCTTGGTGGAGGACACTCGCTTGCGCCAGAGTGCCGAGAACTTCAATTTTCGTATCAGCAAGCACGAGACCGCTGGTTCCAAGTCCGAGCCCGTTTATGGGGTGACGGCCATGGTGTCGGGGTTTCGGAACCGGCAGATCGTGTTGCCCTACGGCGATGAGCGGACCAGACGGGCGGTGGATGCCCTGCTCACCGAATTGCGGGAATGGCGCCCGGACGTGCCTCAACGTCTAATGCGGTCGGATCGGTTGATGGCGCTGTGGTTCGTGTGGAAATACTGGCAGGAGCGGCGCGGGTCCATGTTCCAGGACCCTTCTGTTTTCCGCCGTGGTGTTCCGCAGTATTTGCTGTTCAGACCGAGGGTGGTGGCATGAGGTCCTGTCTTGTCGATGGTTGTGACCGACCTGTTCGCGCCCGCGATCTGTGTGAGAGCCACTACCGCCGTGGTCTGAGCGACGGGACCCTGGAGCGACTGCAAAAGCGAGGTGGACCCATCCATGGCACCGGCAAGGGTTATCAGGGCCAGGGCTGTCGCTGCGATCTGTGTAAGGCATGGCGCGTGCGAGATGCTCGGGCCGATGAGGGACGTCCGTGCCGGTGTGGCCGCGGGTTGAAGTCGAAGGAAGGCCGATGCAAGTTTTGCCACGTTGAGGGCGAACAGGCCCGGCGGCTTCGGGCTCCTGAGGAGTACGACCGCCGTCATCGGTCGAACCGGATGCGTCGGTTTTTCCGGCGGGACATGGACTGGTACGAGTCGGTTCTTGCTGATCAGGGAGGGGTCTGCGCTATCTGCGGGGAAGTGTGCAAAACCGGCAAGGCCCTCGCCGTAGACCACGACCGCACGTGTTGCGACGAGCAGCGGACATGTGGCGAGTGCGTTCGTGGCCTGCTCTGTTCGCGATGCAACCAGGCCATCGGACTGTTGCAGGAGGCCCCCGAACTTATGGAAGCGGCCGCTGCGTATGTGCGGAAGTTCAGGGCGACAGCGCCATGACGATGACCGCCGACCTGGAGCTGTACAACCCGGTCACCGCTGCCTCCTTCATCCCCATGGAGTTCGACGCCATCGCCTCGGTGGTGGCCCAGAGACGCGTCGGGGACTCGGCGATCATCCGGGCCATGAAGGACATCCGGGACCGCTACAACCGCGACATCGTCGTCCCCATCCCCGACGCCGACGTCACCCGCAGTCCCATCACCCCCAACCTCATCGCCGACGGCATCGACCACACCGCCATGCGGGCCGCCTCGGTCATGCCCTCCATTACCTGCCCGCCCGTCGATGTCTCCTCGGCCCGCAGCCGGGAGCGCGCCGCCAAGCGTCGCCGGATGCTCTACGGCGTGTGGGACCGCTCGTCGGTCATGGAGACGATGCTGTACCGGGCCTTCCGCCAGTTCATCGCCTACGGCACCACCGCCATGGTGTGCGTGCCGGACTACCAGACCGGCCACGCCCGCTTCGAGGTCAGGGACCCTCTCGGAACGTACGCGAGCCCCCGCGCCGGCTTCGACGACAACAACCCCTGCGACGTTGCGTTCGTGTACGGGCGCTCGTGGTCCTACATCTCCAACCGCTACCCGGAGAAGGCGGCGCGCTACATGAAGGTGTCGATGATGGGGCGCCGCCCCAATCAGACCTTCGATGCCGGCCGTCTGTTCGACATGGTGGAGTGGATCGACGAGCACGAGGTGGTCATCGGCATCCTCGGCCCCCGCACCCTCGACAACGCCCCGTCCTACGACAGCTTCTACTCCGAGAACAACATCGCCATGGAGTTCTCCCGCTACCCCAACCGCGCCGGCATGGTCCCCGCCGTCGTGCCCAAGCGCATCACCCTCGACCGCGTCATGGGCCAGATGGCCGGCATCCTGGGCATGGCCGACTACATGGACAAGCTCCAGATCCTCGACGTCGAAGCGGCCGAGCGGGCGGTGTTCCCCGACTTCGTGGTCTACGGCCAGGACCCCGAATTGGTGTCGGGCAGTTGGCACGACGGCCGCAGTGGCGAGGCCAACATCGTGAAGGGCGGCGAGGTGCGAGTCCTGCAGTCCTCGCCCGGCCCGCTCACCCACCCCGTCATCGACCGCCTCATGGAGGGCCAGCGCATCACCGGGGGCATCCCGCCCCAGTTCGGTGGGCAGATCCCCACCGGCATCCGTACCGGCCGGGCCAACGACTCCACCCTCTCGGCCGCCGTCGACATGCGCATCCAAGAGGCGCAACGGGTCATGGCGCGGGGCCTGCGCACCCTCAACGCGGCGGCCATCGGCATCGAGAAGGCCACGTGGCCGAACGCCATCAAGTCGTGGTTCATCTCCTGGCCCGGCGAAAGCGGTACCGCCTCCTACGTCCCCTCCCGCGACCTCGAGACGCCGCACTCGGTGGTGAGCTATCTCTATGCCGGCGCCGACGTCAACAGCCTCGGCGTCGACCTGCTGCAGTTGACGGGGGCCGACATCATGCCGGTGGAGATGGCTCAGGAGGCCCACCCGCTCATCCCCGACGCGCAGCTGGCGCGCGAGATGCTCGTCGTGCAGAAGTTGCGCAACGCGGCCATGGAGGGACTTCTGCAATCGGTGGTCTCGGGTCAGACGCCCATCGGCGACGTGATCGAGATGACCAACGTCGTACTGAAAGGGGCATCGTTCGAGGAGGCGTGGAAGGCGGCGCAGGAGGCGGCCCAGCGCCGCCAGGTCATCGCCGCGCCGCCCGGCGCTCCCGAGACGCAGCCGGGCATGGAGAACCCGGCGTCGGGTGGTCAGCAACCGGCCGGTGAACAGCCGGGTGGCCTTGCTCCCAACCAGGCCGGGTTCCCGCCCCAGGCGCTCGGCAATCCGTTGCCCGTGCCACCTCAATCCCTGCAAAACCTCTCCATGCTCAACCGGGCTCTGCGCACCACGGGTAGGCCGGCGTGACATCGGTACTTCCCGACACGAAAGAGCTGGCGACCCTCTACCAGGTCCAGCACAAGCTCACGGCCCAGGGCGACACGCTCATCGAAGTACGCGGCTTGTTGGCCGAACTGGTCGCACTCATCGCCAGGGGCCTTACGGTCCCCGACCTGCCGGCGCCCGTCGTCAACGTCGACTCCAAGGGCAACCTCTCGGCCGCCGACATCGCGGCGGCGCTGGCTCCGTTGGTGGAGCGCCCCAACGACAGTGCTGGTTCGCTCGACAACCTCAACCGTTCGCTGGTCGAGATACGCGAGTTCCTCAAGAAGGGACCGCAGATCGTCCGCGTCGGCGGTGGCGGTGGCTCGCAGATCCAACTCTACGACGCGTCGAGCGGTATCTCCGTCATGGCGCGGGTGCTCACCGGGGACCCGCCGCCCGATGCCGCCGGACTGGTGGTGCGGCTGGCGAACGCTTCGGTGGCAGTCACGGGTGGTCTCACCGACGCCCAACTGCGGGCGACGCCGGTCCCTGTGTCCAACGCGTCGCTGCCCCTCCCCACCGGAGCGGCCAAGGACTCGACGCTGACGGACGGGACCCAACGCGTGGGCGGCACGGTGGCGGTCTCGGGGACGTTCTGGCAGGCCACCCAGCCCGTGAGCGGCACCGTGACAGCCAACGCCGGGACCGGCACACGCATCGCCGACGTGCAGTTCGCCACCCCGCAGGTGGTGACGGGCACCGGCGGCGCTCTGAACGACACGCCCATCGCCGCCACGGAGGTGAAGGGCCGGTGGGTGTCGGTGCAGTTCAGCGGTGCGCCGAGCCTGACCGTCATCTTCGAGCAGTCCAACGACAACACGAACTGGCAGAACGTGCGCCTCGACGCCGGCCTGGCGGCAGGCAACGGGACGGTGGCCTCGGTTACGAACCCCGTAGCCACCAACATCTACTCAGGCCCGATAGTGGCCCGGTACTTCCGGTGCCGGGTGTCGGCCTGGACGTCGGGCACCGTCACGGCCACCGCCGTCATCTCGTCGATGCCTGGGGTGTTCTCCTCCCAGCCGGTCGACACCGAACTGGCGGCCGGCGTGGCGGCGGGAGACAGCGTTTCCAACCCCACCGTGCCTCAGGTGCTTTCCCACGGGATGCTGTGGAACGGCACGAACTGGGAACGCCAGAAGTCCGGTTCCACCGGCGCAGGGCGTGTCGAGTCGTCGTTCCTGTTCTCCAACATCACCACCGCCACCACGACGACCATCAAGTCCGGGGCCGGCCTGCTGCACGCCGTGGTCATCAACACCCGCGGCGTGGCCTCCACCGCCACCGTCTACGACAACACGGCGGGATCGGGCACCAAGATCGCCACCATCGACACCACGCTGTCGACCACGGCGTTCCTGTACGACGCCGCCTTCGCCACCGGCCTCACCGTCGTCACCGTGGGTACTGCCGACCTGACGTTCACGTACCGCTGATGTCTCCGCGTAGCGGCAGGGGCGGGAGGCGCCAGGGGGTACAGGGCAAAAGTTATGTTGAACGAACCGACCTCAACATCAACCGCGCCCCCACCAACGGCACGCAACCCCTCGCCGCCCCCACCAACCTGCCCTATGGCAATCGCAAGGCCCTCATCGACCAGCAGCGCGCCGCGCCGCTGCCGGCCACCAACGCCATCGAC
>JAIVGO010000107.1 GCA_020201525.1 Actinomycetota bacterium | reverse complement strand
CTGCCAGATCGTGCCGTCGTTCTGCAGCGCGAGGCTCTGATCGCCATACGCGGAGATTTGGGAGATGCTGTTCGCCGGCAGAGCCGTCACGAGAACGGGGGTGTGGTACTCGTCGGACGTGGTTCCTACTCCCACCTGGTTCGATGAGTTGGTGCCCCAGCCGTAGACGTTTCCGGTCGACGTGAGCCCGATGGTGTGGAAGAAGCCACCCGAAATCTCGGCAAAGGTCTGCGCCGTGGAGATCGCGACGGGAGTAGACCGGTTCACCGTGGTGTTATCGCCGACTTCGCCGTTGCCGTTGCGGCCCCACCCGAAGGGGGTGCCCGCGGTGACCGCCGCCGCCGGCTGCACGACCAGTAACGAGCTGATCACCGCAAGAGCCAGCACGATAGAAAGTGAGCGAAGACGAGGTGCGGTAGGGCTGGGTGGAATTACGACCATTGCTCGATCTCCCCGTGAGGTACCAAAAGACATGACGCGCGACGAAAGTGCTATGCCTCAGACGCCGTGCGACGGCCGCCCAACGGCCAATTTCAAGATTGTCTACTATGTCACGGGCCGTGGTCAATGAGGCAGGCACCACCACCGCTTGTGTTGCTCCGCAACGGGGGCCGGTATGAACGTAGAAAATGGCGCAGCGCTCGGCGCACTGCCCCCTTCTGCGATGACGGCCTATTTCCCCAGGATGTTGCTGGAGTGGCCCGCCTCCGAGGGCCCCTCGTACCGCGAGATGGACGGCAGCTTGGTCTTCGTGGACATTTCCGGATTTACGAAAATGTCCGAGCGGCTGGCGGAGAAAGGAAAGGTCGGCGCGGAAGAAGTCACTGAGATAATGAGCTCGACCTTTACCAGGCTTCTCGCCGTCGCCTATGAAAACGGCGGCTCATTGCTCAAATTCGGCGGCGATGCGCTGCTGGTGTTTTACCGCGGCGAGGGTCACGCCGCGCGCGCGGTCTACGCGGCTGCGGGCATGCGGCGGAAGCTGGCCGAGATCGGCAAAGGCCTCAAGAGCTCGGCCGGCAACGTCACCCTTCGAATGTCTGTTGGAGTGCACACGGGTATTTTCCATTTCTTCCTCGTCGGCGAGCTGCACCGCGAGCTGATCGTCGCCGGACCGGCGGCAAGCAAGACCGTCGAGATGGAATCGACCGCCGAAGCGGGCGAGATCCTTCTGAGCCCGGCAATGGCCGCCACCGTTGACCCCTCGCTTCTCGGCCGCGAAAAAGGGGGAGGTGTGCTCCTGGCTCGGATGCCGCCGGCGCCGAAAGTCGATGCACGTGAACCGGCGCCGGCGTCACAGGTCGACCCAGCACAATTCATCCCACCGGCGATCCGCGAGCGGCTCGCAGAAGGTCCGCTCGAGCCCGAGCACCGGCAGGTCACGATTGCGTTCGTTCACTTCGACGGATCGGACGAGCTCGTCCAAAAGGCTGGATGCTCGGAGGTAACGCAGCAATTGCACGAGCTCGTTAGGACCGCGCAACGCGCAGCCGCGGAGCATGACGTCACATTCCTCGCCACCGACGTGGACCACGACGGCGGGAAGATCATTCTCGCCGCCGGCACACCTGTTGGGACGGGCCACGACGAGGAGCAAATGCTGCGCGCCGTCCGCGCGATCATGGACGCGAAGCCTGCGATTTCGATACGCATCGGCGTGAATCGCGGTCATGTCTTTGCCGGGGACGTCGGCCCGTACTATCGCCGGACCTACACGATCATGGGCGACGCAGTGAATCTCGCGGCTCGGGTCATGGCGCGCGCAGAAACGGGACAGATTCTATCGACGCCTTCGGTGCTAGACCGGTCTCGGACGCTCTTCGACACGCGAGAGCTGGCGGCTTTTGCCGTCAAGGGGAAGGCACACCCGGTAACCGCTTTCGCGGTCGGATCGATTTGTGGATCTCGACAATCGAAAGACGCTCAGCATCTTCCGCTCCTCGGGCGCGAGACTGAATTGGAAGTGCTGCTCGACGCGCTCGATGAAGCAAAACGTGGCACCGGAGGCCTGTGCGAAATCGTGGGGGATGCCGGCATCGGAAAGTCGCGGCTGCTGGAAGAGTTGCTCGCGAACGCCGGTGACGCACGAGTCGTACATGTCGTTGCGGAGCAATACGAATCCTCGACGCCGTATTTCGCGTTCCGGCGCCTTCTGCGTTCGGTGCTCGGCCTCGCGCAGAATGCATCGCGCGAAGAAGCGGGCCGTCGCCTGGCCGAAACCGTCGAACGAACTGCACCGGATCTATCGCCGTGGCTTCCGCTGCTCGCCTTGCCCGTCGACGCCGGCGTGCCACAGACGCGAGAAGCGTCCGGTCTCGACGAAAAGTTCAAGCGTGAGCGTCTGCACCGAAGTGTTGCGACCCTTTTGGAGCGCGCCATCGATGGCCCGGCTCTGATAGCGATCGAGGACGCTCACTGGCTCGACGAAGCCTCGAACGAACTCTTGCGCTCGCTCGTTCTCGGATTGCCTGCACGATGGTGGCTCGTGTGCGTCACTTCGCGCCTCGAAGGCAGGACGTTGCTGCTTCCGAGCGACCGCAAATCGACAATACTCGTGCTGTCGCCACTTCCGGGGGGGGCGGCGGCGGCACTCGTCAAGGAGGCCAGCCGAGGACTGGACTTAGCGGCACACGAGCTCGCGGCGCTCGCGGCCCGAGGCGGCGGCCATCCGCTGTTTCTTCAGGAGCTCGTGTCGGAGTCGCGCGCAGGAGGTAGCGTCGAATCTCTACCGGACACGGTAGAAGCCGTGATCACGACGCGGCTAGACCGCCTCGAACCGGCGGATCGAACATTGCTTCGGTACGCCGCCGTTATCGGAGCCCAGTTCTCTCTCGAATTGTTGAACAGCGTGGCTTCGGACCGATTCCCGGACGTCGTCGAGCGCGCGTCGTGGAACCGGCTCGCCGAGTTCCTCGAACCGAACGGCCCCAACACATTCCGCTTTCGACACATGCTGTTCCGCGACGTCGCATATGAAGCCTTGCCGTTCGGTCGAAGGCGCGAAATCCACGACCGTATCGGCTCTGCTCTTGAAAGGGAATCCGGGGAAGAGGTCGCGGAAATCTTGTCCTTGCACTTCCACAAAGCACAGCGTTTCGACAAATCGTGGCAATACTCGGTAGTCGCAGGAGACCGTGCGCACGCAAAGTTCGCCAACGTTCAAGCGGTGGAGTTTTATCGTCGTGCGCTCGATTCGGCACGCCGATTGCTGGGAATCTCACCCGTCGACGTCGCCGGCGTGCATGAGCGCCTCGGCGATGTCAGCACTCAAGCAGCAATGTACGCGCAAGCCTCAGAGGCGTATCGCAACGCTCGCAAGCTGACTGCTCTCGAATCAGATCTTCCGCGATTGCTCCGCAAAGAGGGTGTCGTATGCCGATTGTCTGGGCAGTATTCTCGAGCGCTCACGTGGTTTTCTCGCGGCTTGAAGAAAGCCGGTGTGGACGCCGATCACGAGCGCGTCGAGCTTCTCATCGCGTACGCCGGCGTTCTCTTTCACCAGGGCCGGTACCGGAAATGCATTGCGATGTGCGAGCGCGCGTTGCCGCAGGCGCGTCGTCTCAACTTGCGGTCGGCGCTGGCGCACATCTATTACCTCGTCCACACCGCGTACACATGGTTGGGCGACGAACGCCGCGCCGACTATCGCGATCTCGCATTGCCGATCTACGAAGAGTTGGGCGACTTGCTGGGTCAGGCGAACACCTTGATCAACCTCGGCGTCGACGCGTACTTCGCCGGTGAGTGGGACCACGCGCTGGACGTGAATAGTCGCGCTAAGGAAGTGCTGGAACAAATCGGTGATGTCATCGGTGTCGCGGATGCACTCAACAACATCGGAGAGATCCTGTCGGATCAAGGGCGGCTCGACGATGCGCAGGCTACGTTCGCAGAATCGCTCGCAAGCTATCGGGCCGCTCGTTCACCGTACGGCATTGCGCTTTCCGAGATCAATCTCGGGCGCGCAGCCGCGCGAGCAGGACGCCAGGATGAAGCACAAGCACTTCTCGAGAGTGCGCTCGCGAGATTCACCGAGATCAAAGCGGAAAGCTGGATCGCCGAAGCCCGTGCGCGGATCGCAGAAGCGTACGTACTGGCGGCCCGTCCCGATGATGCGCTATCGATCATCGAGGAAACGCTCGTCGCGACCGAACGCATCCGTGGAATGCCTGCCTTGCAGGCGATGCTTCACCGCGCCAGGGGGTACGCGCTGCTGCAGGTCGGCGACCGCGCCGCTGCGGCAGCGTCGCTCGAAGAAAGCTTGCGCATTGGGACGGCGGCGAAAGCTCAATACGAAATGGCGCTGACCCACCAAGCGCTCGCACTGCTCCGCGGTCCCGCATCTGGACCCGGAAAACAGTCTCGCGCCGAAGCAGCGCGCATCCTCGCACGGCTCGGCGTGGAACGAGCGCCGCAGGTGCCATTACCGGAAAGTCGCAACAGCTTCGATTCCTTTTCCCCCGTCGGCGATCCCACCTAATCTTCAGATTGCCTGCTTTTTCGATGTTCGGCCGTCGCTGCCCGGCGGCATCGGAACGCTCAAAGCGAAGACCATCAGAAGTCGCAGTCGAGGCGGCCTTTGCCCGTGTCACTTCCCCTCACGAGCACGACGTTTCCGATGGCAATCCCGAACAAGGTCTGCTCTCGAAGCTCGGCGCTGTAAGCCGGCACACCATCGAAATCTGTCGGCTCAACGCGGATCTTCCTGAGCGACAAGTTCGGAACGATGAGCCTCCACCCGATCCTGTTTGAGCATCCCCGCGCCGCCGTCTCAACTGCGTCCTCGGCGGCGACGCGGTCGCGTCCTGAGTACCTCCCCACGCCGTCGTCGAAGAGTAGGGCAGAGCTAAACCACCCCAGAGCCAGCCCGACGGCAAGCGTCATGCCGGCAACGAGCGTTCGTCTGGCGGAGAGCATCCCCACGGACCGACTGTAGGTACAGGGAGCACATAGCGCAATGACCGAGCCTGTTTCCGGAATGGCGCGATTACCGCGTTTCGGCACCCAAGCGAGTTTCACGGCCTCGTAACGGCGATCCGTCGGCGGCGAGTGACTTCGCCATCTTGAAAGCGAGCGTCATGTTCGGCAAGCCCTCAAATTCGCGACGCAAAAGCGATGACGCTCGCAGCTCGTCTATGCTTCCGGATTCGACGAGGAGGACGGCGTGGACGCAGCGGGGCTACTCGAGGATGTCAAGATAATTGCCGCGACGTTTGCCGCCGACCGCCACGATCGGCAGCGGCGGCGTGAGCTAGACCCGTCGGACTTCGCCGAATTGCACAAGACCGGCTACCTGTTAACAGGCGTTCCCATCGAACATGACGGTTTGTTCGAGAGCGTGCCGCGCTCGACGCGGCCCATCGCGGAAATCCTGCGCGCGCTTGCGAAGGGCGACTCATCGCTTGCTCTGGTTTCCTCGATGCATCCCGCCGTTCTCGCGTTCTGGCTCGCAACGCCGTCCGCGCCGGAGCCGCACGCACAGGCGTGGGCCGAACAACGCTCCTACCTTGCGAAAGTGACCCTCGAAGGCGCGCAGTTCGGCACGATTACGTCGGAGCCGGGAAGCGGCGGTGATGTCTCCGGCACGAAGGCCGTCGCGAAGCCCGGAGGTCCCGACGGCACCTGGCTCCTGTCCGGACAGAAGCATTTCGGCAGCGGCAGTGGCATCACGAGCTTCATGCTGACGAGCGGTCGCCCAGAAGGCGAGGACGAGCCGGACTGGTTCTATCTCGATATGCGCGGCGTTCCGTGGGACGGTTCCCGCGGGGTCACCCTGACGGCACCGTGGGACGGTCACGGGATGGCTGCGATTCGTGGGATCGCTGTTCACCGCTGTCATCCTCGGCATCGTTGAAGCAGCGATGGAGACGGCATCGGAACAGCTCGCCAAACGGAAGGATACGTTGCGGCCATACGAAGAAGTCGAGTGGGCGAACGCCGAACAGGAAGCGTGGCTCATGCGGCAGGCCTACGAGGGAATGCTTCGAGCCGTGGAAGACGATCCATCGCCGCTCCGTGCTGTGTTACTCGGCAAAACCGCGTGCGCACATCTTGCCGAGGAATGCCTTCGACGAATCGTTCGCATCATGGGCGGCGGCACCTTCGCACGTCACTCGCCGTTCGGCTTCTGGTTCGAAGATGTGCGGGCGCTCGGATTCCTGCGCCCGCCGTGGCCGCTCGCCTACGACGCACTCATCGCCTCGTCCTGGTCCGACGGCGGCTCATATTTCGGTCGCTGAGCATTTCTTCTCGTCACAACCGACGGCCGGCCGTTAGCCCGATCGGCGCACTCCACGTGCGCTGGACCTCGCGCACATCGACCAATCCCGCGTGTTCGAGCAGCTTGCGTACGTCGCCGGCGTTCAGCAACGTTCCGCCCGAACGGATCGTTCGAAGATCGCCGAGCGCGCCGGCCAATGCGTCGTCGGAGCCGGAGTAACGGCCCAGGACGATCTCCCCGCCGGATCGCATCGCCGCGACGGCGTGCGCGACGGCGTCCTCGAGGACCTGCTCGGCAAGAAAGATGACCGGCATCCAGACGAGATCGAAGCCGTCGTCGGTGAAGTCTTCGATACGCGTGCTGAGCAGTGCTATCCGCGAGCCCAGATCCGCCGCCGCGATGTTGGAGCGCGCGAGGCCAAGCGACGGTTCCCACGGATCGATACCCACGACCGTCGATCCCGGAAAGGTTCGACAGAACGCAACGGCAAGAGCTCCGACGCCCGTGCCGACATCCAGGATGCGCGCGTCCGGCTTGCCGATACCCGCCCCGGCAATCAGCTGGGCGACGATCCCCGTCGACGCACCCTGCCCCTGGATGATCGCCGGGTCCGTATAGATCCATCCTCCGGCGCGGCCGGGATGCTCGATGAGCTCCATTGCCTGGCGCAGCATCGTCGTTACGTGACCAATCACCGTTCTGCGCTCCAGCTCGCCGGGATCCGCGCATAGCTTGCGCGCGCCCAGAACATCAATAACTCGGTCGAGTTGTGCCCGTACCTCGGAATCCCCATACTCCCCGTTCGCGTCGAGCTCGAGACGTGCGATCAGCGCAGCGACGGCTTCGGCCTCGGTCACGAGCCGGTTGACGAGCGTCATCAGCTCGTTGAACAATTACCTGTGCGCGGTGAACGCGACAGATCCCTTTAAACAGCACTGCGGGTGGCGAAGGTCGGCGAAAGATCTTCGGACGACGCCTCCAGCATTCCTCATCGAGGAGGGCGAGACCGCTTTGCGTGTCCAACTTGATCATGACCCTGCCCTCGGCGACCATCCCTGCGGCGATGAGGTTGCGGTCGGCGTTCCGTCGCCGGATCTCCTGGACCTCTACGGGCTTTCACAAGAGTTTCCTCACCACCATCGAGTGAGGTCACGACGAAGAAATAGCGAAGGTACCCCTGCTCGGCACAGTCCCGCTCACCCGCGAGCAAACGTTGTGCTCGGCCGATCCACCCGGCGCCGATGGCTGCATCCCCTCTAAGCAAATGAGCGTAGGCGATCTCGAAAGCCTGGTACGCGGCACCACGGTTGTTGGATGCTTCGACGTAAAGCGTGTACGCCCTTTCGGCAGCGGCGATCGATTCGTCTATCAGGCCGAGCCACCATGAGGCTTCGCGAAACGATGCCATATCGTCGGCGCTAAGGGGTCCCTCCGCCTCTGCGGCGATGAAGGCATCGCGTGCGCGCGTCCAGTCATGATTCGAGAATGCCGCGCGTGCGGACTCGAGGTTTCCCATCGCCGGCCTCCGGTATCGGCCCCGCCGTCAGTGTAGATGACGGCCTGAACAGGCTGGGGGAGAGATTGGAGCGTGGGCGCTCAGCCCGTCGATGGCGGCGTGTACACACCGAGTTGGACGAGCTGCGTAAAGCCATCGACGAGTCCGGTGTGCTTGATGATCATTCCTTGGTCGTCGAACTCGAAAATGCTCATGAAGTTGAAGTCCATCTTGGCATTATTGGCCGGCACCTCGAACCAAGGAACGCCGCCCTTGTTCGTGCCGGTGACCCGGACGAAAGCCATGACCTTGTTACCTTCCCCTATCAACTGCAGAATCTCGGTCTTGCGATCTGGATACGCTTGCATCGACATCAGATGCATCTGCTTCGCGGGTTCAATGCCGATCGGGAAGCCCGGCGGCGCACTCTGACTATTGTCGAACCCCTCCGCGAAGTACTGGTTCAAGGAGTTGAGATCTCCCCTGTTGTAAGCATCCTCGATGAGTTGCACAGTTTTTTTGTTGCCCTCGACACCCATGCTCCACTCCTTTCCGGCAATTGTTTCCCCTTACAGAGCTGGCGCCAGGAGTAGCAAGAAATCGCCAGGTTCGACCTGGCGAACGCTATCTCGAGCTCAGTTCGAAGAAGGAGCTTCTACTGAACCGGAACGTCGACAACTGCGTCGCTGATGACGATCGCGCCGGGAGCACGGGTCGTACCGGCGAACGCAGTCGCCGTCGAGGCGACCATGAGGTAGAGATTCGACCCGGCGGGGATGTCGACGGCGACGCCCGGAAGCTCGATGTCGAACGGTTGGGCAACCGACTGTAACAGCGAACGAATCGGCATCACGTTGTTCTGAATCACCCGCGCGTCGGCCGGCGTCATTCCCACCGCGAGCGCAAAGAACGCTCGGGCGTCGACACCTGCGGCGGTGAGCGATCCTCGAAGGTGCGGAACGCCCGCGATCTGTATCGGACCCGCGGCAAGCGAATACGCAACCGGAGGTCCGGCCGGTGCAGACACAACGATCGTCGAGCCAAGCGGTGCCGGGCTGAAGGACTCATAGGTCGAAATATCGTCGGTGCGGATGCAATCGTTGCTCGACGTCGCAAGATTAAACGCGGCTGCGTCGAGCTTCGTGCGTGGGTTCAAGCCGGCGAACGCTGCGTGGAAGAACGAACGCTCATACGCATCCCAGTCGTCGATGCACGGATTTCCCGACGGGTTCGTGCCGAGCGGGAACGCTTCCGGTAGGACGTGACCCTGGTTGTATCCGACGAAGATGCTCTTCGAGCGGGCATTCGCCGTGAGGACATCGGACCAGTTGTGCACCCCTTGGTTCAAGTTGAACAAGTTGTCGGTGATCCCCTGCCCGAACAGCACCGGGATGTCCAGGTTGTAGCCGTTGTCGGCGAACCAACGCGGGCTGTGTCGGTAAAAGATGTCCTTTAAATTGACGGTGCCTGGGACGGTGCCGTCCGGAAAATCGCCGGTCGCGAGGCCGACGGCTTCGCCCTGATCGATGTAATCCGCGTGCGGCGGTGCGACGCCGTACAGCAGAGTCGTCCACAGCGTTCGCGGCACGCCCTGCGGCCCGAGTGACTCGGGAAGGTCGAACCACGTGATTTCTGGAGCGAGCGCATTGAAGCGGGTGGCGCCGCGGTCGCGGAGATCCTTCAGCGCTCCAATCGTCTGGTAGCCACCACCGTAGCTTCCGCCGATCGCACCGAGAACAGGATCGCCGGGCGCATCGAGCTTCACCCAGTCCAGTGTCGCAACGAAATCGATGAGCGCGCGGACGTCTTGGCCTTCCTTGTCCGGGTCTTCGACCGTCGCGATGCTTTGCGATTCGCCGTGGCCACGCTGATCAAAGCTCAGAACCCCGAAACCGTCGTTCAGCCAGTCGTTAAAACCCGACGTTGAACGCGACTGGCCCCAGCCGTGGGAATGCAAGATCATCGGCACCTGGTGCGTCGCGTCGGCCGACGCCGGTCGAAACAGCGTGTAATAGATGACGGTCCCGTCGGCACTCGTCACGGTCCCGTCCGTGATCGTGTTGTCTGCGTGTGCCGCTCCGCCCGCGAGCAAGCCAACCGCTGTGCTCACGCAGACGAGAAAGGCGGCGACCCTGTGCTTTCGCATCGGACCCTCCCTGGGGACGCGACCGGATACGGGGGGACCGGCCGTCACACGTCCATTTCGACCGATCGGTCGCTTTTACCTGCTAGCCCAGACGAATCTTGCTCAGAAGGAGACACGACGGTGGGCCGCATTGCCTCAACGTGGCTTCGTTTTGGCGCGCGTCGGATAGGGAACCTTCTGGACGAAACCGATACAAGCGGCACTCATCTTGGGAGGCGATTGGCCATGGCCACGGCCACCGAACGGGGGCAGCACTTGGGCAGGTCCGGCATGGATATACGCGAGGTCGCCAAATTCACCGCCGGCGTCGCGCTGCTGGCAATCCTTTCGGATGCCGTCATCGGGCACGCACTCGCCTGGGAGAACGATCCCTACTGGACTTATTGGGTGACGAAAACGTTTTTGATCGCAACCGTCTTCGGTCTCGGTACGGCTTGGTTCGGGGTCGGAGCCAGGAAGGGTGCCGCCATCACCGCCGTCCATACCGTCGTTCTCACCGTCTATTACTGGTCGTTGTCTCCGATCGGACTGCCGTCACACGCATCCTGGCTCGATCTCGAGCACACCTGGGTTTCCGGCGTGCCGATTCACTTCGGCGTCATTTATCTCGGGTACCTCACCGCACTGTGGGCCTGGAGGCGACGCGAGCGCGTTGCGATGCTGACGTTGGACAGCGCGCAGCCGACGACGCGCGTACGTGGCATCGAGGCGTTAATCGTTGGCCTTCTTGCCGTTGTGGTGATGGGAGCACTCGAGGCGTTGGCAATCGGAGAGTTTCAGGGCGTGACGTGGTACGTCGTGCGGCTCTTGATTGTTGTGTCTTTCTTGCTCGCATGGCAGGCGCTCGCCGGCCGGGACGTTCGCGCGGCGCTTGGCGGCACCGTCGTCCTTACGGCAATCTTGACCGCCTACTCGCATTTTCTCGGGCCTGTCGGGCTGCCAGACTTGCCGATTCGCGTCTTCGAGCGCGCTGCACCGGGCGCCACGGCACACTGGCTCACGTTCCGTCAGGAGGCACTCATCGCGATGCCGATCACGTTCCTGGCCGCGCTCGGTGCTTTCCTCGTTCTATCGCGTACCGAGCCTGATCGAGCGGGTCCGAGCAGCCGTGGTGCAATTTCGTTCGCGATTGGAGCGATCGTCGTGGCAGCCGTCGGGGCTTTGATCGCACCCAAAGTCACGCCGACGAGCTCGAACGCAACGGTCTCGGCGAGCGGATCCGCACAAACCGAAAACGGTCAGTACTTCCGCGGTTCCTTGCAGCCCGGCAGCGGCACACTGGCCCTCACTGCGATAGATCGCAATCCTCGCGTCACTCCACTCCCACCGCACGACACGCTGCTCGTGACGGCCTCCATTGATTATGCCGACGGGCACCGGTACGACATCAGCGTGACCAAGCCGATGGTGGACGACCCGCTCGGACGCTTCGGTACGTGGTGGGGTGTGGGAATGGACGTCTGGCATCACGGACGAAGCGGTATCGGAAGCCCGCTCATTCCGCCGACGCATTCCGAAGTCGCAGTCTTCGGGCTCGCGACCGTCACGCGCGACGGGACACTCGTGGCCGCCGGAGCCCCGATGCACGCGATGACGATGGATGACGAGAAGGTAGAGCTCGACGTGGGCGACCCGTCGACTCCGCTGCCGGGTCTTCCCGACGGCCACCTGCGCACCATCTGGCCGGTGGCCAGGATAACGACGCATCACCCCAATGCCTCGCTTTATCTACTCGGCATCGTCATTCTGATGGCGCTTTTCGCGCTTGCCGGCGCGGGGCTGCGCGCAGAGCCCTCGGCACGCAGAGAAAGATGATGCGATCTTTCCCCGCTCCTCAGCGCACGTGCGATCTCCTCATGCCCCGGGGGCTTCTCAGAAACGAAACATGAGGGGAACTCCTCATGCCCCGCTCCCACTTCGCTACT
The DNA here is from genome assembly GCA_020201525.1 of Actinomycetota bacterium. Taxonomy (GTDB): domain Bacteria; phylum Actinomycetota; class AC-67; order AC-67; family AC-67; genus JAIVGO01. The sequence continues at coordinate 23,693 of JAIVGO010000107.1, read as the reverse complement.
ACGCTCCCGTCAAGCAACCCGATGAGCAGGGGGGGACCATGCCGAAGATGTCGAGAGAGAGCACTACCCCGGATGCGCAAGGCCCGGCAACGGAGTGGCGAGCGGAACTGAATGGATACACCGCGAGCATCGTGAAGCTCGACGCGGACGGCGATCTCACCGAGCTCTTGAAAGGTCTTCCCGGCGATCACTGCCCGTCGCCGCATTGGGGTTACGTTTTCAAGGGCCGTATGTGGTTTCGCGACGGCGACCAGGAAGAGGCGTTCGGCGCCGGCGACGCCTTTTACGTCAACCCGGGACATACTTCCGGAGCCGACGAGGGAACGGAATTCGTCGTGTTCAGCCCCACCGAAATCATGTCCGGCGTTGAGGCGCACATGATGCAAAGGGCGAAGGAGCTTTCCGCCTGACTGATCTGCGAGGCGTGGTCATTCACCCGGTTGGCATCTCACAGGCGAACATGACTGCTCGCACGCGATCGCGACTCTTCCGGCGAGAAGAGGCGACGAAAGGGCAACGGGAACCCCGGCGCTAATTCAGGCGGACATTAGGGGTCTGTGAGACCCTTTTTTGCCACATGAATTGATTCGGCGGGCCGGCGCAACGTCACAGCTGTTGCCGGTACACGTCCAAGCCGGCGCGCAGAGCCGCTTTTCAGCTGTGCGCACAGTACGGGTCGTCCGGCGTGCTCCCGCAGTCGGCGAGCCCGCTCGGCCATACGGCGTCGTCGATCCGAAGCGCGTAAAAGCCCGTGTTTCCGTCGGAATACCAGATCTGCCGGCCGGCAATGTCGAATGCGGGCTGAGACATCGCGTAAGAGCCTTGTGGTCCGTATCCCGTCGTCCCGACGCCGTCGGCTACCGACGGCTTGTTGAAATACGCGATCTCAATCGGGCGGGCGAGGTGGCTGATGTCGAACACACGCAGCCCCGACAGAATGAACGAGCACGCGACGAGGAGCGGGTTGTCCTGGCGCGGGATACTGCAGTAGTGGCCGCGATAGCCGCCGAGCGAGTTCGACGCCGCCGGATCCGCCTTTTGGTCCGGATCGTTCTGTCCCGCCAAGTTGTTCACCGCAAGGCGCATGTTCGACACGACGAACGGGTCCGTCGGGTCCTCGACGTCGATGATGCGCGCCGCTCCGACGTTGTCGACACCGCCGAACTCGTCGATTTCGACCAAGTAATGGCGCTTCACCGTGGCATTGTTCGGGTCGGGTGCCGTAAAGGGAAGAGCCGTCTGCGGTGTCCCCACGTGCGCCCACGTGATATGGCTGACACGCGGGACGAAGGGATCCTCATCTTGCGCGGCTTCGACGTTTGGGTTCAGCTGGCGCGACTGGACTTGGCTGACGTCGAGGATCGTGAGGCCTTTCGTCGCCGTTCCCGTCTGACCCGCGATATCCGGCGCTCCGTTGCGCGAGACATCCGCGAAGTAGAGGAGGTTCCCGTCATCGCTGACGTTCATTCCGTGAACGTTCCACTTCGTGGACGACCAAATGATCTTGGTCGCGAGTGGATTCGAGGTGTCGATGGCGGTCAGCGTGTGGCCGTAGAGCGACGCGGCGTAGTACGTGTTGCCGTCCGGCGAGAACGAGCCTTCGTGACCGAGGACGCCCATCGGCAATGTCGACAGCGGCGTCGGGTGAAGGCAGTCGTCTTTCACGTCGTATAGGTCGAACTGGCCGTGGTAAAAGGCGGGGTTCGCAAACACCGCTCCGAGGAGGCCCCGCGACCGGTTCAAGCTGAAGGATTCGTGCGGCGACTGCATCGCGGGCGTCACCAAGCTCGCGGTACGAGGCGGTACGCCGTTCACCCAGTGATCCGGGTTCATATCGAGGACCCAGACGCCGGTGAGGTTGGTACCACCGGCCTTTGCATTCACGGGGTACAGCAACGTTGTGTCGAAGAACGCGCAGATGTTGCCATTCGAGTCGACGTAGCGGTACACGCGATAGCCCCCGTGGCCCCCGGTGCTGCCGTCGTCTGCCCCGACGAAAGCGAGCTGCTCGGCGTTGCAGCTGTATCCCTGTGCGGCCCGACTGCTCGTGCCACCGGCATAGTCGGCAAGTGGCGTCCGGCCTTGCGTCGATTCATGCAGCGGGTCGTTCGAGCAATCCACCGTCGGCGTGGCGGAGAAGTCGTCGGCCGGGCTCACCGGGCCGGCATGTGAAACGCCGATAGATGCGAGGATCGCGAACGCGGCGATCGATGCGAGAAAACGGGGACGTGAACGCATGAGCCCTCTCCCTGGTAGGTGGCTCTACACCTTTCTCTACCCAGGGGACATATTCCTGCTTCGTCTGCTCTTTTCGGTTTGGATCATTTGTCCAGCGGCTCAGTCATCATCATGACGAGCAGCCTTTCCGTCACGGTTCCTGGGAACCAATCAGGGTTTGGCTTTGTGTACCGAACCCTGACGAATATAGGCGCGCGTAAGCTGGGCCGTACACTGACGGGCATGGAACTGAGCGACGACCAATTCCTCTCGGCATTCGAATCTGGCTCGCTGCCGGCATTTCACCACATCGACCACCTTCGGATGACTTTTCTGTATCTACAACGGCTCGGCATTGCTAACGCCCCGCGCATGATCGTCGAAGGCATCAGGAGTTTCGCACGCACCAAGGGCGCAGTCGAGCTCTACAACGAAACCATGACGCGCTTCTGGATTCTCGTCGTCGCTGAAGCGGCCGTCCGCGAAGGCGCCAACTCCTTCGATGACTTGGTGGCTCGTCATCCGGAACTGCTCGACAAGTCCTTGGCGTTGAAGCATTGGACACCTGCGGTCTTGAACGGCGAGGCGGCAAAACGACATTGGGTAGAGCCCGACGCGATCGCGCTTCCTTTCGCCGCCGAACCGACGCGCTGATTCGCGGTTCTCACACCCGTTCAAGCTCCCGCGGCGTGCTTTGCTCGATCGATAGCTTCGGGATCGCGCGATCGAGCCATTTCGGCAGCCACCAGTTCGCGTTGCCGAGGAGCTCCATCGTCGCCGGCACCAGCACCATGCGGACGAACGTCACGTCAACGAAGACTGCGACGGCGAGGCCGAGACCGATCTCCTTTACCTGACGGATGTCGAAGCCGATGACGAACGTCAGGAAAACGACGATCATGATCGCAGCCGCGGCGGTGATCACGCGCCCGGTCTGCGCGACGCCGTCCGCGACCGATGCAGCGTTGTCCCCGGTTTCGACGTACGCCTCGCGTACGCGGGACAGCAGGAAGATCTCGTAGTCCATCGACAGGCCGAACAAAATCGTGAACATCATCATCGGAATCCATGATTCGATCGGTCCGGTCTTACCGACGCCGACGATGGACCGGCCCCACCCGTACTGGAACACGGCGACGATGACACCGTATGCCGCGCCGATCGACAGCAAGTTCATGAGCGCGGCTTTCACCGGCACCAGAATCGAACGGAACACGGCCATGAGCAACAGGAACGAAAGGCCGATGACGACGATGATTAGCACCGGAAGACGTTGTGCAATCTTTGTTGCGAAATCGACAAACACCGCAGTGAGCCCTCCAACGTAGACCTTGACACCGGTTCCCTGCATGGCGGAGGGAATGACGTCGCGACGAAGCCTCTTGACAAGCTCAGACGTTTGCGCGTCTTGCGGCGAAGTCTTGGGGTAGACGGTGATGATCGCTGCGCCGCCCGACGGGCTTGCAAATACCGGAGTGGCGGCCGCGACGCCGGGGGTGGTGTCCAGCGTCGTCGCAAGGCGATCGAGCGCTTGAATGTCGGCCGCCGAGCTCACCGGTGCCGCCAGAATCAATGGGCCGTTGAATCCCGGCCCGAAACCCTTCGAAAGTAAGTCGTACGCGCGACGCGTGGTCAGCGTTTCCGGATCGTTTCCGGCATCGGCGGAGCCGAGGCGCATGTGAAAGAGCGGAAGCGCCAGCACGAGCAGCGCGATCAGGCCGGCAATCGCAGCCGTCCACGGACGACGCTGGATGAAGTTGCTCCAGCGGTACCAAAATCCGCCACCTTCCGGCGTCTTGCGATGAAGGAATGCTGGTACGTGGAACTTGTCGATGTTGCGCCCGACGAATCCGAGCATTGCGGGGAGCAATGTGATCGAAGCGAGCATCGTAACGAAAACGGCTGCAGCGCCGCCGACGGCGAGCCCTTGGATGAACTGAAAGCCCATAAGCAAGATTCCCAAGAGCGAGATAACGACGACGACGCCGGCGAAAACGATCGCGCGTCCCGACGTCGTCATCGCGAGCACGATCGCATCTTCAGGCTCCATTCCATCATGCAGACCTTGCCGGTATCGCGTGACCATGAACAGCGCATAATCGATCCCGACGCCGATACCGATCATCGCGGCGATCTGCGGAGCGAACTGCGGAACGCTGATGAAGTTGGCAGATATCAAAACCAGAGACAGACCGATCGCGATGCCGAAAATCGCGCTCAGCAGCGGCAAACCCATTGCGAGCAACGATCCAAATGTAAAGAACAGGATAAGGATGGCTGCAATGAGGCCGACGGCTTCCGCACCGCCGGGTTGCTGCTGGATGGCGAACATGATGACGTCGCCGGCGTATTCGATCTTGATTCCGGACTCCTTCAGCGCATCGCCCCGAGCTATCAGCTTGTCCACGACATCCTTCGGGACGTCGGGTGCCTGCGCTTTGAAATGGACTTCGCTGAACGCGATCTTGCCGCCGCGCCCGAGCTGACGGGCGCCGTTCTTTTCGTACGGGCTGACGATCTCGTCGACACCGGGAAGGGCTCGGATATCGCCGAACAGCGATGATACCGCAGCCTTGACTGCAGGATCGTTCACGCCGCGATCGGTTTCGAACACCACGTCGACCGTCCCGCCGGCGCGCGACTGGAAGTGCGACTTCAGAAGATCGAGCGCCTTCTGCGACTCGGCGCCGGGCAGAGAGAAGTTCTTCTCGTACGGCCCCTTCACTGCGGAGCTCAAGAAGAGCGAACCGAAGAGTGCGACGACCCATATGATCAGCGTTTTCCAGCGGTGCGTGTACGTCCATCGTGCAAGTCGATCGAGCATGGTTTCTCCTATTCCCGGGTCAAGGAAAGACGTCTCGCGCTGCTCTTTCACCGGCAGTCAACCACATGGATAAGGTCGCTGCCTGCTCGCTATCATGGCCCGAGATGGGGGTGCACAGATTGGCCACTCTCGTCGTGTTGCCGGCGGCTCGCACGGCGCACCCATCATTTGCCTTTCCAAGCGCCGACGCGGAGGTCCGCCGGCTTCTCGGACGATCCGGCGAAGTCTGGAGCGCCGAGTCGGGAAGGGACAGGCTGATGGTGTGCGCACGTGAACCAGCATTCTCTTCAAACACCTCGTTGAACGTGAAGGGGACGGCCGTGCGCGTTTATGGTGGCTCGACGGAGGTAGAGAATGGAAAACGGGCGATCGATCGTCGAAAAGTTTTGGGGCGCCGTCGATAGCAATGATTTCGCCGCCCTGGGCGCTCTTTATGCGGAGGACGCAGTCCAGGAATGGCCGCAATCCGGCGAGCGTGTCGTCGGGCGCGCCAACATCATCGCGATCAACCAAAGCTATCCCGGGCTCCCGGTTGCGACCGTGCGACGGGTGACCGGGAGCGACGACGTGTGGGTGAGCGAAGTCTCCCTTTCCTACGGCCGCGACCGATACGAATGCGTGAGCGTTTTTGAGGTTTCCGGCGGCATGATCGTGCGTGAAACCGATTACTTCGCCGCGCCCTTCGAGCCGCCCCAATGGCGGTCAGCGTGGACCGAAAGATCATGAAGTGAGCTCGTCGAAGCGGTGGACGATAACCGCTGCGGTCCTCGGTTCCGGCATCGTCTTTCTCGACTCCACCGTCGTCAACGTCGCGTTGCCGAAGATCGGCGAAGACCTTCAAAGCTCTTTTCTCGGAAAATTTGCCGCGGAAAACTTCGTCTACTACGGCTACTTGCTCTCCCTGTCGGCGTTGCTGATTTTGGCCGGCGTGCTCGCCGACTATTACGGCCGACGCAAGATGTTCTCGTACGGCCTGATCGGATTCGGCGTTACCTCGGTTCTTTGCGCCATAGCCCCGAGCATCCTGCTACTGATCATCGGTCGCATCCTTCAAGGCGCAGCCGGCGCGCTGTTGATCCCTGGCTCGCTCGCGATTATCACAGCCGCGTTCGACGGCGAGGAACAGGGACGAGCATTCGGCATGTGGGCGGGGGCGTCCGCGTTTATGACAATCCTCGGACCGTTCGTCGGCGGATTGCTCGTCGATTCAGTTTCCTGGCGCGCAGTTTTCTTCATAAACGTTCCGCTGGTTGTTTTCGCCGTGTACGCAACTCAGGCTCACGTCGAAGAGTCACGCGGCGACGACGCGACGCCGCATTTCGACTGGCTCGGCGCGCTGACGGTGTTCCTCGCGGTAGGCGGCCTTTCGTTCGGCGCGATTATCGGCCAGCAACAGCAATGGCGAGGTGCGATCCCGTTCACGTCACTTCTCGTCGGCGCGTTGGCGGCGGTCGCTCTGCCGATCGAGATGCGCCGCTTTAAAGACCCGCTGATACCGCCGAACCTTTTCCGTTCGCGAAACTTTACCGTGGTGAACGTGGCGACGGTCATCATCTACGGTGCGCTCTACGTCGCCTTTGCGTTTCTCGTGATCTTCTTGCAAGGCACGCTCGGCTACTCGCCGGCGGCCGCGGGCCTCGTAGGAATCCCGATGTCACTATTGCTTGCCACGTTGTCGTCTCGATTCGGCAAACTGGCCTCTCGATACGGCGCTCGAATCTTCATGAGCGTTGGTCCCGCGATCATGGCACTCGGCGTCCTCTGGTTCGCGCGACTCCCGGCTGCTTCGCCAGGCTGGATCTTCGGGACGACGGCGCCGGCTCGTTTACTCCCGCCGGCGCGTTACTTCATCGACCTGCTGCCGGGATACATCGTGTTCGGGCTGGGCCTGTCAATGCTCGTCGCTCCGTTGACCACCGCACTGATGAGTTCCGTGTCCAAACAACACTCCGGTGTCGCCTCGGCCATCAACAACGCAATCTCCCGCGTCGGACCTCAACTTGCCGGCGCGCTGATTTTCGTCGTCATCGCATCGACGTTCTACGCCGGCCTGGAGTCACGCGTCCACGGTATCGATACGTCGTCGACGAGATTTCGCGCGAACGTCGCGCCGTTCAACCGGCCCGATCCCAGCACACCCGATGAGATCGTGCGGGCGAGCCGAGGCGCATCCACACACTCGTTCCACGTCGCGATGATGCTCGCCGCCGGCCTGTTTGCAGCGGGTGGAGTCGTCGGTGCGGCCGGATTTCACGATCCCAAGGGGCCCCCGTGGATGCGCACGACGAAGGAAGCACTGCGGCCCGTATACCCCGTTTTTCGTTCGAGAGCGACCGAACGTCCTCCCATGCACGCGCACCACACGCACGACGCTCCTCCCGCATGGCACCGCCACGAGAACAGGCCGTGACAGTCGGCACCGGCGAATAGTACGCACATAGTTGATGATCCTTGCCTTCGCTCGCGCTCAGCGTCAGGATGCTTCGGGAACCAGAGTAGGGGAGATCCATGGGCGAATCTCGGGCATCCATCGGTCTAGACGACCTTGTTGCGATGACCCCGGATACCCGGGACCGGTTCATGGATTTCCTCCGCGCCGCGAGCATCACTACCGTTGTGATCGGCCACTGGTTCATCAGCCTCATTCACTGGCGTCGCGGCGTCATTTCGACCACGAGTGCCATCGGGGTTACGCGAGGGTTGTGGCTGGCAACATGGGTGCTGCAAGTGATGCCGATCTTTTTCTTCGTGGGTGGGTTCTCGAATCTCGTTGCGTACGATTCGAACGCACGGCGCGGGAACTCGACGTGGACGTTCATTCGCAGCCGCCTGCGACGTCTCCTACGTCCGTCGTTCGTTCTTCTCGGGATTTGGGCCGTCGCGCAGATCGTGCTCCATCTGACAAATACCGGTGGAGCTACCGGCCCGACGCTATGGGGGAACACGCATCTGCTACGCGGCATGTACCCGCCGGGGGCAACCATTCCGTTCGGCCCCCTCTGGTTTCTCGGTATGTACATCATCGTTGTAGCTCTCAGCCCCATGACGATCCGCTTGCATCGACGCTTCGGGTGGGCTGTACCGATCACAATGGGAATCTGCGCCGTGATCGTCGACATAACGGGCTTTGGTTTCCAAATGCACTTCGTGCGATATGCAAACGTAGCGTTCGTGTTGCTGCTCCCGCACCAGCTCGGACATCTCTACGCGGACGGTGCTTTCGGAAAGCTCTCCCGGCGCACGCTATGGCTTATGGTGCTCGGTGGCGTGGGCGCCCTCGTCCTTCTCACGAATCAGTGGATGTTCCAAGCGATCGGGGGCGCCAAGCGCTTTGATTGGTTCCCTCATATCGGCGCGTATCCCCGGAGTCTGCTGGGAACGGACGTCGAGTCGATCTCGAATGCCTATCCGCCGACACTCTGTTACCTCGCTGTCGGGATCTGGACGATCGGAGCCGCGCTCCTATTGAAGAAACGATTGACGCCGTGGTTACAACGAGAGCGGCCGTGGAAAACGGTGGTTTTCGCGAACACGATCGTCATGACATTGTTTCTTTGGCACATGACGGCGTTTTTGCTCGCGGTGGTCGCGTTGTGGCCGCTTGGTTTCGGGCACGGTGGAGAATCGAACGCGCGATGGTGGTCGGAGCGTCCTTTATGGCTTGTCGCCCCGGGCGCGGTCCTCTCTGTGATGATTGCGGTATTCGCACGCTACGAACAAGCAGGGAAGCGACCTTCGCGACCGACGTAGCGTATTCACCGTCCTACCGCGAAGCGCGCTCCTGGGCACCGCACGATCGCGTTACTGTGGAAACAACAAGAGGGGGCCTCATGAAGTGGCAAGTGACGTGCGACTGCGGGTGGCGGACTCGCGGAACAAGAGAAGAAGTTGTTCCTGCCGTCCAAGAGCACGGACGGACCGCGCATCAAACCGAGCTCACCGAAGCGCAAGTGATGGCGATCGCGACTCCGTCCCCAGAAGTCGACGTGTGAGCAGCACACAGGAAAACGAACCGCCTTCTCGATCGATCACCGGTCTGCCGGAAGCGCTGTCGGAAGTTCCGTGGTCGGCCGACTTCGTGATGCAAGTCATCGAGATACTGCCGGTGACATTACGCGAGGGCGCGATAATTCAGGTGCAGCCCAATCACGCGGACTCCTTTATCGTCGGCTGGCCTGCCGGCCGGGAGCCGGCGGATGTCGCCGTCGGGGCACTCAGCCGCCTGGGATTCGATCCCATCGTCGTCCACTCGACATCGTGGCGATACGCGGAGAGCGAAGTCGTTCTCACATATCTCGCCGTCGTGTCGCCCACAACCGAGCCGCCGGCGTCGTGGGGAACGACCCCGGTGCAGCGCTCCGACCTGGCGCGCGGAGAAGCTACAACCGCGCCGGCGAACATCGCGGTCGCACAAGTCCTCGAACACGCACTTCGTCACTTGTCATGGCTCACCAAGGACGACGCCGCTATCGCGGCGGCTCTGCCGGACTGGGGCAACGTCCTCACGAGCTACCTTCCCGAACCCTTCCGGCAGCTCGCGGAGTAGCACTCCCTATCTCTTGGTCTCTGTAACAAAGTCCGAGCTGAAGGACGCACTACGGAGTCGCCGGCTCTGGAATCGCCGCTTTCTTGTCCGCACGACGACTGCTCCGTCCCCACGCCGCAAGAATGACGCCGGCGAGAATCAACGCGACTCCGCCGAGCTGCACCGGCGACGGATGCTCGGCAAAGATCGCCGCACCGAGCATCAGCGCACCGACGGGCTGCAACAGCAAGAGCACCGAGCTCATCGCGGCCGGAAGCCTCGGAAGAGAAATCGACAGGAGCAACCACCCGACAACTTGCGACGACAACGCGAGCCCGATCAGCCATCCATGCCCCGGCCACACCGGCGTGAGGTCGACGTCGCGCGTCAGGACCCCGAACAGCATCGCGACCACTGTCGTGACGAGCGTGGCTTCGAATAGGGGTCCGGCGGGACGGTTTAAATCTCGCGCGCCCTCGCGGTGGACGAGAATGAATACCGAATAGGCGACGGACGTCAGCAATCCATAGATGACGCCGAGCGTGGGATCACGTCCGTATGCGCCGGCGCCGACGGCGCCCGACACCAGCACGACGCCCGCCACCACAACAGGGATCGCCGCGAATACGCGGCGATCGGCGGGTTCCTTGAGCACCAACCAGGCAATCACGCCGACGACAACGACCTGAAGATTGCCGAGCACCGTCGCAAGCCCCGCACCGACGGCTTCGATCGAGTGATGCCACGTTATGAGATCGGCGGCGAATGCGATCCCTGCGACGACGGCCAAGACGTGTTCACGCGTCGTGCGCGGTCCGAAGCGAAAACGCTCGAGGCTTGAAAGCACGCCGAGCACGGGCAGCGCATACGTGCAGCGGAAAACGGCGACCGTCGTCGGCGATGCGTTTGAAAGCCGAACGAATGGAGCCGAAAACGCGATGCATGCCGCGCCGAGTACTGCCGCGAGGAGCGGGCGCTCGGAAAAGAATCGGAGCGGGGCGGATCTCATTGCCGGCATGGTATCGCCGAGACGAGCGCGTAGCGGTTCCCCCCTGGGGATCCCGGCCACGCGCTGGACCCCCTCGAGACTGCCTTCGTGCTTGTGGTTCCGCTGCGGTACCCAGTACGCTCGCATGGCTGCATGACAATGCGGAGAGGGCGATGAGCACACACGATCTGTTCACCACGCCGGTGCACGAGATGTCGTGGAAGGTCCCAAGTAGTTACGACACGGTGTTCAACTGGGAGTACGACGACGGTCGCGACCGCCTGTTGTCGCTGTACTCCAAGGGGAAGCAGAAGCAGTGGGACTCCGATGCCCGCATCGATTGGTCTCTCGACGTCGATCCCGAGAATCCCGCGCAAATTCCGGACGAGTACAACCTCGGCATCTACGGCACCGACTTGTACAACCGCATGACGGAGAAGGAAAAGGCGGAAGCGCGGCTGCACGCCGAGGCGTGGCGCGTGTCACAGTTCATGCACGGCGAGCAAGGTGCGCTCATCTGTGCGTCGAAAATTGTCCAGTCGGTGCCGGACATCGACGCCAAGTTCTACGCGGCGACTCAGGTCATGGATGAGGCGCGTCACGTCGAAGTGTTCTCGCGCTACCTGCACGAAAAGGTGAAGCTCGTCTATCCGCTCAACCCCAATCTCAAAGAGCTCCTGCGGCAAGTCATCGAAGATTCGCGGTGGGATTTCACCTATCTCGGCATGCAAGTGCTCATCGAGGGCCTCGCGCTCGCGGCGTTCTCTCTCTTCCGCGACCGGGCCGTTCATCCGCTCGCTTCGTCGATCAATGCGTACGTCATGCAAGATGAAGCACGGCACGTCGCCTTCGGACGGCTCGCACTGCGCGACTACTACCCGCAGCTAACCGAAGCGGAGCGCGACGAACGCGAGCAATTCGTCGTCGAAGCCTGCTACCTGATGCGCAACCGGTTCACGTCGGGCGAGGTCTGGGCGAACCTGGGTTTGCCGGTGCGCGAGGCGGTCGCCGCGCAGGATCGGTCCGACCGTATGCAGTTCTACCGGCGGCTGCTCTTCTCTCGAATCGTCCCGATCGTCAAAGACATCGGACTATGGGGCGATCGCGTACAGAAAGCGTATGCCGACATGGGGGTACTCGATCTCGCCGACACCAATCCAGACGAGGCGACACAAGTCGACGAAGCGATCGCCGCGCAGTTCGACGAACGTCGGACGCAAGTCGCGGCAACAATCGCCGCCGGGTCCTAAGAATGCAGCAAACGGCCGGTCCTCGCGGACCGGCCGTCTCAAATCTGTTGCTTATCGCTGCGGCGCGTTCGCGACGGAGGCGTCATAGGACACGGGCTGATCGACGTTCGTCGTCGCCAGGCTCTTGACCACCCACGTAACGCTCTTACTCAGCTGTACGGCTTGGACGCCGAACTGCCGCTCACTCACGCGATCGCTCGTGATGGTCACATATGCGTGATCGAGCTGGTTCAGCACGATCCCGGCACCTTGTGTCTGCAACGAGTGCAGTTGAGCAACGTCGACGAGCGGCGCCGGACCGTTGATCACGTTCGAACGAATCCGCAGCGTGAGATACCGCGCTTGGTCGATCTCGATTCCCTGCACCACCTTGAACGGGTTCACGGAATCACGCTCGAGCGTGACGCGGTTCGACGCGATATCGACCAGGCCCTTCGGCGTTCCTGTGTGGCGCTCATCCTTCGCGTTGAACACGTTCACGAGAATACCGGCGCCGAAAAGCTGGTTCGACGTGATGTGTACGCGCGTGAAATGCGTATGCGGAGCATTGAGGTATGGATTCGTCTCGGAATTTGCCGTCCGGTCATTACCGGCGTGGTCGGTGTCGACGTACATCAAAGCGTACGTGTGACTCGTGTAGATCCTGTTCGCCTCGATAAAGACCTCGTGGAAGCGGCGGGTGTGGTCGACCATATTCGCGTCGTGTGGTCCGTCTGCGTGCATGTGGCTGGCCGTGCCGTAGGCAGACGAGTGATGGTGACCATGCAGCCGGGCATCGACGAACCCATAAATCGTGTTCTTCATGAAATGCGCGCCGTTGAATCCGTCGAAATTGACCGCCTGGACATCCGGGTACTTCGACGACAATCCGCCGGTCTGCGGGGCACCGACGATGTTGTACGCGAACATGCCGTCGAAGTGACGAAGCTGACCGACCTGACGGAACGTGTTCCGTGTAATCATTCCAGCAGTGGGATCTCCCCAGCGCGGCGTGTTTTCGTTCACGCGAAGATCGCCGACATCGTTATTCATCACTTGGATATTGCTGCCCACCCAGTTGAGCGTCAGGGTCCCCGGAATGGAGTTGTCCATGATGCGAATCGCCTTGTCCGTGTCCTTGATGTTGATGTTGTTGACGGTCCATCCCGAAATCACAAACGGATCTCGCGGCGTGCCGTGACCGGAGCGGACACCGTGCGCGCGGTTGAGCTCGCCGTCCCAGGAAATCGTGATGTCGTTGTGCGCCGTCCGCGGCATCTCACCGGCACGCGCCGACAACGGTCCGAAAATGATCGTCACACCGAGCATCGTCGCGGCGAGCGCGCGCACCTTCGAACGTCGAGGACGAGCTGCTCGCACTCGGGAATACCTCTGCTTTGCGGCGAGGAAAGCCAGCAACGCACCTGCTGCCATGACGGCTGCGGTCTGAACCGCTCGCTCCCGGACGGGGTCGTTCGAGGTCACAGTCGCGCTCAACACCAGGCCACCGGTCGCCAATCCGAGAAGCCGGCCCGACGGGACCGCAAGCGACGGACGCAACAGCGTCGCGCCGGCCAGTGCGACGACGAGCTCGAGTCCGGTGCAGAGCGCATCGGTCGCGTGGATGTGCTCGGCCACCCAAGACTCGGCGCCGATCGGGAGGCCGAAAGTGCGCGAGATCATCCACAGCGCGATGACGCCGAGGTTCGCAACGACGCCGGCGACCACCACCGAGCGGCTCGGCCGGCGCGCGAGAAAGAACGCCCAAACAAGCTGCGCGATGCCCGACAGAAGCATGAAAGCGCCCGCGGGCGCATACTCCTTGAAATGGACGTGTGCAGCGCCCAAATGAATCGCGCCTGCTCCAATCGACGCAACGATTGCGGCCCGGCGAAGCTGCGAAAAAGACCCGGGCGTGATCACGGAATATGTCTTCACGATTCCCCCTCTCCCTCGTCAGTGAAAACGAGCAGCCCGAGCGTTCATGCCGTGGACGAACGCTTCAATTGCTCCCGAGAGGGGAATCGAAAAGAAAGGAACCAGCCGGTCACGCTAGGGTGACGCCGGCGGTCGGGAGGAGCGTCATGCCGAAGAAGCAGGACCTGTTGCGCGGCGATCGCATTCGCGTCGTTCAGTTGCGTCAGGATCCCCAGGGCGATCCTGTTCCGGAAGACGTCATCGGCCTCGAAGGAACGATCGAGTGGGTGACGCCCGGCTTCTCCGGTGAAAAGGCAGTCTTCGAAATCAAGCTCGCCGATGGGCGCATCGTGAACCTGTACGCACCCGAGATCGAGCCGGTCGACTAACGCCTCAGCGAAGAACGACGAGTTGGGCCTAGAAAAATCCGGTCAGGCGTCGCGCAGGAATGCGCGGACTGCATCGTTGAATCGTGCCGGATCCTCGAGATTGCTCACGTGGCCCGCCCCGGGAATGACAACGAGCTCGGCGCCCGGAACCAGATCGCGCATGTGAACGGCGACCGGTAAAGGAGAACGAACGTCGGCATCACCCCACACCAAGAGCGTCGGGACGGCAATCGTGGGCAAGAGCTCGCGCGTGTCGGCGCCGGCAAGCGCCGACGCCATGAGGCGGAAGCCGAGCGGATGAAACTCCGCCATAATCTGTCCGAGGTCTTCGAGTGCGCCTCGGGGGGGCGCCGGGCCGAACATGCCCGGCAAATATTTTGGCACGAACTCCTCCGGAGAGAGCAACGAGTCACGCACGCAAGCAGCGAGTCGTTCCTGCGGCACCGGTGCGGGCAAGGACCCAGTCCATCCGGCGTACGTATCGGCGAGCACGAGTGACCGGACAGTCTGCGGCCGGCGCCGGTACAGCTCTTGTGCGAGCAAGCCGCCCCAAGACAGACCGGCGACGTGCGCGCTTTCAACATCGACGTATCGTAGTAAGGCGGCAAGACACTCGGCCCAATCTCCGATGCCAAATTCGTCCGCTGGATCGGACGACTGCCCCGCGCCCGGCGCGTCCCATGCGATGACCGTGAACTCTTCGCTGAGCTCTTCGAGCTGGGGACGCCAGGCTCGCGAGTCGTGCGTAAATCCATGGAGGAGGACCAGCGCCGGCCCGTGCCCTGCTCGCTCGAAGGCGATGGAGAGGTCGTCCACGATGAACTGTTCCAAATTCCCCCTCCCTTGATAGTTTGCCGCGAGCGAGATTAGCGCGAGCGGGAGAGAGAGACGACATGGCTTACGACGAAAGGCTTGCGGAACGCGTGCGCGACGCCATCGGTCCCCGGCCGGCGCTCGGAGAGATAAAAATGTTCGGTGGGCTGTGCTTCACGCTGAACGGCAACATGTGTTGCGGCATCATGAAAGATGAGTTGATGGTCCGCGTCGCACCGGATGAGTTCGAGAAGCTGCTCGAGGCGTCGGGAACACACACGATGGACATGATGAAAGGCCGAACGCCCGTGGGCTTCATCATGATCGAGCCCTTGGCACTCCGCACCGCAAAACAGCTCGACTCCTGGGTCAAGCGAGGCGTCACGTTTGGAGCGTCGTTGCCGCCGAAGAAGGCGAAAACCAAGAAGAGGAAGTAATCACCGCGTGTCGGTGCCAAAAGTCCGCGTGAGAAACGCGCTGATCGATGCGCGCACGTCATCGGACGCCCACACTGTCGCGCCCTCAGCGTCGGCGACGGGACCGTAACGCTCGACGCGCTCCAGCGTTGGAGCGCGCATTGCACGCTTCGTGAGTGCGAACGTGGCCGGAGGGATTCGCGCGAGCCGGCTCGCCATCGCGACTGCCGCATCGAGCAGCTCGTCCGGCGGCACGACGACGTCGACGAGGCATGCCGTGCGAGCCTCGTCCGGATTGCACAACCGGCCGGTGAGGATCAGCTCGGCGAAATGCGGCGGCGGGACGCTGTACCGCACGATTTCGAGCGCCCACGTGGGGAACGGAACGCCGACCTTGAGCTCGGCAAGCCCGATCCGCGCACCGCCGGCAGCGGCAATTCGATGGTCGCACGCCTGAGCGATAACGCATCCGCCCGCCACGGCATGCCCGTTGATCGCGGCAACGACCGGGCGGGGAAACGTAAAGAGAGCTTCGAACGCTCGGTCAAACGCTTTGCCGGCGATCTCGAGATACTCGGTGCCTTCCTCGAGAACACGAAAAAGCTCGGCACCGGCCGAAAACACGGTGTCCCGTCCGGTGATGACGAGCGCCTTCGCGTTCGAGGCGCCAATGTCTTCGAGTGCGTCGCCGATTCCCTGCAACAGCTCGAGATCGAGAGCATTTGCCGGACCATGCGTCATTCGAAGAACGGCAACGCCGTCGACAACTTCCCTCTCGAACATCAAGCGAGCGGCGCGACGCCGAAGCCGACGGTGAAGCGTTCGCACCAAATGACGACGCTGTGGAATTTCGAGACGTCGACACCGCGGCGTACCGTGTAATTCTGATCGCCGCGGTTTCCTTTGAGCGCTCCGAGATCGAGGAACCGTTTCCCGTAGTCCCGCCATCCAAGGTTCGGCGGCAGCTCGGAAAGATACACGCGGAGCTTCGGACCGTTCGATGTATCGAGATCGTCGAAGCGAACAATGAACGAGTCGTCGGCAAGACGCAGAAGGCTCGCCTTCCCCGTCGTACGATGCTCGAGGCTCCGAAACGATCCAGAAGCCACAAGGCCGGCCTTGGAACCCACAGTCTGAGTCGATGTCGCAGGTTTCGGAGCCGCTTCATTCACCGTCTTGTTGATGACAAGCTTCTGCGGTTGAAACCACACGAACACAAAAACAGCCAGGCCGATCCCGAGCAACCCCGTGACGCCGCTCGCGAGACGATGGCGCCGGATGAACGACGTGACCGTTGTCATCACTTGCCGTCGAAGCCGGCAATCAGTCGCCGCAAAGCGCCGAGGTTGAACACGTGACTGAGCTTCGGACGAAACCCCTCCGCGCTCAGCTGGAACGAAATCTCGCGAGGTGAGACGCCCCGTTCGGCGAGCTGTTCGATGACCGCCATAGCTGCGTGCTCGCTGTCATCGTCCAACGGCTGCTTGCCGACTCGGTTTCTAACGGACAGATCGCGCAACGCCGTCTTGAACTCCGGCACGGCGGCGATAACGGCGCGCGCGATTTGGCGACGTGCGTCCGTAGCGTCGACAAGAGCGCGCTCCTCGTTCGGGTGTGCGCAATGGATCTCGCCGCCCGTACGACGCACTTCGGCGGCGATCAACTCCTGTGTGATAACGTCCGGCGCCAAACGATCGAGGCGGGCGACGACGAGCGTGTTGGCTATTCCGGTTGCGACGTCGTGGAGTGCCCCGCCGAGACCTGCTCTGCCGGACAAACTCGCGGATGCTGCTGCGCCTTCGTCGCTAACCATACGAACAATATGGTCGCGGTTTCGCCCCGCCCAGTGATCGATCGCTTCTTTCTGGGCGTCGAAGTCGAGAAACTCGTCGACGGGACAGTCGAGGGAAACACGCACGTATCCGACCGCTTTCATCCATCTCAATTAAAGCACTGATCAAGAACGCGGATGTTACGGCAAAACCCACGTGGGTAGACCCCAAATGACCAGGAGGTTGGAATGGCAGAGACACTCGATACAAGCAAAGGTTGGTGTTGTGACGGCCGAACCTGGACCGAACACGCCGCCGAAGGCGGCGGCTGCTGTCAGCCCGAAGGCAAGCAAATCGCGGATCTACCACCGGAAGGCCAGGAGAAGGCCCGAGAACGGACGGCACAAGCGGGCGGGTAAGAACGTGACGGCCTCGGCTAGTCTTCCTTCATGGAAGACGCGTTCTATGTAGCCGAGGGGGACCGGTACATTCCAACTGCATGGACGCGCGGCCCGTGGGATCCCGGCTCGCAACACGCGGGCCCGCCGGCCGCGCTTCTTGCGCGAAGCATAGAAAGCATCGGCACCAAAGGGATGCGGGTGGCGCGCTTCACCATTGAGATCTTGCGCGCGATTCCCATCAAACCTCTGCGCATTGCAGCCAAAATCGACCGGCCCGGACGACGCGTCGAATTCGTCACTGCGTCGATGACGGATGAGGGCAGTGAAGTTGCTCGTGCCTCCGCATGGCGCATTCGGGCCGTGCCCGGCTCGGCGCCTGAAGTTACTGCGGGACCGACTTCCTTGCCGGGCCCGAACGAAAGCGAAACAGCGCCCGTCCCCGACCCGGCTGAGACGAGTTACTTTCGTGCGATGGAATGGCGGTTCGCCCGCGGCGTCTTTTTCGATCCGGGTCCCGCGGCCGTCTGGATGCGGATGCGCAAACCACTCGTTGCCGGCGAAGAGCCATCACCTCTGACCCGAGTTCTTGTCGCAGCGGACAGTGGCAACGGCATCAGTTCCGTTCTCGACTTTCGAACGCACTTGTTCATCAACGTCGAATTGACGGCTCACTTTACGCGCATGCCCGAGGGGGAGTGGGTTTGCTTGGACGCCCACTCCCTCATCGATCCGGACGGCGTGGGGGTGGCTCAAAGTACTTTGTGGGATGTTCGCGGTCGCTTCGGTGGGGCGACGCAAAGTCTTGTCGTGGGTCCGCGCTGACGCGACATCAGGCTTCGAGCCGATGTTCAAGAAGCGCTGAGTCATGATCGATCTCAAACCACACGCGCGTCCGGTTTCCGGGGAAGGCGCCCCACCGCGACGACAACTGATCGACGAGAAAGAGGCCATAGCCGGAATCTCGTGCGTGACGGGAACGTTGCGGAGCAAGCGACGGAGACCGACCTCGGTCCCGTATTTCCACGTGGACGCACCTCGGCGTCACGACAGATATAAGCTCGATATCACTACTCTCGGACATGCCGCTGTGCCTGATGCTGTTGCTCACCAGCTCGGTGACGAGAAGCTCCGCGTCGGCGAGAATGGAGTCGGGCACGACCGGCGCAAGCTGCTCACGGATGGCATGACGTGCGAGGGCCGCCGAGGACGGTTTCGTCGGGAACCTTCGATCCAGCACCGAAACGCGGTCGGTGCTTTCTCTATTTGCTCCCCTGGTCCCGTCCATGGCCTGCCACACCTCGCTGCCGGTTCATGCAAACACCTCGCATGCGCCTTCACTATTGCTCCTTTCCTGCGCACGGCGAAGCTACACGGCGCAACCAAGCAGTAAATACGGCTGATCTGTCCACTTTTGGCGCAACAATTTTGATTGCTCAGCGCAAAGCCCGCGTCTCCAACCTCCGAACGGCCGAACGGACAGTGGCCACAAGACGTCGAAGAATGAACCTTCGGACGCATCAGCAATGCGACCTGCGACCTAGCCTCGGTGATGTCCAGTGATTCAGGGGGATGTCGCCATGAAGAAGCTCGCTAGCTGGGTCGCAACAACTGTTCTCACGCTCGGAGTTTTTCAAGCAGTTGCGCTCGTACGTCATCAACCGCTCGCGCCGGCGCCTGCGGCAGCGGCCGCCGAACCGTCGGCCTCACCAGTTGCCGCGCCGGTCCCTTCGCCTGTGCGGCAGTCGGTCCGCCGGAATCCCGACCCGCGGAACCCTGCCGGTGCCGTCATCGAAATCTCGATCGAGCATCAGCGGCTCACTGCGTGGCGCGACGGTCGTCCGGTCATGCGGCTCGTCATCTCGACCGGCCGCCCCGGCTACGAAACACCAACCGGCCACTACAAGGTCATCTTCAAGAACCGCAACGCCTGGTCTACTAAGTGGGGCGTGTGGATGCCGTGGGCGATGAACTGGCACGGGAACTACTTCATCCACCAGTTGCCGCATTACCCGAGCTCGCCCGTCAACATCGGCGCGTCGACGCTCGGCAAGCCGGCGAGTCACGGATGCGTGCGCGTGAACGTCGGCGACGCCGAGTCCCTCTTCCACTGGACGAAGGTCGGCACGCCGGTCTGGGTGCACTAACCCCTCACCCGGACAAAGGAGCGCTCGCCGCCCGGCGGGCGCTTCTTTGTGAGCGGGTAGTCTGTAGGCAGCAATGAAACCTTCCGAGATCCGCAACGTCGCCTTGGTTGCGCACGTCGACCACGGCAAAACGACCCTTGTCGACGCATTCCTGCGCGCGACCGGCGTGGTCCGCGCAGACAACATCGACACGCGGATCATGGACACCGGTGACCTCGAGCGAGAGAAAGGCATCACGATTCTGGCCAAAGCGGCCTCGATCGTCTGGAAAGGCATCAAGATCAACCTCGTCGATACACCCGGCCACTCCGACTTCGGCGGCGAGGTTGAGCGAGCGCTTGCGATGGTCGACGGCATCGTCCTTCTGGTGGACGCCGCCGAGGGACCATTGCCCCAAACGCGATACGTGCTGAGCAAAGCGCT
This sequence comes from Actinomycetota bacterium, assembly GCA_020201525.1. GTDB lineage: Bacteria > Actinomycetota > AC-67 > AC-67 > AC-67 > JAIVGO01. Next base: position 3,635 of record JAIVGO010000107.1, on the reverse strand, counting down.
CGCGCTGCACCTGCCGACCGTCGTCGTCCTCAACAAGGTCGATCGAAAAGATGCGCGCACGGCCGAGGTCCTCGACTTGATTTACGAGCTGTTCTTCGACCTGGACGCGCAGGACCACCACATCGACTTCCCGGCGTTCTCGGCCATCGCGCGTGAAGGCAAGTCGGTGCCGGGGGTGGGCGTTCCGGGTCCGGACGAGGATCTGTCTCCGTTGCTCGATGCGATTTTGGAAACGGTTCCGGCGCCGACCGGCGACCCGTCCGCGCCGTTGCGCGCTCTCATCACGAACCTGGACGCGAGCGACTATCTCGGGCGTTTGGCAATCGGCCGCATCATCTCCGGGACGTTGCACGCCTCGGCACCGATTGCATTCATCGGAGCCGACACCGAAGTTCGGGTGTCGAAGCTCACATCGCTCATGGGGTTCGACGGCCTCGGACGGAAACCGGTCGACGAGATCGGTGCCGGCGATCTCTTCGTGTCGGCCGGGATCCCGGAGATCGAAATCGGCGACACGCTTACCGACCCGGAGGAACCCGAGGCGTTGCCTCGGCTTTCGGTCGACGAGCCGGTGCTGAAGATGACCTTCGGTCCGAACACGTCCCCGCTTTCGGGAACGGGACGCTTCTTGACCGCTCGACACATCGCGGAGCGCCTGCAACGCGAAACGCTCGGTAACGTGTCGATCCGCTTGCGGCCGACGCACTCGCCGGACATCCTCGAGGTCGCGGGACGCGGTGAGCTGCAACTCGCCGTCTTGATCGAACAGATGCGCCGTGAAGGCTACGAAATGGAAGTGAGCCGTCCGGAGGTCATCACGCACCTGGTCGATGGTCATCGCCACGAGCCGCGCGAGCGCATTACCGTCGACGTTCCAGAAGAGCACGTCGGAACGATCAGCCAGATCATCGCGCCGCGGAAAGGAACGATCACTCACATCACGCCTGGTCGCACCGGCCGGACGACCGTTGTTTTTGAGGCGCCCGCGCGTGGGCTGCTGGGGTTCCGGACGCTGCTACTGACGATGACTCGCGGCACCGCGCTGGCACACACAGAAAGCGCCGGCTGGCAGCCGTGGGCCGGCGAGCTACCGCACCGCAGCGGCGGCGCGATGATCGCCGACCGTGCCGGCAAGGTCACCGCGTATGCGCTCGACAACTTGCAGGAGCGTGGAAAGCTCTTCGTGTCGCCGGGAGATGACGTGTACGAAGGAATGGTCGTCGGTGAGAACGCTCGCGAAGAGGACATGGTCGTCAATCCGACGAAGGAAAAGCAGAAGACGAACATGCGCACGCATTCCGCCGACGAGGCGATCAAGCTGGAGCCCCCGCGAGAGCTCACGGTCGAGACCTCGATCGAGTTCATCGCCGACGACGAGCTCGTCGAGGTGACGCCGTCGACGCTGCGCGTCCGGAAGCGAATTCGAGACCGGCGCGCCCGCGAGCGCGCAAAAGTCGGCTAGCTGTTTCGCTTTACGGCGCGGTGACGAGAATGAATTCCCAGGTCAGCTCCGACGCGTTGCCGCCGTTGTCGTACGCGGCGGCGCTCACGATGTACCGCCCGCTTGGTTTTCCGACCAGAGGGTAGCCGTCGGCGATGAGCTGATAAGACAGTCCGTCGCTTTGGGGTTGAAGGGTTCCGCCCCCGCGCTTGTCGGTCAGCGTCGGTTGGGTTGTCGGTAGGAGATTCCGGTCGTACACGTACACCAACTGGCTCTCGTCTTGATAATAGATCTTCAAAACGATCTCCCTGATGTCGTACATGCCATCGGGATCCTGAATCTTGAACGCGATCTTCGGCACCGACGTCGGCGTACACGCGGAACATCCCTGGACGATTCCGGCTTTGTCCCCAGTCGGAAATGTCGCCGGCGCCGGGGCGTAGGTCTTCGGCTTGTTACACACTGCCGGCGCTTCACACGAGGTGGTTATCTCGAGGAGATCCCAGCTGCTCTTGGACAAGTTGCCGGCGAGATCTTGAATCGACCAGACGAGGTAGTGCTTTCCGAGCGATAGCGGCGATTGCGGCACCCAGACAATCGCAGTCGATCCGAGGACGACGGATTCGGTCGTGCACGACGAGTCCTCGACCTGCGCGGGACAGACTTTCAATGTGGGTGAATAGCGATCGAGCCCGGAAAAGTCACCGTTGTCGCACACACCGTGCGACGCGATCGGTTGTTGATTCGTCGTCGGATAGTAGGGCGAGAAGCCGTAGATCGCGCTGTGGCCACCGTTGTTGCACGACGTCGTGGTGAGGGGTGGGCCCGATCCGAAGATCGGGTACTTGTTGTCGACGAAAAACGGCTGCGTGTCGCTTTGGGTCACCGTCGTTCCCGCGTCGCTTCCCTTTGCGGTCGCATAGTACGCAACGTCCTGGTAGCCCTTTGCGAAGGTCACCGACCCCGTCCACAAATTCCATCCGCCCCCGGCAGGACCGCCGCCGGTAGTGCCCGCGGGGCTCATCGTCACCGATATAGACGCGCCGCTCGGGTTGAGCACCTCGACGTATTTGAGCGTTACCGAACGCGTCGGGCTGATCGGCGCCTCGTTGGCAAAGGGCATCTTCGTCTTGACGGTGAACGTGATCGTCGCCGGTGCGGTCACCGTGGTAACGGCGACGGGCGACGGCGTGACGCTCAGCTTGTAGAGCACGGGATAACCGGTCTGTGCCGTAAAGTCGGCTCGTCCTTGGTTGGTCTCGGTCGTATACGGCTGATTGATGTCCGCGTACAGCGGCTTGGCGTTGCGATCTTGAACATGAACGTCGAGAGTCCCGTGGTTCTTCGCGCACAAGTGGTAGAACCCTGTCGTCGGTAACGATCCTGTGCTCGTCGAGGCATCTTCGACCGTGCTGTTCGTCGGGCTCACCGCGACGCGCAAGTTCGGCAACGGAACGCCCAAGGGGTCTTTGACGTAGCCGGACATCCCGGCCGTCGTCGAACAAGCGGTGTCGATCGTTGCGCTGGCCACGACCGGAAGAAGGAGGGCGATTGCGAGAGGAAGAAGAACGATCTTCGGGACACGGCGGAGCATGCAATCCTCCCGGATGGTTGCTTGTACCGGTTATTGCGTGATGAGGGCTTCTCCCCAATTAATCACGTTTCCTGCCGGTATATGGCTTTATGCCGGGCGCTCCGGTACCGAAAGTTCTCTTTTTTCCAGAAGTTTTCTTAGAGAAGATTCATCGCGACGAGCAGCTCGGCGATCTGGACCGCGTTCAGCGCAGCCCCCTTGCGCAAGTTGTCACACGTCGAGAAGAAACCAAGAGCGCGCGGGTCGGCCGGGTCGATGCGCAGCCGGCCGACATATCCCTTGTCTTTCGCCGATGCCAGCAGCGCGGTCGGATACCGCGTTTGGCCGGGGTCATCTTCCAGCTCGACCCCGTCGGCGTTCGCGAGGACGTCGCGTACCTCACTGAGCGTGACCTCACGCTCGAACTGCACCCACGCTGCTATGCCGTGTGCAACGATCGTCGGGATGCGCACGCACGTAGCGAAGACGTCGAGGGACGGCGCCGACAGGATCTTTCGGCTCTCGAGAAGCACCCGCCGCTCTTCGCTCGTAAAGCCGCCGTCGCCGAATGAGCCGACGTGCGGAATCGCGTTGAACGCGATGGGATGCGCGAATGTGGGC
>JAIVGO010000157.1 GCA_020201525.1 Actinomycetota bacterium | reverse complement strand
ATCAAATTGCGAATAGAAGAGTTGCGCTCCCTCATGCAGCCCGGCGACCAGATAGCCAATGAGTATCTGACGGAGATGGGCGAGGAGGTGGACCGGCTCACGTTTCTCGCATCCGGGTTGCTCATGCTCGCTGCATCGGAGAGCGGGGTCGCCTTCGAAGACTTGCCGGCCGCCGAAGCGATCGAGCAAGCCGTCGGTCGCCTGCGTCCGCTTGCGAAACAAAGCGGCGTTGCCGTCGAAGTCGTTGAAAACGCGCACGCTCGTGTGCGCGCAGCCGTAGGTGCTTTCGAGGAAGTCATCTTCAACATTCTCGACAACGCGGTCAAATATTCTCCGCGCGGTGGTGTCGTGGATGTTCGCTCGGAAGTAGACGATTCATTTCTTCAGGTCGTCGTGGGGGATAGGGGGTCGGGTTTGTCCGACGAAGAGGCAGAGCATGTTTTTGAGCCATTCTTTCGCGCCCGTCGGCTGCGCGGCGTCGGGGGCTCCGGCCTCGGGTTGACGATTTGCGCGCGTCTTTGTGAGGTGTCCGGCGCGACGATCGCTCTTCGTCCGCGTGAAGGCGGCGGGACCGAAGCAGACGTTCGCTGGCCGCTGGCGGAGAACGGCGGATGAGCGAGAGGCTTCATCCGCGCCGCGCGCGGCATGTGCTTGCCGTCGCAGTCGGAACGGCGGGCGCCACAAATGTCGTGTCGGCGATGTTGCCGGCGCAACGTGCACGTCTCGAGGATCTCCGCGACAAGCTCCCTTTGTCGGCAACGCACGTCGCGACAACGGCGACGCTCATTGCCGGGGTAACGCTCTTGGTCCTCGCCCGTCAGCTGTGGCGTGGAAAACATGCAGCGATGGTCGCTGCCTCGGCGTTGCTCGTGGGTTCGGTTGCGCTGCACCTCGCGAAAGGGTTGGACTTCGAGGAGGCGGCGCTCACCGCGCTGCTTGCCACCGCATTGATCGTCCGGCGCAAAGACTTTTTCGCACGCTCCGACCCCGCGTCGATTACGCGATTTCTTCGCACGGCGCCGTTGCTCGTTGCCGGCGCGTTCGTCTTCGGCGTCGGCGCGATCTTCTTGAACCGTGGCAGTGTCCATCCGGCTCCTACAATCGGCCGTGCGGTTGCCGAAGTAATCGTGGGGCTCGTCGGGGTCGATGGACCGCTCCGTGAAACGGGCCGGTTCGGCACCTGGTTCCCCGCGTCGCTGGTGGTCTACGGAATCGGGATGCTCGCCTTTCTGACGTTCTTGTTTTTTCGTCCTGTGGTGCAACGACTGCAGCATCACGAAGCGGAGCGCTTGGTGGCCCGCGGTGTCGTGGCGGCGAACGACGCCGATTCCTTGTCGTACTTCGCCCTCCGCTACGACAAGGACTATTTCTTCAACGAAGATCGGTCTGCATTCATCGCATACCGGTACGTTGCTGGGATCGCGCTCATCTCCGGTGATCCGGTCGGCCCGCGCGAGGCATGGGCTCCGTTGCTCAACGGCTTCTTTGTGTACGCCGCACAGCGGGATTGGACGGTATCGATCATCGGTGCGGCTCCGGGCAACGACGACCTCTACGCAAGAGTGGGTCTCAAGATGTTCTATCTCGGCGACGAGGCGATCATCGATGTCCAAGCCTTTTCGCTGGAAGGCCGTCGTGTTCGAAACATTCGGCAAAGCGCCAACCACGTGAAGCGGGAGGGGTACCGCTGCATGTTGCTGACGACGAAGGAGGTATCGCCGGACATTCGCGCCGCGTGCCGGCGCATCGCCCACCAGTGGCGCGGAAAGGCCGCCGAACGCGGCTTTTCCATGGCCCTCGGACGAATGTTTGCGCCGGAGGATCCGGACTGTCTCTTCGTCCTAGCCGTTGACGGGGACGAGAAGCCGCGCGGCTTCCTCCACCTCGTTCCGTACAACGGTGGCCGGGGCTACTCCCTCGAAGCTATGCGACGCGAGCGAAGCGCCCCCGCCGGCTTGAACGAGTTTCTGATCATCGAGGCGGTTTCCGCGCTGCGCGAGCGAGGGGTCGAAAAGCTGAGCTTGAATTTCGCGACGTTCGCGCAACACCTCGCCGCGGTCACGGGTTTTCACCCCGTGCGCCGCGTGTCACGCCGTGCGCTCCTGCTCGCGTCGCGCTTTTTCCAAATCGAATCCCTGCTGCGCTTCAACCGGAAGTTTCATCCGGAATGGCTACCCAGGTATCTCGCGTATGAGGACGCTCTGGACCTGCCGCGCGCCGGCTTGGCGATGCTGCAGGCGGAAGCGTTCATCCGGTTGCCCCTGGTCGGCCGCTACTTTTAGGCCTTCCTTAAGGCGCTTTTTGCCACCGCTTTCTCCGACCGGGGGTAAGGTCGCTGCAGAAAGCGGTGAGGCGACTCCTTCCGCCCCCAAACGTTGGGAGCCGTCCTGTGCCTCAGGGCCCCTGTCCCCAGGGGCCCTGCCCGTTTTTTACGACCTGTTTTCCCAGGTCAGAGGCGTTTCACGGCGGACTTAGAGTTTGAGAATGCGGTCACAAGCCTCTAAGATTGATTTGTTCACCCCGGCCCATCAGGCAGAGAGACGAGCGTGAGAGAACGCGCCATTCCCGAGGCAACCGTCGCCCGGCTGCCGCTGTACCTACGGAGCCTCGCCGAAATGACCGATCGCGGCATGCACACAGTATCCAGCGAGGGTCTGGCCGATGCGGCCGGCGTCAACTCGGCCAAGGTGCGGAAGGACCTTTCCTACCTCGGCTCGTATGGCACGCGCGGCGTCGGTTATGACATTGAATATCTCATTTACCAAATCTCGCGCGAGCTCGGGCTGACGCAAGATTGGAATTGCGTAATCGTCGGGGTCGGAAATCTCGGTCACGCGCTGGCCAACTATCGCGGCTTCTCCGCGCGCGGATTCCGCGTGGCGGCGCTCGTCGACGCCGACGAGCGAAAAGTCGGTGAGCGTGTCGGCGAGCTCGCGATCGAAGATTTCGAGGACCTCGAGCGCATCGTTAAGGAGCGTCAAGTATCCATCGGGATCGTGGCGACCCCGGCAGTCGCCGCACAGGACGCCGCCGACCGGCTAGTGTCGGCGGGCGTGAAGAGCATTCTGAATTTTGCTCCCGCCGTCATCACGGTCCCCGACGATGTGTCGTTGCGCAAAGTGGACCTCTCGATCGAGTTACAGATCCTCTCCTTCTACGAGCAGCGCAAGGCAGCGCTCGAATCTCTTCGAAGAGGAAAGCGGCTGACCGCGAGCGCCGCGAAAAGCACGCGGCCTTGATGCCCGACGCGATCTGATGCCGCGCACCGTTCTTCGCATCGGAACCCGCTCCAGTGCGCTCGCGCTGGCCCAAGCAGAGATGGTTCGAAAAGCAATCAACGCCGTGCTCAGCAAGCGGACGTTCGAATTGGTTCCGGTGGTGACGAGCGGCGACGAGGCGCCGGAGTTTCGCCGGGCGGGAATCAAAGGATTGTTCGTGTCGGACATTCAGCAAGCGCTTGTAAATGGAAAAATCGATTTGGCGGTACACAGCGCAAAGGATCTGCCGGCAGAAACGCCGGAGGGCGTTGCGCTCGCGGCGATTACGCCGCGAGAGGATCCGAGGGATGCATTGCTTACGCGGCAAGGCGCGGGACTCGAACGTCTCGAGCCCGGGACGACGTTCGGTACGTCGTCGCTTCGGCGCTCCTCGCAGCTTCTTGCGATGGGCCGTGGCTTTGTGCCGAAACCGATTCGTGGGAACGTCGACACCCGTTTGCGCAAGCTCACCGAGGGTGAGGTGGGCGCGCTCGTCGTCGCTCTCGCCGGCCTTCGCCGGCTCGGTAAGGACCAGCGTGTCGTGCAAGTCTTCAGCCCCGAGGTGATGATGCCGGCGCCGGGACAAGGTGCTCTCGCCGTCGAGTGCCGGGCATCGGATAAAGAAATGCGTGCGGCACTCGGCGAGATCGAGGAGCCGGCTGCGCGTCGCGCTTATGAGGCCGAACGCGCACTGATGGTTGCGCTCGGCGGCGACTGCTCGCTGCCGCTCGGCGCCCTCGCCACGATCACGGGCAACAGTATTCGCTTGCGGGGCATGGTGGCGACGTTGGACGGCAAACATGTGCTGCGGGACGAACAAACCGGCGAGGATCCCATTGCCGTTGCGCAAGCGCTGGCCGAACGCATGCGCGCAGCAGGAGCCGCCGACATAGTGGCCGCGTCCAGAGAGAAGATTTGACCCCTCGTCGTGCCCCGGCGTCTGCCGGCAGCGTTACGCTCGTCGGTGCCGGTCCCGGTGATCCCGGCTTGCTGACGCTCCGGGGGCTCGGCGCGTTGCGCAGCGCGGATGCGGTTGTCTACGACCGCCTCGTCGCGAGCGAAATCTTGGATTTCCTAAGCCCGGATGCCGAACGTATTTATGCGGGGAAGGCCACCGGGCGGCATGCGATGAGGCAAGAGGACATCAACACAGCGCTCATTCGCCTTGCGCGCGAGGGCAAGAACGTCGTGCGTTTGAAAGGCGGAGATCCGTTCCTGTTCGGCAGGGGCGGAGAGGAATGTGAGGCGCTCGCATCTGCCGGCATTGGTTTTGAGGTTGTTCCCGGCGTGACGTCCGCGATCGCAGGGCCCGCCGCCGCCGGTATTCCGGTGACGCACCGCGAAATGGCTGCATCGGTTGCGATCGTCACGGCGCACGAAGCGTCCGGCGGTGCCGGCGTACGTTTGGACTGGGACGCGCTGGCGCGGATCGATACCGTCGTGCTGCTGATGGGGGTCGATCGGCTCGCGGAGGCGACGAACGCACTGATGCGTGCGGGACGGCCGCGCGGCACACCGGCGGCCGTTGTGGCGTCGGCAACGCTACCGTCTCAGCGAACCGTAGTCGGAACACTCGGCACGATTGCGGCCGAGGCGAGACGTGGTGGGATTACTCCACCTGCGGTCACCGTCGTCGGCGACGTCGCGTCGCTGCGCGAGAGGTTCGGCGGGTGGGATACGCGACCTCTGTCGGGGGTGTCGTGTCTCGTGACGCGAACGCGCGAGCAAGCGAGCGAGCTGTCCGGCGTGTTGCGCGAGCTCGGAGCCGACGTGGTTGAAGCGCCGTCGATTCGCGTTGAACCGCCCCGGGCGTGGACGACGGTCGACCGCGCGATCGCCGCACTCGCGCGTGGCACGTACGACTGGACGATCTTCACGAGCGCGAACGGAGTGCGAATCTTCTTCGGCCGCCTGGGCGAGCTCCGCCTCGATGCGCGTGCATTCGGCGGGGTGCAGGTCGCGGCCATCGGGACGGGAACGGCGGCGGTTCTCGCCGCAGAAGGCATCCGCGCGGAACTCGTGCCGGACAGCTTTACGACCGAAGCGGTCGGCGTGGCGTTTCCGGCCGGTGCCGGTCGCGTCTTGCTTGCGCGCGCCGATGTCGGGGAGCCGGGGCTGGAGGAAGCGATCACGGCAAAAGGCTGGCACTGCGACCGCGTGGTCGTTTACCGGCTGCGAAGCGTCGCGCGCTTGGAGACATCGGTGCGCAAACGTGTGATTGCCGGCGACATCGATGTGCTGACATTCGCGAGCGGCGGAACCGTCCATGCCTTCATGTCATTGCTCGGGACCCGGCCGCCGCCGTCGGTAAAGGTCGCCTGCATAGGACCCGTTACCGCGAAAGCGGCGCGCGAAGTGGGGTTGCGTGTGGACGCGATTGCGGATGAGCACACGATTTCGGGTCTCGCGGCGGCCACCGTGGCTGCGGCGGCGAAAGGGCCCAGGCGTGAGAAGCGCAAGATGTCCGTGTCGCCTTCTCGCACAAAGCGGCGTTAGGCTGGGTTCAGTGAGCCCGTTCCCGTCTCATCGCGCACGCCGTTTGCGCGCGACGCCGGCACTCCGGCGACTGTCGCGCGAGACGCTCCTCGACGCCGATCATCTGATCGCCCCGCTCCTCGTAAAGGAAGGAATCGACGAGCCGAGGCCGATCGCTTCGATGCCCGGCCACGTCCAACACACGCTCGACTCACTTCGCGCGGAAGCGGAGCAGGTAGCACGGCTCGGGATTCCCGGGATCATTTTGTTCGGCATCCCAGATGCGAAAGATGCTACCGGCAGCGGCGCCGACCGCGAAGACGGCATCGTTCAGCGCGCGCTCGCGAAGCTGCGCGCGGATTTCGGTGAGGACGTCGCGCTCATTGCCGACGTGTGCCTCGACGAGTACACGGATCACGGGCACTGCGGGGTGATCGACGACCGGGGCCGAATCGATAACGATGCGACGCTCCTTCGGTACCGCTCCATCGCTGCCTCGCAGGCTGCCGCGGGCGCCGACATCGTGGCTCCGAGCGGAATGATGGACGGCCAGGTCGCAGCGATTCGCGCCGCGTTGGATGCGGATGGCCACGTAGAGGTGGCGATCATGTCCTACGCGGCGAAGTACGCGTCGTCGTTTTACGAGCCGTTTCGGGACGCAGCCGAATGCGCGCCGCAGTTCGGCGACCGTGCCGGCTATCAGATGGATCCACCGAATGTGCGAGAGGCGCTTCGTGAAGTGCAATCGGATATCGACGAGGGTACCGACATCGTGATGGTCAAGCCCGCGCTCGCTTATCTCGACGTGATTCGCATGGTCCGCGACGCGGTGACGGCCCCTCTTGCCGCATATAGCGTCAGCGGAGAGTACGCGATGGTCAAAGCGGCGGCGGTGGCCGGATGGCTCGACGAAGAAAAAGCGATGATGGAGATCTTGACGGCGATCGTTCGTGCCGGCGCCGACATCGTGCTGACGTACTTCGCCCAAGACGCTGCGCGCGCTCTCGCTCGTCATTGACGAGGCGGTACGGACCTCGGACCGGGCGGCGAGTGCGTCGGCGGTGCGCTAATGCACCAAGTTTCGTCCGGTGACGAGTGGAAGGTCGAGAGCGGAGAGAAGTCCCGGCTTCGCCTCGCAGACGGCGGGGATCGCGTTGACGAGGCGCATCGCCGTGACGATGAGACCGCCCGAGTTCTCGTCGCCGTCGTCGCCCTCGAGCGTGAATTCACACGTGATCGACGGTGATCCTTCGATGAGCACTCGGTAACCGCCTTTCCCCGGCGGCGCCGGCCATTCGGGAGCGATGTCGTCGCGAAGGCGCGTCACGTGCTCGATAACGACACGTTCTTTCCCGCCGGCCATGCCGCGCAGTTCGAAACGCAACCCGGCCATGGTGTCCTTATCCACCACGCCCGAGGGAACGGTGAAAGTCTCCGGCGCGGGCCGTTTCTCGTGCCATTCGACGATTTCGTCGAGCTCGATGCCGAGGCCGTCGGCAATGACGCGCACCACGCTTCCCCACGCAAGAGTGAGCACGCCGGGCGCAAGCAAGATCGGCATGTGATCGAGCGGCTTGGCGAACCCCATCGTCTCGAAAAGAACTTGCGGCTGATCGTACGTCGCGTAATTCAGCACTTCCTGCACGCGAACGCCCTCAATGCGCTCACAGACTCCGCTGAGTAGCAGCGGCAGGACGTCGTTCGCGAAACCGGGATCGATGCCGGAGAAGAAACACGACGCGCCGCCGGTAAGGCAGGCGGCCTCCAGCGGCTCCGCGAGCTCCGGCGGACCACCCTGCGGATACACGAGTTGCACGAGCGAGCTGGAGACGACGTTCTTGCCCGAAGACAGAATTCGCTTCAGGTCGTCGAGGGCCTCGAATGGGCGCACGTCCGCAGTCGCCGTGTAACAAACGCAATCGGCGTCGAGAGCAAGCAGCGGCTCGGCGTCGTTTGTCGCGAGAACGCCGGTCGGTGCGAGGCCGCACAGTTCGCCCGCGTCGCATCCTGCCTTGTCTGTGCTGTGGACCCACAGGCCGGCAAGCTCGAGATCGGGATGGCCGATGATTCCGCGCAGGGCATAGCGGCCGACGTTGCCGGTGCTCCACTGAATGACGCGGTACGCCACCGGGATAGCGAGTGCTTAGGCCGGAGCGCCCTGAAGCTGCGATTGTTTCTTTTCGACGAGGGTGAGCAAGTACAGGTGCAAAGCAAACAGCAAGATGCTGAACCCCAAAATGATTGCGGCGAAGTAGAAGATCTGGCCCTTGTCGCGGTACGCGAACACCGTCACTTCCGGATGCGCCGACGTCGCGGGGATCGTCGCTCCGGCGATCAAATGGCTGCCGGACACGGTGAAGCGAACGGTCGCAACCGGCAGCGCTTCTTCGTCGGGGGTCAAAGCCGTCGTCGAGGTTCGGAACTCGTAGTCCGTTGCTTTGGTGCCGGTGGTGAGCCCCTGGCTCTGTGCGCGCGTGGCGAGTGCGGTGCCCCACGTGTCCTTGAGGCCTTGCACCTCTCCGGCTGAGTCAATCCCGCCCGCATACTTCTTCCCCGGCTTCTCCCAGTTGTTCGGGAACGTCTTGACGGCCGTGAAATCCGCGGCTTGCTGGCTCGTCGGCGTAAACGGCACCCAGGCAGGCTCGCGGCCGCGCGGACCGGTGCCCGGAACGGTTCCGGGAGCGCCGAACAACCAAATCGCCGAGTAGATGATCAGGAACGCGAATATGGCGGCCATCTGCATGAGGTAGGCGACCTTTGCTCCGTAGATCGACATGAGGAGTACGTACATCGAGCCCATCAACATGAGGACCCACCACACGACGAACACCACGCCGCCGAGACCTTTCGGAGTCCCTTCCAGCGCTAGCGGCAGCGTGTGAGCGAAGAAGCGAATCATCGAACCGGCATCCTTTGAACGCTCTTCAGGAAATTGACGAGTGCGTCGACGGCGTCTGATCCGAGGAAGGCCCACGAAGGCATCGATGGTCTGTTGATGTTCAAGCGCCCTCCCATGATCGTCTGGCGCACTTGATCCTCCGTCAGCCGCTGGAACTCAATCGTCAAGTTCGGTCCGATGCCGCCCTTCGCGTCGACCCCGTGGCAGATCGCGCAATTTTCCTGAAAGAGAGCCTTCCCGTTCGCCGACGTCGCGGTCGGCGGCTTTTCCTGAATCGAGTAGACGAAGGCGATGAGGTCGTCGACTTGCTCGGCGTTGAGCGGTCCACCGAACTGAAGGCCCCACGTCGGCATCGGCGTGCCGGGGCGGCCGCGCTCGATCGCGTCGCGAATCAACTGCTTGATGTCTTCTTCGTTCCGCCCCGAGGCGAGATAGCGGCCGACGATGTACTTGAGCGGCGGCTCCGCGTATGTGTGGCCCTGGAACTGACGGACGCCGCCTTCGCCTTTCAAGCCGTGGCACGTCGCGCACCCGACGGCAGTGAGGTTGTTCGGATCACCGGTCGGCGCAAACAAATCGGCGCCGCGCGAAACGGAGGCGGCGCTGAACTCAACGGCGCGCTCGTGGAGGCGCACAGGCTCGCGCAAGAAGTACGCCGGAAGGAACACGGCCATGAACAGCGTCAGGAAACCGCCGATCGCGAGCTGGCGGATGAAGAAGCGCCGCTCGAGCTCTTCGTCCGACGGCCCGGGCCGAAGTGCCGGCGGAACCAGCGATTGCTTGCGCTTCGAAAGGAACCGGTTGCCGATGAGGATAGCGATGAGCCCCACGAATACGACGTCCGCGATGATCGCGGCCGTCAGCGCGTTACTTGTTTTCGCGAGAATCAGCGCTCTTCCCTCCTATCTAAAATTCGTCGTCGGACACTACTTGTGTTGTTTCACCGGCGCCAGGCAGAACGGTCCTTCGGCGTTTTGACCGGTGGTGTTCGTGCCGCGCGGCGGGCCGAGGATGATGTCGCCGGTGTCGACCGTCACTTTTCCTGAGTCCACGGTCATCACCATGCGATCCATCCCGTGCGGTGCGGGGCCGAGCCGGTATTCGCCGGCGCGGTTGTATTTCGAGCCGTGACACGGGCATTCGAACCATTGTGACGACTCGCAGAAGGGAACGCGGCACCCGAGGTGCACACAACGCTGATACAAAGCCATGAGCCCGCCGGCTGCGACACCGCTTTTCACGTATAGGTTGCTACCGTCACTGGTGTCGTAGGCGACGAGATAGAAACGTCCCGGCGCAAAGTAAAAGGGCTTTTTGGTCGCCGTGATCTGCGCCTTGATCTCGTCGGCCGACGGCCCGAGTGTGACTTTGCTCCCGAAGCCGCCTTTCAATACCGGCCAAAGGAATGCGAGGCTCGCAGCCGCAAAGTCGAGCATCGCCGCCCCAAAGCCGATAAGCATCATCTTGCGGAAGAAGGTGCGGCGCGTGACTTGTGGCGGGCGTCCGAGCAGCGGTGCGTGCGTCGAGCGCTCCTTACGGATTTGCATGATCTCGCGCATGTTCTTTGCGATGAGCCCGAAGCCGCCGAGAGCGATGAGCACTGCGAAGCCGATGCCGGCCCACAGCGCCGGTGAAACCTTTGCAAGTGTGGTCATTTTAGAAGTCCCAGTAGATGCCGCTCTTCCACGGCCAGACCCAGTTGAAGCCGGGTCCACGGAAGAAGCTTCCGACGATGACGAGAACTGCCCAGAACATGACGAAAATCGTGAACGAAAAGATCGCAAGCTTGCGACGATCCGGTCGCATCGACGGGTTCTTGTCGACATACGGAACCGCCATCAGGCCGAACAAGCCGAGACCGGGAATCGTCACGCCGGCGACCATCGGGTGGAAGTAGCGGAGGAGCTCCTGGAGCCCGAGGAAGTACCAGGGTGCCTTTGATGGGTTCGGCGTCAACGATGGGTTCGCGAGCTCACGGCTCGGCGCGTTTACGAACGTCGACATCAGGAGCAACACGGCCGTGATGATGAGGAGCGAAACGAATTCCTCCACCATAAGGTGCGGCCAGACGTTGATCTTGTCTTCCTGCCGCCGCTCGACGCGCTGAATGCCGTCCGGAGGCACGAGCGCGAGCATGCGGTGCGTGTCGCCGACGCCTTTGCCCCGGCCTCCGGCCGTTGCGACTGCTCCGCCGGTCGCCGCTGCGACGCGCGCGGCACGCTCTTCGGGCGTGAGCCGGGGGATCGTGGTCGTAGGC
>JAIVGO010000156.1 GCA_020201525.1 Actinomycetota bacterium | reverse complement strand
GTCCGCAATGTGCACGAGACCCAGGAGCGGGGTCAGGAGGTCCTTCACCAGCGAGTTGACGATAGCTCCGAAGGCGGCGCCGACGACCACGCCGACCGCGAGGTCCACGACGTTCCCGCGGAGGATGAATGCCTTGAACTCCTTCAACAGGATCATCTCCTTTGGCCGCTGAAGGACACGGTGACGGGTCCCGAGCAGGCGGTCAAGGATCCTAGATCGTCGGGGGAGCGAGCTTTGCCGCGCGCTGCGAGCGCTCGAAGTCCTCGTCGTCGATGCGAAGGAACTCCACCGGATTGTTCTCGATGAGATGTTCGTCGACGATTCGCTCGACGTCGTCTATCGTCACGCCGCCGTACCAGACGTCGTCCGGGTACACGACGACGGTCGGTCCGGCGAGGCACGGTTCGAGACATCCGGTCGCGACGACCTTGAAATTCAACGCCATCCTTTCGCCTTGCACATCGCGGAATTGCTGGAAGATCTCCGCAGACCCGCGGCCTATGCAGGATCCCTTCGGATGACCGTCGGGCCGTTCGTTCGTGCACACGAAAACAAATCGTTCTGGCTTCGCCATGTGGCTCATTCTATCGCGCGAGTACAATCGTGCATCGTGGATCTTGGACTGCGAGGACGCGCAGCGGCGGTGTCCGCGTCGAGCAAAGGGCTCGGTCGCGCCGTTGCGCTCGAGCTCGCCCGCGAAGGCGTTGACGTCGCGATTTGCGCGCGCTCCGAAGCTGCTTTGCGCGACACAGAGAGTGCTTTGCGCGAAACTGATGTTCGCGTGCTTGCGATGCCGATCGACTTGACGGAAGCAGGCGCGCCGGCCGCATTCGTCGAGGCGACGGTGGCCGAGTTCGGACGCCTCGACATCTTGTTCGCCAACGTCGGCGGTCCGCCGGCAGGCACCGTCGACACGTTCGAGCTTGCCGATTACGAAGAGGCCGTGAACTCGAACCTCATGGCGCAGGTCAAGATGTGTCTTGCGGCGCTGCCGCACATGCGTGCCGCGCGCTGGGGCAGGATCATCATCTTGGGAAGCCTCACGATGAAGCAGCCGGTCGAAGGGCTCATGTTGTCCACGATGGCGCGCAGTGGCGTCGCCGGCTTCGCGAAATCCCTGTCGGACGAGATCGCCGCCGAAGGGATTACCGTTAACTGCGTCTGTCCCGGCCGCATACTCACCGACCGCATCCGCACGTTGGCGCAGATGCGCTCCGACCGCACGGGCGAACCGCTCGAAGTGTCGCTGAAGCTCTTCGACGCCGACATGCCGGCAAAGCGGATGGGACAACCCGAAGAGCTGTCCGCGCTGGTGGCGTTCCTCGCATCCGAGCGCGCGTCGTACATCACCGGCGCCGCGATTCAAGTCGACGGCGGCTGGACGCGCTCGATTACGTAGTCGCGAGGAAGCGCGACGCGATCCACGCGTACATGCGTGCCGCGTCGGCAAGCTCGGCAACCTCGACGTTTTCGCGCGTCGTATGCGCGAGAGCGAGCGAGCCCGGCCCGAACACGATCGACGGCACGCCTTCTTTATTGAGGATCGCCGCGTCGGTCGCACCCATCATGCCGGTAACGCTCGTGGGCTGACGGCGCACCGCCTCGTGCGCGTCGAGGGCAAGCCGCACGATCGACAAGTCCGCCGGCAGCTCGTATCCCGCCGCGTAGTTCGTCACCTCGATGGTGGCGTCAATCTCCAACGCCTGAACCTCGGCCTCCATCTCGGCAACCAGGTCGTCGTAGTCGTCGCCCGGGAGCACCCGCTCGTCCACCTCTATCGCGCAAATCGCCGGCACGATGTTGATCTTGCCGCCGCCGCGAATCGACCCGACGTTGATCGTCGGCGGTCCGAGCAACGGATGTGTTCGGACGAACGCCTTCGTACGAAGCTGCGTCACGAGGCGCGCCATGGACTCGATCGCCGAAACTCCTTTGTGCGGAATCGACCCATGTGCGGCAACACCGTGGGTCGTTATGCGAGTCCAGAACAGCCCGCGCTGGGCGACTCCGACGCTCAGCTGCGTCGGCTCGCCGACGATCGCAGCGTCGCCGCGCAGAAAGCCTCGATCGCGAAGCGTGATCGTCCCGAGCGGGCCGAACACCTCCTCGTCGGCAACGCACTGGATGACGAATTTGCCGGCGAAGTCGGTGCCGCGCAGCGCTTTTGCCGCGCAGATCGCTGCCGCGATCGCCCCCTTCATGTCACACGAGCCGCGTCCGTGCAGGATGCCTTGTTCGACGACGGCTTCAAACGGCGGATGCTCCCAGAGCGACTCGTCGACGATGGGAACGACATCCATGTGGCCGTTGAACACAAGCGTCGGCCCGGGTGCTCCCGAATCGAGCGTCGCGATGACGTTCGCGCGGCCGGGTTCCGGCTCGATCGTTTCGACCTGCAACCCCGCACCTTCACACCAACGCTTCGCGACGGCGGCCGGCGCCGCTTCATTCCCCGGAGGATTCTCCGATGCCGCTCGGACCAATTCGCGCGCGCACACAAGCACCTCATCCGCATCGACCGCGGGGACCGCATCAGCCTTCATTCACAACCTCCGGTAGATTGGCTGCCGTGGAGACTACCGCCGCCTCATCACTGCGTGACCGGCTCGCCGCCGTCTTGCAGGGCCGAGAGAAAGCGGCGCTGGATCTCGAAGGCCAGGTCCCGGCGGCGGTCATCATTCCGATCTTCGAGCGCGACGGCGAGCCGTGGATGATCTTCACGCGACGTACGCAACACGTGAAGCATCACAAGGGCGAAATCTCATTTCCCGGGGGCGCGCGCGATCCCCAGGACGAGACCATCCAGGCAACGGCGATTCGCGAAACCGTCGAAGAGCTCGGGATCGATTCCGCCATGATCGACATCGTCGGGGAGCTCGACGACTATCCCACATTCGTGACGAACTATTTGATCTCGCCCTTCGTGGCGATGATCCCCGAGGACCATTCGTTTTCGCACAGCGAGCGGGAGATCGACGAGATCATCGAGTTGCCGGTTCGTGAGATGGCGACGGCCGTTCGCACCGAAGACTGGTCGGAACGGGGCCGGCCGTTTCCGATGTACTTCTACGAGTCGCGCGGTTACACGATCTGGGGCGTTACCGGACACATCCTGCAACGGTTCTTTAGTATCGCCGGTGAGGCGCTTGGAATCGGCCCCGTTGAGGTAGACGATATGGATGGACGCATCGCCGAGATGCAGCGCCGGATGAGGGAGAGACGATGAGCCGCGAGTGGGCGGGCAAGGCGGAGACGAGTGACATGGCAAGGCTCGTCGTCGAAGATCTGGCGGCAAAGCACGAAGGACTCTTCAACTGGGTCGGCGTCTATTGGGTCGAGGGCGACGAGGTCGTGCTCGGTCCGTACGTCGGCGCCTATCCGGAAGGTCACGAGCGCATCAAGATCCCGCAGGGCGTGTGCGGCTCGGTCGCGGCTTCGGGGAAGACCGAGGTCGTGCCGGATGTGCGCAAACGGCCGGGCCACATCGCGTGCGAGATCGCGACGCGGTCGGAGGTGGTTGCGCCGATTTCCTCAGGTGGCGAAGTGATCGGCGTGCTGGACGTCGACTCGAACACGCCCGACGCGTTTGACGACGCGCTGGTCGCCGAGATCGAGGAAGCAGCCGCAGCCATCGCCGCCGGCTGAAAGGGTTCCGTTGCAGGCGGGAACCTGCGCCCATACACTGGTGAAACAGTGCGAAAATACGCGATTGCAAACTCCGTAAAGCTTCGGGCCGTTCAGGCCGTGTTCGTCGGGACGTTGAGTGTTGCCGCATCGTTTCTCTCTCAACCGGTCGCTCGCGCCGATTCCAAGACGTTCACGACCGATCGAGACGGCGAGGCGTGGTTCTGGTCTTCCAACCAGGAAGCTCGCGCTTGCACGCCGACGTTGCCCGTGTCGCCTCCAAACCCGTTTCCCGACGCCCTGTGCCAAAACGGAAACCTCTCGGCGGCCGGGCCAATCTCACCCGGGCACCTCGGGGTGAGCCTCAAGCCGAACGAACAGTCGGACATGCGGGCGTACGTGTCGTTCGATCTCGATTCCGCGGGTGTGACGTTCGGTTCCACGGTCAACTCTTTCGTCGTCACGTTTACCGTGTCGCGCCCCGACGATACCGATGCCGATCACACGAAGGAGCATGCGGCGGCGAAGGCACCAGCCACGAGCAACGAAAGTCAAGCGAAGATTGAGGCCTGTCTCGTGAAGAAATACTGGGCCGGCGGCGTCGAAGGTGCACCACCGGCTGATAGAGACGCCGACGACCCACGCCAGACGGTTGACAACGAGCCGCTCGCGAAAGGCGGCGTCGACCTGAACATGTGCGTCGACGGCGTACGCAGCAAGACGTGGAAATTCGACGTAACCGAAATGGCAAAGAAGTGGGCCACCGGCGACGCCCCCAATTACGGCTTCGTGCTGAAGCCAAAGGGCAACGCTGCGGCAACAGACAACTGGACGGTCGAGTTCCACGGGGCCCCGTACGCAAGCCGCATCGAAAATCCCGCGCCCGGGGGTGGACCAAGTCAGGACCTCGTCTACGTCAACGCGAAAGAAGCCGTAAAGGCCACGGTCGATTTCATCCCGCCGGAGCAACCCGAGCTGCCGCCGATCACGAATTCCGGCCCGCCTTCAGTGAGTCCGCCGGCGGTCAATCCTCCACCCTTGCCGCCATTTCCGAGCGCCACCGAGACTCCTGGTCCCGCGCCGACAGCCGCACCGGCTCTGCCCGTTGCTCGTACGGCCGCCAAGAACCCTTGGTACGAATGGCTGTTGTTCCCGATCGGCCTCGTGGGCTTCGTCGCGCTCTCGCGATCTGTTGGGCGCGAAGGCGCGGACCAAGGAATGAATAGAGTCGCCGAGGTTCTCCGCCGCCGCAAGCGTTCGGTGAACGAATGAAGCGAAAGGAACTCCGGATGCGGACGCGACAACTCTTCGTGATTGGCGTCGTCATGGTGCTCGCGCTTGCAGCGTGTGGCCAAAAGCCCGGCATTCACATCGCCGGCGCCAACAACGGATTCGCAGGAGGCGGGGACAACACGGGAACGGGGACGGGTGACAACGGAACCGGGAACGCCGGAGGCGGCACCGGGACAGGGAACACCGTCGGTTCAGGAAGCGGCACCACCGGTGGGACAACGGACGGCGGCGCGACGGGCGGCGGCACCGTTGCGAGCGGGCCGGGCGACCGGACCGGGATTACCCCGACAACGATCACGATCGGGATCCACGCGCCGACCTCGGGAGCGGCGCCCATCAAGGCCGAATCATTCCAAGTCGGCAAGGACCTCTACTGGAACTGGCTGAAGCATCAGGGCAAGAAGACAATCGGCCGCGATGTGAAGGTATTGTTTCGGGATGATCACTACGACCCGCAAACCGCCGCGACCGTGTGTTCCGACATGGCCGAAAGCGGCAAGGCATTCTTACTCATCGGCGCCGCCGGCGCCGACCAGATCAATGTCTGTTCACGCTATTCCAATGCCCGCGGTATCCCGTACCTGAGCGCCGGCGTGACCGAGATCGGAACCGGCACACGCCAGACGTACTTCGCACTCACGATGAGCTATCCAAAGCAGCAATTCCTGCTGGCGCAGTACATCAAGAAGCTGGGGGGAGGCGAAGATCGCATCAGCGACATGAACGGGTTGGGCAATGCCGGATCGGATGGACGGATAAAGATCGCGTTTGTGCGTCCGGACACGCCGAACTTCAATGACGCGGAAGACGCACTTTCGACCGCGATCAAGCAGCTCGGTGGTAAGTACCAGGTGAAACCTTTCACCATCTCCAAAGACGAGAACCCGCAAGATGCGCCGGGTATCGCGCAACGGATCAAGCAATACGGCGCGGACATCATCTCGGTAATAACGGCGCCGGTCTTTACACTTTCGCTTTCGAAAGCCACCGTTGGGCAGCAGTACCGTCCGCGCTACATGGGCGTCGGAATCACGAACGCGATCAATCAAGCGATTCCACAGGAGTGCGACAACAATCAGTTCAGCGATCCGCCGGCAATGTTCTTCTCGCCGTGGCCGGGCTGGAGCCAGCGCAACACGTATGATCCGGAATTCGAACAAGCAGTGAATTTGCCCTCCAGCGATCGCGGCTACACTCCGCGTGCCAAGCAGTTGGATCAGCGGAACAAAGGCGGCGACTTGCTTTTGGCCCTTTGGGGGATCATGAAGGACGTTCACGAGATGTTCGAGTTCGCCGGAGCTAACATGAGCCGACAGTCGTTTGTGCAACAAACTCAGTCTTTTTCGACGCACGGCTCCTCCCACTTCTTCCCCAATCTCCAGTTCACCTCCGGCAACCGATTCGGGGCGTCTGAGGTTCACGCCCTTGTCGGGCGATGCGACTCTCAAGGCGGCGAATTCATCGAAGACCCGCAGAATGCCGGCTTGCGAAGCAAGTTCTAACGACGGCTGCGCGGCCCATGGAGGGAGTCTGATGAGGCGCACTGGGAACACGCCGCAGTGAAGCAATTCCTCGTTCTCGGCGTCATCAACGGTGCGGTGTACGGGCTCCTGGCCACCGGCCTGGTCCTTGTTTACAAAGGCGCTCGTGTTTTCAACTTTGCCCAAGCCGAATTCGGCACCGTGGCGGCGTTCTTTGCGTATTGGCTCATCGAAAAGCAGCACCTCCCGTATTGGGCGGGCGACCTTCTCGCCATCCTCGGGATAGCTATCGTCGGCTTCCTGGTAGAGCGCCTTATCGTGCGCCCGCTCTTCACGGCGCCCCGGGTCACGTTGCTTGTCGCGACCGCCGGTGTCGCGCTCGTGCTGATCCAGCTCCAGTTCATCATCGTGGGAGCCAATGCAGTGCAGATTGGGCCGGCTCTTCGCGGGATCGGCGTGAATATTCTCGACGTTGTTGTATCGCCGCAGCGGCTCCTGATCTTCGGCGTGCTCGTCATATTGGGTCTTGGAATGGGATACTTTTTCAGCAGGACCGATCTTGGACTCGCCGTGCTGGCCACGTCGCAAGAGCCTGTTGCAACTGAACTCGCCGGTATCGGAACGCGTCGCATGAGCTCCTTCATTTGGACTTTCGCGGCCGTCCTTGGGGGCATTGCCGGCGTTCTCCTTGCACCAACCGGCGCGCTTTTCCCGGGGTTCATGACGATAACGGACTTGTTGCCCGCGTTCACTGCCGCCGTCGTCGGCGGAATCACCAGCCTGCCGGGAGCGTTTCTCGGCGGTCTGCTGATCGGCATCACGCAAGGCTTGGGTGAGTTTTACTTCGGGAGCTCGACGATCGTCCGGGGCGCCGCCAATCTACTGGTCTTCGCCGTGCTCGTGCTCGTGCTTCTCGTCCGTCCGAAGGGCCTCATAGGACGGGAGGCCTAAACGTGGCGGTCAGAAAGAAGAACCGGTCGAAGCCTGCGACGGAGATCGTGTCCGTGCCCGACGTCGAAGAAGTCGATGCGATCGAAGAGGTACGAGAGGCATTCGAAGCGCCGATGCTGCCGGTTCGTGCCGAACCCGGCCCGACGTTTGCCGGATGGGTTGCTCGCCGGGGTTTGCTCGCGGCGATCATTTTCGGCGTTCTCCTCGCTCCGCAATTCGTGGACAACGTGCGCGAGAACATGATCTCGTTCGCCCTCGTGTACGTCGTCATCGGGCTCTCGATCAACATACTGATCGGATACGCCGGGCAGATCTCCCTCGGGCATCAGGCGTTCGTCGGGGTCGGCGCGTTCACGTCCGCCTACATCGTTTCGAACAGCCACCTTTCGTTTTGGATTGGGCTGGCACTTGCGGGGCTGACGGGCGCAGGCGCTGCGCTATTACTCGGTCTCGTCGCGCTGCGGCTTCGTGGGCTGTACTTGGCGCTCATCACGCTCGCCTACGGTTTTGTCGCGCAAAACTCGATCTTCAACATTCCGGCGCTGACCGGTGGCGGTGCGGGAGCAGAAGCTCCCCGTCCGGCCGGCTTCACCGGTAACATGGCCTTCGTGTACCTATGTTTCATCATCCTGGCCGTGCTGATGTACGTGGACTGGCGCCTCGTTCGATCCAAAGTTGGGCGTGCCATTTTTGCAATCCGAGAAAACGAGCTTGCCGCCGCGTCTTTCGGCATCAACGTGACGGCGTACAAGCTGATCGCGTTCGTGATTTCCGGCGTCTTCGCCGGGATCGGCGGGAGCCTCTTCGCGCACCGGAGCACCGTCGTCGTCTCTGCCGACTTCAACTTCGCTTTGGCGCTGACGTTTGTGCTGATGGTGGTCGTCGGGGGACTCGGATCTCGTGTCGGCGTTTTCATCGGGTCGGCGTTCTTCGCATTGTTTCCTCTGATCTTCAACCGGTTCTCGAAGTACACCGGTTTGATCGGCGCGTTGCTGCTGCTGCTCACGCTGACGACTTTCCCGGGCGGGATCGCACAGCAAATCGCACCGATTCTTCGGTGGTTCGGTGGAGCACCGTTGCGTGGTCACGGCAAGTCGCAAGTGATCCAGTCGGGAGGTGCCGGTGTCCGTCCTTGAGGTGCGGAATCTCGGTATTCGATTCGGCGGTCTGCAAGCACTAGCCGAAGTCGACATAGACGTCCGCGAGTGGGAGATCGTCGGTTTGATCGGTCCGAACGGTGCCGGGAAGACGACCTTTTTCAACTGCGTCATGGGCGTGTACAAGCCGACGACGGGCACCGTTCAATACCGAGACGAACAGGTTGTCGGCCGTCCGACGCATGAGCGCGTGAGGTTAGGGATCGGCAGGACGTTTCAGAACATCGGCCTCGTAAAGGTCTTGCCGGTGATGGAAAACATGCTGATCGCGCAGCACGCCAAGGCGCGCTACGGGGTGCTTTCTGGGCTCCTCGGGCTGCGAGCGAGCCTCGAGCAAGAGAAGGTGCTTAAGGACAATGCGCTCGAGATCCTCGATTTCATGGGTCTCGTCGATTACCGGAACGCAGTGGTTGCCAGCTTGCCTTACGGGCTCCAAAAACTGACGGAGATCGCCGCCGTTTTGGCGAGCGACCCGGAATTCTTGCTGCTCGATGAGCCGACGTCGGGCATGTCGCCGGAAGAGGCGCACGCGTTCGGCGACCTTCTGCTCAAGCTGCGTACCGAGCTGAACCTGACCGTACTGATGATCGAGCACCACGTGCCGCTCGTCGTTCGCGTGTGCGATTACGTCTATTGCCTGAACTTCGGGCGTCTTCTCGCGGAGGGGCGGCCGGAAGAGATTCGGCGCCACCCCGAGGTCGTCGCCGCTTACCTCGGAGAAGAACATGCCACTGCTTGAGCTGACCGACGTTCGTACCGGCTACGGCTCGCTTCCCGTGCTCCATGGAATTTCGTTCGCCGTCGAGCAAGGAGAGCTTGCGGTCATGCTCGGTCTGAACGGTGCCGGAAAATCTACGACGATGATGGCTATCGCCGGCTTGCTGAAAACCTGGTCGGGCTCGATCTCGTTCGAGGACGCATCGGTCGGCCGTCTGGACACGGCGAAGCGCGTGCAACGAGGCATAGTCCTCGTTCCCGAAGGGCGACGCGTGTTTCCGGCCCTTTCTGTGACCGTCAACCTGCGGCTCGGCGCGTGGGTACGCAGGCGCGACCGCAAGGCCCTCAAGGAGCGGATGGAAAAGGTCTTTGAATATTTCCCTCGTCTTGCCGAGCGGCGGAATCAGCTTGCCGGGACTATGTCGGGTGGCGAGCAGCAAATGCTCGCAGTCGGCCGCGGCCTGATGGCGGATCCAAAGTTGTTGCTCATCGACGAGGCGTCACTAGGTCTTGCGCCGAAAACTGCGCAGGAGCTCTTTCAAACCGTGAAGCAAATAAGCAAGACCGGCGTCACCGTGATCATGGTGGAGCAAAATGCAGGAGCGCTCGACGTTGCCGACCGCGCCTTCATCATGGAAAAGGGGACGTTGATCTTCCAGGGCGCCGGCGACGAGGAATTGAAAGCGACCGACTTGCGCGCCGCGTATCTCGGCTAGCTGGTTTCGGCTTCCGAGAGTTCCGGCTGACACACTCGGCACGGCAACAGCCCGCGTGATGCGGCCTCTTCTGCGGAGATGACGATTTGGTTGTCTTTGCCGGTAACGAGCCTGCATTCGGGCAAGTGGAAGCTCGAAGGTCCCGCAATGACAAATCCCTCGGGCACGATTGCGCCGCCACCGTTCCGTGAAGCCATGTTCGGGGAACGCAATTCCAGAAGGTTCTCGCGGATCGCGGCCAGTTGGGCATCGAGATGGGCGCTCGACCGGCGGGAAGCTTCGAAGAGCATCAGCGCGATGCCCACACCGATCAAGCCGAGGCCGGCCGCACCGCCGGAAAGCAAGTATGGGATCTGGCCTTGCGTGAAGTCGATTCCGGCCGCCCCGTTCCACGCAAGGGCGATCACGATGAAACCGGCGGCTACGAAGATCGTTGATAAGCCGGCTTGCCACCCCGCGCGTCTCGGAAGGAGGCGTTTGAGAAAATCCATGGCGTAATGCTACCCGAGCCGCGCAGAGCGGCTCGAATTCACGTGGGTTCCTACTTCGGGGGGCGAGGCACGACCGAAGCAGCGTATTTGCGCACGCCTTTTCGGACGAGCGGAGGCGCAAGCACGCGCATCATCGCCGGAAGGCGAAGCACGCGCGGCAGGCTCACGTCGTAGGCGCCGCGCTCGATGCCGTCGCAGATCGCCTTCCCCATGCGGTCGGGCGCGATCTTTTTCGGCGTCCGCATCCGTCCGAACTCCGGCGGCGCAAAAAACGGCGTGTCGATCGCGCCGGGATACACGATCGTCACGCCGATGCCGAACGGCTCGACTTCGTACAGGAGCGTTTCGCCCAGCCCGATCGCGGCGAATTTCGTTGCGTTGTACACGCTTTGCAGCGGGGGTGGAATCCTGCCGTTCGTCGAGGACATGACGACGAGGTGGCCCGATCCGCGTTCCATCATGTGCGGCAACACCGCTTTGCATGACCAGACCTGTCCGAGGACGTTCGTGCGCACCATTTCTTCGACTTCGGCG
>JAIVGO010000155.1 GCA_020201525.1 Actinomycetota bacterium | reverse complement strand
CTCGGGACGAGGCCCTTCGGGCGCGGCGACTCGCTGCGGTCCTCCGGCGCGCGGCGATTGCGGCGCGGCACCTCGCTAGCCCGTGCCGCCGCCGGCCGTGATCCCGCCGTCCACGACGATCGTGTGGCCCGTGACGTACGCGGCGGCGTCGGAGGCGAGAAAGATCGCGGCGCCGGTGATGTCGGAGACCTCGCCGAGGCGCTTGAGCGGGACCGGGTTCGTCATGCCCTGCGCCGTTGAAGGGTCCGACCACAGCGCCTTGTTGAGATCCGTCTTGATCCAACCCGGCGCGATGCCGTTGATGCGCACCCCGCTCTCGCCCCACTCGATCGACAAGGTCTTCGTGAGATTGATGACGGCGGCTTTTGCGGCGCCGTAAAACGAGAGCAGCGGCGAGGAGCGCACGCCCGCCACCGACGCGATGTTGATGACGGATCCGGATCCGCGATCGAGCATGTGCTGCCCTGCGGCCTTGCAAAACCAGAATACCGAATCAAGGTTGAGTCGGATTCCCTTCTCCCAGCCATCCTCGCGCGTGTTCACGAGCGGGGCCATGAACCGCGAGCCGCCCGCGTTGTTGACGAGGATGTCGATGCCGCCGAGCTCTTTCACCGCGCGATCGACGGTCGCGTACACCTGATCGCGCTGCGTCACGTCACACGGCGCCACGACGGCTTTGTGACCCGTTGCGCGCGCCTTGCCGGCGACCTCATCGAGGTCTGATTCCGATCGAGCGCTGACGGCCACGTCGGCGCCGGCTTCGGCGAATGCGATAGCGATCGCGGCGCCGATGCCGCGCGATGCGCCGGTAACCAGCGCGCGCTTTCCTTCCAAGCTGAAGATCTCGAGGCCCATGACTCGCTCCTTAGTAGGTGTAGAAACCGCGACCGGTCTTGCGGCCGAGATATCCCGCGTGCACCAAGTGCTCGAGCATCGGCGCCGGCGCGTACCCGGGCTCACGGAACTCGGCGTAGAGCGTCTCGATGATTTGGTACGTCACGTCGAGACCGACGATGTCGGCGAGCGCGAACGGCCCCATCGGATGACCGCAGCCGAGCTTCATGGCCTTGTCGATGTCCTCGGCCGTCGCATACCCCGACTCGAGCATCTTGATCGCGTCGTTGATGTATGGGAACAGCAGCGCGTTGACGATGAATCCCGCGCGATCGGGGCACGCGACGCAATGCTTGCCCACTTTCGTGCCGAGCGCGATCAGCGTGTCGGCCGTCTCATCGCTCGTGCGGACCGTCCGCACGACCTCGACTAATTTCATCACCTGCGCAGGGTTGAAGAAGTGCATGCCGGCGACGTTTTCGGGGCGGTTCGTCGCTGCGGCGAGCGCGATAACGGGGAGTGACGACGTCGTCGAAGAGAGGATTGCGTGCTCCGGCGCGATCGCGTCGAGCTGCCGGAAGTGCTCGAGCTTGACATCGAGATCTTCGGCGATCGCCTCGATGACGACGTCACAGCTTGCGAACGCATCCATGTCGGTCGTCGTCGTGAGCTTGGCCGTCGCGGCTTCGCGCTGTTCCTGCGTCATCTTGCCGCGCTCGACGGCTTTCGCCAGCGACTTGCCGAACTTGGCGTCGCTTTCCGCCTTGCGCTTGTCCGACCGCGCGCGCAGCACGACGTCGAATCCGGCCTTTGCGGCAACTTCCGCAATGCCGAGCGCCATCGTCCCCGAACCGAGTACCCCGATCTTGCGTACGTGCGAGGCGGCCGTTTCCGGAACGCCATGGCGATGGCTGCCGGCCTCCTTGATCCGCGGCGAGTCGGGCTCTTCGTACTCGTAAAAGCCGCGGCCGGTCTTGCGACCGAGGAAGCCTGCGGTCGTCAGCTGTTTGATGAGCGGAGCCGGCGCGTACACCGTTTCGCGGAACTGCCGGTACATCGCGTCGAGAATTTCGTAGACGGAATCCAGACCGACGAGGTCGAGGAGCGCGAGCGGTCCCATCGGGTGCGCACAGCCGAGCTGCATCGCGGCGTCGATGTCTTCGCGCGACGCGAACCCGCTTTCGAGCATACGCACGGCGTTGTTGAGGTACGGGAACAGCAACAGGTTCGCGATGAAGCCGGCACGATCGCCGCAGACGACGGGCTCCTTTTCGAGCGATTGCGCGAACGCACGCGCCGTGTCGAGCACGTCGATCTCCGTCACGACGGTTTTCACGAGCTCGACGAGACCCATGACCGGGGCCGGGTTGAAGAAGTGGAACCCGATCACGCGCGCGGGGCGAGAGGTTTGCACGGCCATTTCGATGACCGGCAGCGACGATGTGTTGGTCGCGATGATCGCATGCGGTTGCAACAGCCCGTCGAGAGCGGTGAACGCCTCTTGCTTGATGTCGAGGCGCTCCGGGATCGCCTCGATTACAAAGTCGGCGTCCTTGAGCGACTCGAACGTGGTCGCGCCGGAAATGCGGCCGAGAGCTTCATCGCGTGCGGAATCGTCGAGCTTGCCCTTAGAAACGGCGCGCTCCATCGAGTGGCGGATGCGGGCGAGGCCGTCGGCGACTCGATCGTCGTCCACCTCCCGGAAAACCACTTGGTACCCGGCGCGCGCACACACTTCGCTGATGCCGGACCCCATCGTGCCGCAACCGAGGACGCCGACCGTTCGGATCTCTTCCGCCATGCGAACCCTCCAAAGGCGCTGTGAGAAGCGAGGAAACGTAGTTTCGCATTCCGCGGCGGCCGCTCACAAACTCGTCGCTAGGCGCGGCCTCTTCTCGTCGCCGGACCGCGGACGACCGCGTAATACGCGATCGCGACGATGAGTCCGATCGGGCTGGTCAGCATTCCGACGGCGAGGCCGCCGATCCACCAGGCACGCGAGCCGGGCGACGAGAAGTCGTCTTCGCTCCGTCCAAGCGCATCGACGAGCATCCAGATGTTGAACGCGAGCGCCGCAAGCGCCACGAGGAGCATGGGCAGGAAGACGACGAAATACATCGCTTAGCAGTCTCGCACGCCGTGGCATTCGGCGGAAAACGCCCGCGGCTTGGGCGTTGTACCATCACAAATATGGCGGAGCGCGGCAAACCGTGGATGTTCCGGACGTACGCCGGTCATACGTCGGCGGCGTCATCGAATGCTCTCTACAAGCGAAATTTGGCGAAAGGTCAGACCGGCCTGTCGGTCGCTTTCGACCTGCCGACGCAGACGGGCTACGACGCCGACGACCCGATGGCGCGCGGCGAGGTCGGCAAGGTCGGCGTTCCCGTCGGTCACATCGGCGACATGCGCACGCTGTTCGACGGCATCCCGGTCGAAAAGATGAACACATCGATGACGATCAACGCGACGGCGATGTGGCTGTTGTCGCTCTACGTTGCCGTCGCGGACGAGCAGGGCGTGCCGCGGACCGCGCTGCAGGGAACGACCCAAAACGACATCCTGAAGGAGTACCTCAGCCGAGGAACGCACATCTATCCGCCGGTGCCGTCTCTGCGCTTGATCACCGACATGATCGTGTTTTGCGCGACCGAAGTTCCGAAGTGGAACCCGATCAACGTGTGCTCGTATCACTTGCAGGAAGCCGGCGCGGAGCCGTGGCAAGAAGTCGCGTACACACTGGCGAACGCTGTGTCGGTGCTCGACGCTGTTCGCGCAACGGGTGCCGTTCCCGAAAACAAGTTCGAAGAAGTCGTCGGGCGCATCTCCTTTTTCTGCAACGCCGGCATTCGGTTCGTCGAAGAGATGTGCAAGATGCGCGCATTCAACGAGCTGTGGGACCGGATCACCTCCGAACGCTACGGCGTGACGAACCCGAAGTACCGCCGCTTCCGGTACGGGGTGCAGGTGAACTCCCTCGGGCTCGCAGCGCTGCAGCCGGAAAACAACGTGTACCGAATCCTGCTCGAAGCGCTCGGTGTCACGCTGTCGAAAGACGCGCGCGCGCGCGCCGTGCAGCTGCCGGCCTGGAACGAAGCGCTCGGGCTCCCGCGTCCGTGGGACCAGCAATGGTCAATCCGGATGCAGCAGATCCTCGCGTACGAGACCGACATCCTCGAATACGACGACCTCTTCGCCGGGTCGAAGGCCGTCGAGGAAAAGACCGCGGAGATTTCCGATGCGGCATGGGCGGAGCTGCAGCGGCTCCTCGGGCTCGGTGGTGCCCTGGAGGCGATCGAGGAGATGAAGAACGGGCTCGTCGGATCGCTTGCGAAGCGGCAACGCGCCATCGAGGCCGGCGACATCACGGTCGTAGGCGTCAACGCGTTCACCGAAGCAGAGCCGTCGCCGCTCGCGGACGATGAGTTCATGTACGAGAAGCTCGATCCCGAAGCCGAAGCACAGGCGACCGCGTCGCTCGAAGAGTTCCGTCGGACGCGGGACGACGCTGCGGTCCGAACGACCCTCGACGACTTGAAGCGCGCCGCCGCGACCGGCGAAAACCTCGTACCGTTTTCGATCGCCTGTGCGCGCGCCGGCGTGACGACCGGTGAATGGGCAGGGACGCTGCGGTCTGTGTTCGGAGAGTACCGCCCGCCCACAGGGGTCGGTTCGGTGCCGGCGGCGCCCAATGGCCTTGCGTCACTGGCGACTGCGCGCGAAGCCGTCGCGCGTGCTGCGAAGCAGCTCGGCGTCTCCCGGTTGCGCATGCTCGTCGGCAAGCCGGGTCTCGACGGCCACTCCAACGGCGCGGAGCAAGTCGCCGTCCGTGCCCGCGATGCCGGCTTCGAAGTTGTCTATCAAGGCATTCGCCTGACTCCGGAAGCGATTGCCCGCGCAGCGGCCGACGAAGACGTGCACGTCGTCGGTTTGTCGATTCTTTCCGGCGGACACGCGATGCTCGTTCCCGAGGTGATCCGTCTGATGAAGGAGCACGGGGTGGATCCGGCTCGGGTTCCCGTGGTAGTCGGCGGCATCATTCCGGAAGCCGACGAAAGAATGCTGTTGTCGAACGGCGTCGCCCGCGTATACACGCCTCGCGATTACGACCTCACGAACATGATGCGCGAAGTCGCCGATCTCATCGCCGCGCGGCAGTCATGAACGGGGGCAAGACGCCGGCGGCCAGCCGTACCGTGCTTTCGCAGATCATGGGAATCGCCGAATCCAACCTGGCCGGATTCGTGCACGGTGGATCGATCATGCGGCTCGTGGACGAAGCGTCGGGAACGGCTGCTGCGCGCCACAGCGGAAATCGGGTGGTCACCGCCGCGATGGACGAGATGAGCTTTATCGAGCCCGTCCATCTCGGCGACGTCGTGACGCTGCGCGCGCAAGTGAACGACGTCGGAAAAACGTCGATGGAAGTCGGGTGTCGCGTCGAGTCCGAGAATATTCGCACGGGTAAGAAGCGGCACGTTTCGAGCGCCTACCTCGTGTTCGTGTCGCTCGACGATGCCGGGGCACCGGCTCCGGTGCCTCCGCTCATCGCCGAGGATGAAGAGGATCGCCGGCGTATGGCCGAAGCGAAGATCCGTCGCGCGCACCGGCTCGCGCGCAAGGCCGAAATAGTCGCGCGGCGCGCCGCGGAGGACGGATAGCCGGGGGCCGTGTGGTACCCTTGCATGCACCCACGACATGCGAAATGTGACGCGTTGAGCCCGGTCGCGCGTCATTCGATGGAGCGAAAATGAGCATTTCCAAACTGACGATCGCAGTGCCGGTCTACAACGAAGAAAAGCGCGTCGAGCGAGCGATGAAGGAGCTCCTCGCCGTGCAGTTTCCGGTTGAGGTCGAAGTCGTCGTCGTGGACGACGGGTCATCGGACCGGACGACGGAGCTGCTGCAGTCGATGCAGCTGCCGGCGAACGTTCGTCTTGTAAAGCACCGCCGCAATCAAGGAAAGGGCACGGCGCTGCGAACGGCGTTGGACGTCGCCACCGGCGACGTATTCGTACCGTTCGACGCCGACCTCGAATACGACCCGGCCGATTTGCCGCGCTTGCTGAAGCCGATCATCGAAGACGACGTTCCCGTGGTCTACGGCACGCGGGCGTTCGGATCACACACGGCGTTCTCGTTCTGGTACGTGCTCGGCAACAAGATGATCGTGCTGTTCGCAAACATCTTGTTCAACTCGTACATCAGCGATCTCGAGACGTGTTACAAGATGGTTCGCACCGACTTGCTGCGTTCGCTCAACTTGAAGAGCAGCACGTTCGCCATCGAGGCCGAGATCACCGGCAAGCTGCTGCGCGGCGGCTACCGGCCGTACGAGGTGCCGATCTCGTACCGCGCCCGGTCGCGCGCCGAGGGTAAGAAGATCCAGTGGTGGGACGGCGTCATTGCGCTGTGGACGACGTCGAAAGCGCGCTTCGGCTCCCGATGAGCGATGTCCGTTCGCGTCCTCCTCACGTCACCCCAGACTTGATTCCGGCGGTACCGCCGCGAACGCGCCGCTGGCCGAAGATCACGATTATCGCGACGCTCATCGTTTTGTTGCTGTTCGGCGGCGGCGCCCTTGGGCTTTACAAGTACGCCGGGCGCAAGCTGAAGGGCGCACAGAACCGGTCCATCAACGTTCTCCCCGCTCCGCTGAAAGGCCCGCTGAACATACTCGTGCTCGGGAGCGACTCTCGTCAGGGATTGACGCCACGCGAGCAAAAGCAGCGCAATTTCTCCCCGACGTCGGGCCGGCGCAGCGACACCATCATCCTGGTCCACCTGTACGGAGACGGCAAGCACGCCGTCGTGCTGAGCTTCCCGCGCGACTTGCGCGTGCACGTTCCGGGATTGGGCATTCAAAAGATCAACGCGGCATACAACAAAGGGCCCAACCTCGTCATTCAGACGATCAAGGAATACACCGGGATCCCGATCAACCACTACGTCGAGGTCAACTTCGCCGGCTTTCGAGAGATCGTCAATTCACTCGGCGGCGTCCGCATTTGCCCGAAGCACGCCTACCACGATCCGAAGGCGGGCCTCTTTATTCCCAAGCGCGGCTGTTACATGTTCGACGGCAATATGGCGCTCGGCTGGGCGCGTTCCCGATCGGTCGAGCCCGACGGCGACTTCGGACGTATTCGCCGCCAGCAGCAATTGATCCGCGTGATGATGTCGAAGGCAACCAGCGCCGGAATCATCTTCAATCCGTTGAAAGCCATCAATGTGATCGACAAGGTGACGAAGCATTTGGTCCTGGATCCACACTTCACGACCGGTGTTGCGCGAGCGCTCGCCTCGCGTTTGAAAGAAGCGAAGCAGGCCAACGGCGACGTCGATTTTCGTGTTGTGCCGAGCCATCCGAAGACGATCGGCGGAGTTTCCTACGTCGTCGCGGAGGACCCCGATGCGACGGGATTGTTCAAAGCGATCA
The DNA here is from genome assembly GCA_020201525.1 of Actinomycetota bacterium. GTDB lineage: Bacteria > Actinomycetota > AC-67 > AC-67 > AC-67 > JAIVGO01. The sequence continues at coordinate 3,697 of JAIVGO010000155.1, read as the reverse complement.
AGGCCGACACATTCCCCTTGCCTCCGTACGGGAAGACCGCCTTCTCGATTCCAGATCCATCGGACGTGACCGTGCGCGTGATCAACGCGACGGGTGACACCGCAAAGGGCACCGCACTCAAGGCGAAGCTGAAGACGCTCGGCTTCGATGTGTTGCAGACCGTGAAGACGCAGTCTGTGCAAGAGAAAACATTCGTCTACTTCACCCCCGGCGACGACTTGAAGGCGAAGCTCGTCGCCGACCAGCTCCCGGACGCCGAGCTCGTCGTCGGCGGAAACGGCGACCCGAAGGCGGACGTGACCGTCGTGCTCGGGACGAGCGGGACCGGATGAAAGCGCTCGTCCTGTCCGGCGGCGCGGGCACGCGCTTGCGTCCGATCACGCACACGAGCGCGAAGCAACTCGTTCCAATCGCGAACAAACCGATTCTCTTCTACGGCCTCGAGTCGATACGCGATGCCGGCATCGCCGACGTCGGCATCATCGTCGGCGACACACATGCCGAGATCGAGGCGGCCGTCGGCAACGGCGAAGCGTGGGGGCTGAACGTCACGTACATCCGTCAGGATGCTCCGCTGGGTCTCGCGCATGCGGTCCTGACCGCAGAGGAATTTGTGCGAGGCGACGATTTCGTGATGTATCTCGGCGACAACGTCATCAAGGGCGGCATTGCCGGGTTGGTGGAGGAGTTTCGTCGCGAGGCGCCCGCCGCGATGATCTTGCTCGCGCGCGTCCCCGAGCCGCAGCGGTTCGGTGTCGCGGAGCTCGAAGGCGACCGCGTCGTTCGTCTCATCGAAAAGCCCGATGTCCCGCCGAGCGATCTCGCCCTCGTCGGGGTGTACATGTTCGGGCCGTCGATTCTCGAAGCAGCGAAGTCGATTCGGCCCTCGGCCCGCGGCGAGCTCGAGATCACCGACGCGATCCAAGCGCTCATCGACGCGGGAGAGCACGTCCGCCCGCACATCATCGACGGGTGGTGGAAAGACACCGGGCGGCTCGAGGATCTCCTCGAGGCGAACCGCATCATGCTGTCCGACCTCGTGCCGCATATCGAAGGATCGGTCGACAAGACGTCCGAGATCGCCGGCGCCGTGGAGATCTGCGAAGGCGCGGAGATCGTTCGCTCTTCGATTCGCGGCCCGGTCATCATCGGAGCCCGGACGCGCGTTACCGACTCGTTCATCGGCCCGTACACGGCGATTTCGGAAGAGTGCACGATCGAGGATTCGGAGATCGAGCACTCCGTGATTTGGGCCGGTTCGACGATCGTCGGCATGCACCGTCTGGAAGACTCGCTTATCGGACGCGAAGTCGTTGTGGATCGAACGGAGCGCAAGCCGAAGGCGTATCGCATGATGCTCGGCGATCACTCCCGCGTCGACGTGGTGTAAATGAAGCTGTTCATCACGGGCGGCGCCGGATTCATCGGATCGAATTACGTGCGCTGGGTTCTTTCGCACTCCGACGACGAAGTGACCGTCTACGACAAGCTCACCTATGCCGGCAACCTCGAGAACCTCAAAGGTCTCGACGCCGGTCCCCGGTACCGGTTCGTTCAGGGCGATATTTGCGACGTACGCTTGGTCGAAGAGGCGCTCGCGGGACACGATGCGGTCCTGAACTTTGCGGCCGAGTCACACGTCGATCGTTCGATCTTGTACGCGGGGGAGTTCGTGCGGACGAACGTGCTCGGCACGAATACGCTGCTTGACGCAGCGCGGCGACTGTCGATCGGTCGCTTCGTACACGTCTCGACCGATGAGACGTACGGATCGATCGAAAGCGGATCGTTTCGCGAAGAGGATCCGCTGACGCCTTCCTCGGCGTATTCGGCATCGAAAGCCGGCGCCGACCTGCTCGCGCGGTCGTACTGGATCACGTTCGGCTATCCGGTGCTCATCACGCGCTCGTCGAACAACTTCGGCCCGTACCAATACCCGGAAAAGCTCATTCCGCTGTTCGTCACGAACTTGCTGTCCGACCGGCCGGTCCCGCTGTACGGCGACGGGCTGAACGTGCGCGACTGGATCTACGTCGAGGACAATTGCGCGGCGATCGATGTCGTTTTGCGGAGCGGCGGTGCCGGCGAGACGTACAACATCGGGGCAGGAAACGAGCTCACGAATGTCGAGCTGACGGAGCGGCTGCTGGCAATGCTCGGAAAGCCCGAGTCTTTGGTGCAGCCCGTCGAAGACCGGCTCGGTCACGACCGGCGGTATTCGATCGATTCGTCGAAAGTGCGTACGCTCGGCTGGGATCCGGCGTGGTCGTTCGACGACGCGCTGGCCGCGACGGTCGACTGGTATCGCGAGAACCGGTGGTGGTGGGAACCGCTGAAAACCGGCGCACATCCGCCGTCTGGGCTCGTCGTTCCGGATCAAGACTGATGCGCGTCTTCATTACCGGGGCCGGCGGCCAAGTCGGCACAGATCTCGTCGTCGCGTTCGCGGATCACGAAGTTATTGCGGCGACGCACGCAACTCTGGACGTCGGCGATCCGCTAGCGTGCCGGCGCGCGATATCAGCGGCGGCGCCGGATGTAATCATCAATGCGGCCGCATACACCGATGTCGACGGCTGTGAGTCGAACGTCGAGCGTGCGTGGCGGGACAACGCGACCGGCCCGGGAAATGTAGGCGCGGCGGCCCGCGAGATCGGCGCGTTCCTCGTCACGTTGTCCACGGACTACGTCTTCGACGGTGTGGCGCGAGAGCCGTACGAAGCCCACGCGCCGCACGAGCCGGTGAACGTGTACGGAGAGACGAAAGCCGCAGGGGAGCGGGCCGCGCTGGAAGCGAATCCGGGCGCGACGGCGATCGTACGGTCCGCGTGGATCTACGGCGCGACCGGGACCAACTTCGTGAAGACGATGTTGCGCTTGGCCGGCGAGCGCGAGACCCTGGACGTCGTGGACGATCAAACGGGTTCGCCCACGTGGTCCGCGGATCTGGCGAGCGCGATCGTTTCGCTTGGCGCCGCGCGGCGCGCAGGCGTGTATCACGTGACGAATGCGGGCTCGACGACGTGGTTCGGGTTCGCGCGGGAGATTTTCTCGCTCGCTGGGCTCGATGCTGAACGCGTACGGCCGACGACGTCGGACCGGTTTCCACGCCCCGCGCGCCGTCCCGTGTTTTCCGTGCTGTCGGACCGCACGTGGCGCGAAGCGGGATTCTCGCCGCTGCGTCCGTGGCGCGCGGCGCTTGCCGAGGCACTGCAGCTGTTCCGCTAGGGGTATTGCGGGCCGCGGCCGTCCAGCCACCAGCCGAGCGGATGAACGTCGACGAGTGATTGAGGCACGACGCGGACGTTCGCGCTCCTGTAACCGAGGAGACTGAAAACGAAGCTGCTGCTGACCGGACGCTTGCGCCCGAGCGAGATCGCATAGAGCGTCTTGTTCGTGCCGCTGCTTTGCATGAGGCTTCCGTCACGCAGCTTTTGGGTGCCGCCCATGGGAATCGCATCGAGAGTCGCCTGCGGTACCGGCACGACGTCGCTCGTCGAGTACACCCACGAAGCGAATGCCGCTGCAGACAGAGTCCATCGCTTGGCTCCGTGGAGCACGTAGCTCGTTCCGCTGCCGACGCTCAGCAGCGTGCCGTCGGGATAGACCCCAGGATCCACGTCCGCACCCACGGGGTACGTCGACAGCGACGCCGCTGAGGTTAGGATTACGCGTGCAGCGTTGTATCCCATTGCGA
>JAIVGO010000154.1 GCA_020201525.1 Actinomycetota bacterium | reverse complement strand
CGCCTCCTTGGGATATTCCGCTTGGGCATGCTCGATCACTTCCTGCACCATGGCTTGGGGCAGACGAAAAACTTCCACGGAACCTCCAGGAAAACAGCGGCAATCGACGGGGCGAAGAATAGCAAAGCTCAGCGATCCGCCCGGACTCGAACGATCCCGGGTTCACCTTCTTCCACGATGCCAATCTCGGCCGATTGCACGCTCCTCTGCTCGAGCGCCAGGCGCAGCGCGTCGACGGATTCCGCCGGACAACACAGCAGCAGACCGCCTGAGGTTTGCGCGTCGGCGAGCAGCACACGGACGGGTTCTGGCACCCCGTCTTCGTACGCGACGTGCGGAGCGACGAATGCAATGTTGCGCCTCGTCCCGCCCGGAACCACACCGATTTCCGCCAGCGGGCGCGCGCCGTCGATCACGGGGACGGCAGATGCCCAGACCGATGCCGCAACGCCGGAGGCCAGCAACATCCTGTGCAAGTGTCCGAGAAGCCCGAAACCGGTGACGTCGGTCGCCGCCAGTACCGAGCATGTCATCGCGGCTTCGGATGCCTCCTTGTTGAGTGTCGTCATGATCGTCACCGCTTCGTCGACGACGTTCTTCGGAACCTCGCCGCGCTTGATGCCGGTCGAGATGACACCGAGACCGAGCGGCTTCGTGAGGACGAGGACGTCGCCCGGCTTCGCTGCGTCGTTGCGCATGATTCGCTGTGGATCCGCCAGCCCGATCACGGCCATACCGTACTTCGGCTCCCGGTCGTCGATCGTGTGGCCGCCGACGACGATCGCACCGGCCGCGTGCGCAACCGCGCCCCCGCCTGCGAGAACGTCGCCGAGCATGGCCGCCGGCAAATCGTCGATCGGCCACGCCGCGATGTTCAGGCACAGGAGTGGACGCCCGCCCATCGCGTACACGTCGCTAAGCGCATTTGTCGCTGCGATGCGACCCCAATCGTAGGGATCGTCGACGATCGGCGTGAAGAAGTCGACGGTGTAGACGAGCGCGCGATCTTCATCGAGCGCATAGACGGCGGCGTCGTCACCGGTAGCGGACCCGACGAGCAAGGCGGGATCCGACGGAACAACTGCGTTCAACCGCTCCAAGACTTCGACGAGGTGTGAGGGGCCGAGCTTGCACGCGCAGCCGGCCCCGTGACTGAACTGTGTGAGCCGGATCTCGCTCACGGCTTCGAGCACACCACTTGAAGACTGGCGCCGCGCAAGGAAATCCAGCGCATCGAGCGGACGGTCATCCCGGCGCTCTGCACGGCGGCGCGGATCTGCCATTTGCCGACGCGACTGCCGTGCCACGCGGGCGAGTCCAAGGACTCCGGCGGCTTCTTCCGAGCGCGGCGCGCTGTTTCGACGACGACACGCGCGACGTGCTCGACGCTGCCGAGCAACGGCCCGGCCGCGCGAAACGAACGCAGCTGAAACACGAACACCCCGCCTGGCTTCAGGATGCGCCCGGCTTCGCGGATGTACGACAGCGTGATGCGCGCCGACGGGATGTGCTGGAACACTTGCAGCGAAAGCACGAACTCCGCCGACGCATCGGGAAGGTCGACGCGGCCGTCGCCCTCGATCACGCGGACGTTCACGTTGCCGAGCGGGGCGAGATTTTTTGCGGCCAGCTCGGCCATCCGCGTCGAGACGTCACGCGATTCCACGCGCTCGAACCGCGACGCAAGCGCGCGGGACAGGCGGCCGACGCCGCACCCGATGTCGACCGCGACGTCGCCCCCGCTCACGCCGGCTTCGGCCAGCGCCGCCGCAACCTCTTCCTCGCCGCTTTCCCAAAATCGCTTCTCATCCGGCGATGAGTACTCGAGGTTGGATGCGACGTACCACAGCGGATTCTCTTCGGCTTTCTCGTTCCAGAAAGCGCGCATCTCTTCGCGATCGGGCACGCCCGTTATCATACGAACCGCTCAAGTAATCCGGTCGGCGATGAGCGCTGCGACGCGGCCGGGCACCTCGACCGAGGGCCAGTGGCCGACGTCGTCCCACGTCACGACCTCCGTCGCCGGACGCAACTCACTCAGGCGCCGAGGCATCGACGGAACGGCGATCGGATCCTGCTCCCCCCACGCCGCCGTCATGGGGCCGGAATATTCGACGAGTCCGGCCGTCCACCGGTCTTGATTCGCACGACGCTCATCGATGTAGCGAATGACCCGCGGCAAAACGCGATCGCCTTCGTTGTGCGCGATGAGAGACAGCATCGCATCGATCGTGTCCGCATCCGGCATGTGCGCGGGAGAAAACGTCGATGCGAGGCCGGAACGAAAGCCTTCGAGCGGGAGCGATTGCGTCAGCACTTCGTCGGGCAGCGACAGCAGCGCGATCTGCCCCGCCGATAGTTGCACCAAGTCCATGAAAATGGAGCCGTTCGTGAGCATCGCTCGGTCGACGGTGAACGGAAGTCGTCCCTCGTTCGATCGCATCAGCAGCTCCGCGGCAACCGTGTCGCCGACGTCGTGACCGACGAGCGTGCAGCGATCGATGCCGGCTTGCCTCGCGACTTCCACGGCGATGTCGGCCTGATCGAACAACGAATACCGCGCATCGGGCTTGTCGCTGAAGCCGTGACCCAACAGATCGAACGTGACGATGCGGGCTTTGCTTTCCAGCGCATCGGCGACGCGGATCCAGTCGAACGACGATCCCGGAAAACCGTGCAGGATGAAGACGACCGGGCCGGACCCTCGCTCGATCACGAAGATCTTCCGGCCGCCTGCGTCGATCAAGCGTCCGGCGCGGTACCAGGCTTCTGTGGCTGTATGCACGGCGCGGATCGTATTCCGCCTTGACACCTCTAGATTTGAGCGTATGCTTAAAGCAGATGCTCAAGCCCTCGGAGGAGGTGGCGGTCATGGAAGGCAACACCTACGTCATCGGGGTCTACGCCGCGTATGCGGCGATCGCAGTCGGGCTCACCGCTTGGCTGGCGCGGACACTCAGCCGCAACGGCGCGATCTTTCTCGCCGACGTGTTCAAGGACCGTGCCGGCTTGGCGGAGGCGGTCAACCGGCTCCTCGTCGTCGGGTTCTACATGCTGAATCTCGGCTACGCGTTCTACATCTTGCGGGCCGACAGCGGGCTCGACGCGTTCGGATCGATTCAGTTCCTCGTGAACCGATTGGCGCTGCTGCTCGTCACGCTGGCGCTGATTCACTTCGTGAACGTCCTCGTGTTCTGGAAGATTCGCGGCCGCACCGAGCAACGCCAGTTGCCGGTTCCGGTCGCACCACAGGCGATCGTCGCACCGAGCGGCCGGGGCGGGAAGTGAGCTGCGATGGCTGCCGTCGCGAACGCTGAATCGCCGGCTGCGTCACAGCAGCTCACGATTCTGTACGACGAACGGTGCGAGGTGTGCCGGCGAGCGCGCGACTGGCTGCTGACGCAGCCGTGCCTCGTCCCCGTCGAGCTGTTGCCGGCCGGATCCGACGAAGCCCACCGCAGGTACGGCGGCTTGCCGTGGCTCGGCGAAGAGCTCGTCGCCGTCGACGAGTACGGCAATGCGTGGATCGGGCCGGCTGCGTTTCTCGCCAGTATGTGGGCCACCGCGCGATACCGGCCGTGGGCGTTCCGCCTGTCGCGGCCGGGACTGTCGCAACACGCCGAGCGTTTCTTCAATTGGATCTCGAAGAAGCGCACGACGTGGAGCACGATGCTGTCGCCGCAAGACAACGAGTGCACGTGGTGCAAGGGCACGCGCGCGAAGGTGTTCACGGGCGTCTGCGCAAATAATCACCTCATGGTGGAAGGCCAACGCTATTGCCGCGAGTGCGGCTCCCCTCGCGTAGTGTTGCAGCATCAGCTATGACGACCAAGAAGGCTGCGACGCACGATCCGGCCACGCGCGACCGGATCGTGCGCGCCGCTCTGGAAACGTTGCGGGAGGAAGGCTTCGCCGGGACGACGGCCCGAGCAATCGCTGCGCGCGGAGACTTCAACCAAGCGCTGATCTTCTACTACTTTGGCTCGGTCGCCGCGCTTCTGGTCGAAGCATTCCGGAACATGTCCGAGGCACAGGTCGCGAAGTACCGCGCCGCGGCCGCCGAAGTACGCACGCTCACCGATCTCGTTGAAATCGCGCGTCGCCTTCACGCAGAGGATCTCGAAAGCGGATCCGTCACGGCGGTCACGCAGCTCATGGCGGCCGCCGTGTCCGACGAAGACGTCGGCAAGGTCATACTCGACCGGTTTCAGGATTGGATTGCGCTCGTTGAAGAAGCGCTCAAGGGCGCGCTTGCCGATCAACCGCTCGGCGGTCTCGTGCCGGCGCGTCAAGCCGCATATGCAATCGCAGGCATGTTTCTGGGAATCGAGCTGATCAGCCGGCTCGACCCCGAACGGTCCGAGGCAGAAGCCGTGTTCGACATGATGGGATCGATGGCGCAACTCGTCGAGCAATTCGCTCCGATGCTGGCCGGTTTCGTCCAAGGCTGAGCGCCACCCCGGGGTTGCTCCGATATTCTCTGCCGCGTGGGCAACTCTGACGACCTCAAGCTGCTCTTTGCATCGCGCTACCCTCTGGTCATTGCCGAAGTGACCGACGAAACACGATTCCTTGAAATCGTCTCGTCTGCTGCCGCCGAGCTGACGCTTCCCGTGTGGGTCTGGACCGCCACGCGGGGACTCGCCCGCACCCAAAACGACGCACAGTACGGCACGAAGGAACCGGGCAAAGCGCTCGAGTTCGCGCGCGACCTCAAGGATCCGGCCGTCTTCGTGTTCGCCGACGCGGGATCGGCTCTCGAAGACCCGCTGTTGTTGCGCACGGTGAAAGAGTTTGCGCAATCGAATTCGAGCGGACAGACGCTCGTCATTACCGCGGCTCGCCCCGTCGTCCCGCCGGAGATCAAGGACCTCGCCGTCCTCTGGCGGCTCATCCCGCCGACGGCAGTCGAGCTCAAGGCGATGGTCATGCGAACGCTGAACGACCTCAAAATAAAGCAGGTTCCCGTGACGTTGAACGACGAGGGCATCGACGAGCTCGTCTCGTCGCTCAAGGGATTCTCTATGGCCGAAGCCGAACGCTTGGTGCGACGAGCGGCCGCACGGGACGGGGCGATCGCCGACGACGACATTGTGTTCGTACGCGACCAAAAAGCCCAGATGCTGAATCACTCCGTCCCACTACAGGTCATGAACGTGGAAATCGCGCTCGACGCCGTCGGGGGCCTCGACGGGCTGAAGGAGTGGCTGCGCCTGCGTGGGCGAGCGTTCGAGCCGGCGGCAAAAAAGTTCGGCCTCGAGCCGCCGCGTGGTGTGCTGATCACCGGCGTGCCGGGCTGCGGCAAGTCGCTGATCGCGAAAGCGCTCGCGCGAACATGGAGCCTGCCGCTCGCCGCTCTCGACGTCGCCGCGCTCTACGGCCCCTACGTCGGGGAGTCCGAAGAGCGCCTTCGCGATGCGTTGTCTACGACCGAGGCGATGGCGCCGATCGTTCTGTGGATCGACGAGATGGAAAAGGCTTTCGCCACGAGCGGGAAGGGCGATGGTGGTGTGAGCCAGCGCATTCTCGGATCGTTTCTCCGGTGGATGCAGGAACGTGCGGAAGGAATCTTCGTAATCGCCACATCGAACGACGTGCAAGCGCTTCCGCCGGAGCTTCTCCGAAAGGGTCGCTTCGACGAGATATTTTTCGTCGACCTCCCCGGAACACAAGAGCGCGCGCAGATCTTCGGTATTCAGCTCGCCAAGCGAAGCCGCGATCCGAAGGACTTCGACCTCGACGCGCTCGCTGCGGCCTCGGAAGCCTTTTCCGGCGCGGAAATCGAGGCCGCGATCGTCGCCGCGATGTACCGGTCGTACGCCGACGCCTCGGCGCTCGATACACAGAGCATTCTCAACGAGCTGAAAGCAACGGTTCCGTTGTCGCGGACGAGAGCCGAAGACGTCGGTGCGTTGCGTACGTGGGCGTCAACCCACGCCGTCTCAGCGGGAGGACCGTCGGCGCGTTGAGCGTTACTCGACGATGACGACGCCGTGCATACCGATCACGTTGTGGTGCTCACACGCGTACGTGAAAGTCCCCGGCGTCGAAAACACATGGGTCCACGAAAGAGTCGCATTCTCTTCGAGCACCGGGTAATCGAACAATCCCGGAGCAACGTGCGGGCTGGTCGGTTCCGTCGTTGGGTAGTGGAACTCGCTGTAGAACGCTCCCGTATCGGAAAGCACCGAGTGGCAGTGCACGCTGTTCCACGTCCATTTCACCGCATCGCCGGCATGAATGCGCGTGATCGGAGTCCCCGTCGCGGTGTCGTTGAACGTGTTGTGCAGCATGAGAACGGTCGAAGCCGGAGTAGCCGCGTCCCCCGTCGCGCCGTCGGCCGGCGTGCAACCGCCGCCGGGCCCGCGGTAGAGGTGAAAGGCCTGAGCGCTCGGAACCGCCGCCATCGCAAGTGCAAGAGCTGCAGAAAATATCTTGAAACGATTCTTCATGACCGATCCTCCCCGGGTCCGATACCGACACATTCGCCGCCTACGTCTGGCACTCCTTCGACCACCGGCGTACTTTGTCCTCATTTGGACATGTTTAATACGATCGAACGGTGGCCCCGGATTGGACCTCGATCAGGAGGCCGGTGGAATTGGTCAGCTGCCGGCGGATGCGTACCGGTCGTAGTACTTCTGGACCGACGGGATGAGCGCCACCACGTAGTTGCCGTCGGCGCATCCCGAGCACCAGCCGGATGCATTGATCGCGCGCGCCGTCCCCATCGGGTCGGCGTTGCGCGCCAGACTCGCCAAGATATTCTCGTAGCCGAATCCGGATAGCTTCAGCGTGCGCAGAGTCGCGTCCAGACCCTGCGCAAACGAAACGTAGTTGCGCACACCGCTGTCGTTGTACGTCGTCGCACCTCGCATGGGATACGTCGTTGCCAGCGGATTCCATCGGGCGTCGGTCCATTCAGCCGCTTCCCACGCCACCACGACGACGAGATTGTTTCGAGCGACGGGCAGATCGGTGGTGGCGAGAAACGCCGACGCCCATTTGCCGAACGACACGGGTGTGCCGCGAGAGATCGCCGCCATCGCTGCCGCAATCTCTTCCGCCCGCAATTGCTTGCGAAGCCGCACGACAAGCGAGGCCACTTCCGCTCTTGCCTGCGCGAGAGATGCCAAGCGCACCTGCTGCTGCGCAAACCGATCCGTCAGGGCGTTCTGTTCTCTGCTGAGTCGAGCCAGCGCTGTATCGCGGCGGATCATCAACGCCGATTCCTGCTTTTCGCGCGCTCTCAATTCTGCGGCAACCCGACGCACCCGTCTCGCGAGCGCCGCATCCCGGGAAACGATGTCGTCCGCATATGCTTCGATCGCCGTTGCATCGGACAGCGACGTGACGTCGAACACGGTGCTCAGCCAGTACGTGGGACCTTCGATGTACGCGCGCCGCGCCGCTTCGCCGATCTGCGCGCGAATCGTGCGATACCGCGCTTCAGCCTTCGAGCGACTCGTTCGCGTATGCACGACCCGCGCTTGAATCTCGTCGGCCTGCCGGCGGCTGTACGTGACCGCAGCCGCGAGCGACTTCAAGGACGCGTGCATCGATGCGATGTGCGCACGGTCCGTAGATATCGTTCGTTCGAGTGCTGAAAGACGCCGCTGCGCACCGGAGACGTCCGTTCGCGTGTCGGCCGACGCCGGCGCAACCATCGCTGCGAAAGCGGCGAGAGCGATCAGTACGGCAGTCGCGCGCCGGCTCGCAATTCGAAGCTCAAAGAGCATGGCCGGACATACCTACCGGACCAAGACGCCCCGGCGCAACCGAGCAAGCACCCGTCGGGTCAAACAACGCAAGCTCGAGAATGCAATCAGGCAGATGGCTCGGCGCATGGAATTTCGCCACCCGCAGGTCCCGAGGGGCGCGGCAGCGGACGGCGCCACCCGCTACCCGGATCCTTTGCGCCGAAGTATTCGACAATGCCTCCTGCAATCGCGTGCGCCAAGCCCGCGCGCACGTCCGGTCGAGCGATCAACGCGGCTTCGGCTGGATTGCTGATGTACAGCGCTTCGCTGATAACCCACGGGACGTGTGAGTTTCGAAGCTGGTAGTAAAAATCACCGCGGCTTCCGATTCGGTAGAGCGCACCGGCGTCTCGATTGGCGACCCACTTGCCGCGCAGCTCCGGCGTCAACGTTTCGAGATAGCGCCGCTCTGCTTGAAAAAGAACACCGGCCGCGCGCCTGCCGTTCTTCTCGGCGAGAGAGGCAAACGTTGACGTGCCCGGGTGATCGGACGGTCCGTCCGGGACTGCATTCAGATGCAACGACACCGTGAGTCCGGCTCGCAGCGCATCCGCCAAAGCGACCCGGAAGGCGAGCGATGTGTCCCGGTCCATAGTGCGCGTGAGCACGACACGATCGACGTGTCCGTCTAATGCGTCGCGCACGGCGAGTGACAGTTGCAAGTTTCGAGTCGCTTCGCGCGTACCGTCTTTCGCAACGGCGCCGGGTTCGTGGCCGCCGTGACCGGGATCGAGTACCACCAGCGTCTCCCCCGGCGCTGCGGGTGCAACGGCGCGGAAAGCGCCACCGGTTATCCGCACCCGGTGGTTGCACGGTGTGAGGACGAGCGGTGAGGTCGCGGTGCCACCGATGCGCGGAAGCGAAAGCCCCGCAGGAAAAGCGCGGCCGGAATCGAGCATCACGCGACCAGTCGTCAGGATGGCCCCCAGCGTTGGCGGCGCAGGAATCGGATGCTTCAGGTTGGGCCACGCAACGTCGTCACCGCCGTACGTCGCTAGAACAAGAGTCGGTGTCGGCGTCGGTTTCGGCTGAGGCGTCGGTGAAACCGACGGCACCGGTGGCGCCGCTCGCGGTGTTCCGAACGTACATCCGGCACACAGAAGCAGACTGGCGATAACCGGTCCAACTCGTCCTCGTCTCACACGGGGCAGTCTACGCGCGTGACGAACCCGCGAACCGCACGCTAGACGAGCCACGGAATTTCGGGGGTAGAGCGTGTAAACATTCACGGGTTGCCGGGGTGTTGTGTTGTGGAGGTGCAAGGCGTGGGAGATCAGGAATTTGAGCACTTCGTCCAAGGACAGTACGCAGGCGTTGTACGTACCGTTGTCCTAGCGACGGGCCGGGAAGACGCTGAGGACGCCGTGCAGGAGGCTTTCGGCAGGCTTTTCGTTCGGTGGAGCAAGGTGAGCCGGTACGAGCGACCCGACCTTTGGGTGCGGACGGTTGCGCTGCGCTTGGCGCGGCGGAGTCGATCGCGGCGGCTGCGCGAGCGTCCTTTGAGCGAGCTCGCCGGTGCCCAAAGCTACTGTTCGATTCCAGATGGTGGGTTGCGAATCGCCATCGGTACGCTCTCGAAAGCACAACGCGTAGCGATCGTTTTGCGGTACTACGAAGATTTTTCCCTTGATGAGATCGCATCCGTTATGCAATGCAAACCCTCAACCGCTCGCGTGCATCTTCATCGAGGACGTCGTCGACTCGCGGAGATAATGAATCTGGAGGTCGATCATGTCGGTTGATGAGAAACTGCGGTCGGGCGTTCAAGCCTGGGCTGAGACAATTCATGTAGATCCCATCGGTGTCGTCGAGTCGGTCACGCGTCGAGGGCGGCGCCACCGGATACTGACGACAATTACGTCAACGGTGACGGCCATTTTGCTGATCGCCGGATCCGTCTGGGTGGCGACGAGGCTCGGCAGCGACAGGTTCACGCTCCCCGCTTCTACAACCCGGCCACCGATCGCTCGGAGTGAACCGGCCGACCGGGAATTTCAACGCTCGTTTCACGTGCGCTATCGATGGCAAGTGACGTCGGGAAAGACGTCGGGGACACGGTGGTCCGCGTGGGCGTTCAAGCAAACGGGCGGCGGACCATGCATGGTCGTTGACCTCGGTCACGGTTCTTGCTTCGTGGGTTTCAGCACCGATAACGCCGTTGAGTTTGGATTGGGCGGGCAAGAGCCGCCCGCAGGGGGAGTATTCGATGTGTCGGGCTACACGACGCCGGATGTCTATCGCGTACGGATCGATATCGTAGGAAGGGCACCTCTGTACGTCGAGACCGTGGGCGTCGACGGATGGTCTGTTCGATGCTTCGCCGCCGTGCTGCCCGGTCGTCTGAACGACGTCAATGTTCGGGGGGTTGTCGGCCTCGGTGCCGACGGCAAGGAGGTGCGAAGGCCCCTTACCGCTCCGAGCGACGCGGCCACAATCCGCGGAGTCGTTCTCGACGAACAGGGAGCGCCGGTGGCCGGCGCCGTTATGGCTACGAAGGATCGGCCAGGATCTGATACGCGATGAGCCCGTTCGGCGTCTTGGCGTATCGAGTCTCTGGCGGCACGCGCGAAATACTAGAGCTTTGCGCGGAGATGTGGGTCGACCGTCTGACGAGTTCTAGCCCGCCTCCACGAGTGCCGAGAGCTTCGCGAGTGCCATCTGCCATCTACTAGCAGTGCGTCAACTGCGTGCGACGAATCCAACCACGCGTCGGTGTTGCCGTGGCCCGTCGATCGGGCCATCGGGAAGATCAAACGCGAGGGGATGATGGGTCAACCACGAGATCGGCGAAGGAGACGGATGTCTTTCCGAACTCCCACCACCCCTTCACCCACGGTTTCACAAAGGCCATGCTCCTTCCGTAGGCCAGCGGAATGATCGCGGCCTGTTCTCCCACTGCCATGCGGTCAGCTTTGTGGAAGAGCTCGAGCCGTGCTCGGTCGTCTCGCGCTTGCCGCGCGCGCTCGATCAATTCGTCATAGTCCGGATGCTTGAAGCGTCCGAGATTCGTCTTGGAATCCGAATGGAGAAGGAGCCGCAAAAAGTACTCTGGGTCCGGATAACCCGGGAGCCATCCAGTCACGACGATCCACCCCAATTCCCACGGTGCGGCCGGCGGAGAGTGCGTCGGCCACGGAATCACGTCTATTGGCACGCCCAGAACGTCCCTCCACGAAGAGATGACTGCCGCCACAGGCTTGGACCAATCCTCCGCGATGGCTATCTGGAAGGGCCCGCGAAACCCGGACCGGTCGAAGAG